>CAYXMJ010000118.1:0-10120 GCA_964465915.1 uncultured Acidimicrobiaceae bacterium
ATGACAGATGCGTCATCGGCGTCGACGCCGTCGCCCCGTGCCAATGCACCTCGCCCGGGGGCGCGTACACGACGTCGCCCGCGCTCACCTTGGCGGTTCGACCGTCGCGGGCCTGGACAAACCCGGCGCCGGCCGTGACATAGAGAACTTGACCATCGGGATGATCATGCCAATCGGTGCGTGCCCCGGGTTCAAACATGACGCCGAGAGCGTTGAGACCACCGTCGCGTCGCGGACTATCGAGAGGCCCGAACCAGACCCGACCGGTGAAGTGTTCCGCGGGGGCAGGATCCCATTGGATGTCTCCAGCCGCTGTATGTTCCATGTCATCCTCCCGCAGACTTGCTACTGCGAGCGTACCCGCATCGGCTGCGGAGGATCAGAAACGGCGACGCTTGCGGCGCTTCATACCACCGCGCCCCTTGGCGACCCAGCCGACCAAGAACCCGAAGATGGCGGCAAGGACCAGCCAGATCACAATCTGGGAAGCCACGAACATCATCTGGTCAGTTCTCCTCCAACAGCGCCACAAACTGGATGCGGCGGTTGCGAGCCCGCCCCTCTTCGGTCGCGTTGTCCGCGATCGGTTGCGACTCACCGTAACCGATGACGACGAAGCGGTCGGTATCTTCTCCGGAGCCCACGAGATACGCCAGTACCGACTCGGCACGCTCTTGCGACAGCACCAAGTTGGATTCCGGGGAGCCGATGTCATCGGTGTGGCCCGCGATTTCGACCGGAACAAGCGGAACTTGCCTGAGCGCCGCGACGATGTCGTCGAGCAGCGTCTTACCCTCGTCGGTGAGTACCGCACTGCCGAATTCGAACTCGACCACCTTGCCCTCGATCAGTTCATCGAGGTTGGTCTGCAGCTCTTCAACCTGCTCGCGAGTCACCAAGGGCGCATCCTTGACGGTGAGTCCGCTGGAGAAGACAAATGGTACGGCAGCAATGAGCGACTCGACTTCGTCCTTGGCCAGGCGGCGGTCTTGACGTGTTTCAAACTCAGCGCCAACCACGATGATCCTATCGTTGGGGTTGACGACGACCGCTCCTTCAGGCACCTCAGCGCTCACCTCTTCAACGACTCGAAGGATCGATGCCAGCCAGTCGTCCTCGGCCGGCAGACCCTCCCTCACCACAAGCGCGGCGGAATCGACAGCCGAGAAGGTCTCATCGAGGACCGCGACCACCTGATCTACGCGAGCTTGTTCCGAGAGCGTCCCCGACACGATGACGCTGCCGCCGACCCAGGTGACGTCAAACGGTTCGGCGACAGTAGTGGTTTCCACCGCTTCGTTCGGCGGGACCCACACGACGTTGGCTTTGACCTCACTGACGCCTTCGACTCCTGCCGCGATTTCTTGTGCGTAGGCGACCTGACCTTCCTCGGTAACGGTTCCGACCAACAGGACCTCGTTACCCGAAGCTTCGGCGGCGACGTCGGGCATCCCGTTGCTGCGCAGGGCACTTTCGGTGGTCGACTCGATAGCGTCCTCGACGTTACGGAGCCCAAAAAAGACGCCGACTCCGAGGAAGAGGATGAAGGCAAATGCTACGGCGAGGACGAACCCGAGGGTCTCGACCAAGACCTCTTCGTCTTTGGGCTCAGGCGGAGCAGGAGCGGACCCCTTCTTCTTTGCGGCACGGGTGGTCTTCTCCGCGTCTTTGTTCAGTTCGCGCAGCCTGCGCTGCAGGTTCTTGGACATCCGTCACCGCTGTTGGGGCTCGACGAGGGAAATGGTACCGGGTTCCTCGCGGAAAGTGACTCGACACGGCCACCGAAGCGTCGGGCTACTTGATGTGGCGTGCCCGTTCGCCATCGATCAACGCCGTTGCGCTCTCGCCCAACACCACGCGCAGCTGTTCGCTGCCTGCTTCTGCGTAGTCAAAACCCTCACGAACGGCCGCCTTCAGGCTACGCAGCATCAGCACCAACCGCTGCAACTCGTCGCGTACGGCTTCGACATCGCGGTCGGTCTCGGTCTGACCCGTCGTGACGGCCGCCAGGGCTTGACGACGGGCGTCGGCCACGAGCTGTTCGGCTTCGGCCTTCGCTTCCTCCAACGTTTGGTCTGCCTCGGCGCGGGACTCGGTCAGGTGCCGCCTGGCGCGGTTGAGGATCTGCTCGGCCTCGTCGCGCAAGAGGTCGAGTTCCTCGTTACTGGGAGGTTTGATGTCGGCGACTGCCGCTTCGGCATCGGCGATCATCTGCGCGGCCCTCTGCTCGGCCTCTTCGAGCAACTTGCGCTTGGACTCTGCGGCGGCGAGGAACGCCGTCGAGACCACGGTGTCTGCGTCCTTGTTGTCTTTGATGCGCTTCTCCATCGCGGACAACTTGGTCCGAGTCACCGAAAGCTCGCCCTCGAGTTTGGAGATGTCGCGCCCGAGAGTACGTAGGTAGGCATCGACCGCTGCTGGGTCGTACCCTCGCTTTGTCGTCGGGAACTCATGTGACGCTACCTGCGTCGACAGTGAATCCATCTGACCGCCTCTCTGCTACCGGATTAACGGCGGCCTTCCCATTCCCAACCCGTGCCATAGTCTATGGATACCACTCGGTGCGGTCAAGGGTCTACTTAACGTCAAATGTTGGCGATGAGTCGATCGAGGAACTCGACCTGAGCCGGGTTCAGCTTCCGGCGCGCCTCATCGATCGTAAACCACTCGACTCGGTCGATCTCGGGAAACTCCGCGATGACCCCCGACCGTGGCGGCCATTCCATGGAGAACGTGTTGCTCGACAGTTGCAAGGCGTCGGCATCGCCACTCACCGCCCACGCATGCACGGTCTTGCCGGAACGCTGTACCACGGTGCCAAGTGAGATCCATCCGGTCTCGGGGACGCGGAACCCCGTCTCCTCGTGGAACTCGCGCGCTGCCGTCGCGGCTGGGTCCTCACCTGCTTCGACGATCCCTTTGGGGACGGTCCAGACGCCCTCATCGCGCTTGGACCAGAACGGGCCACCGGGATGAGCCAGCAGGACGTCGGTCCGACCGCCATCGGCGCGGAATAGCAGGAGGCCCGCGCTCACGGCCCCGCTCAACGGCGTGCCGCTTCGAGACAGCGCACCCCGTCGGGACCAACCGTCGCGGAGTGCTGAGTTCCGGCCGGCAAGTCAAACAGGTCGCCGGCAGACAGCACGACGTCGCCATCCGGGGTGTGGAAGATGATCGACCCGGCAACACACCCCAGGACCTTGTCGTACCGATGGGTGTGGGCCGGGTACCTATCGCCCGGGCCATTCGACCAGGCGTGAGGAGACAGCCCCTCGCCGGCAAAGAACTCACGCACCACGTGCTCCGTTGCGCTCATCAACCGACCCTACCCGACGTAGACTCCCCGCTACCTACGAGAGGCACCATGGATCCGGCCGTCACCTTTCCGGACATACAACATGCGGCGGGCCGCATCCGCCCCTACCTGCACCGCACTCCACTTCTGACTTCGGCGACGCTCAATCGAGAACTCGGCGTGGAAACATGTTTCAAGGCCGAGAACCTCCAGAAGGTCGGCGCCTTCAAGGCACGCGGAGCACTCAACGCGGTGTTGAGTCTGGAAGCGACCACCGCCGAGCGTGGTGTGGTGACCCATTCATCGGGCAACCACGGCGCAGCATTGGCGTTTGCCGCCGCCGTCCGTGGAATCCCCTGCACGGTGGTCATGCCGGACGACGCCCCGGCGGTGAAACAAGATGCCGTCGCCGGATACGGCGCCATCATCGAGCAATGCGGGCAGTACGAACGAGAACAGACGGCCGCCCGGGTTTGCGCCGAGACGGGCGGCATCTTGATCCATCCGTTTGAGGATCCCCGAGTCATCGCCGGACAGGGCACGGCAACACTCGAACTGCTCGAGGACGCTCCCGATCTCGACGCCGTCATCACACCGGTTGGCGGCGGCGGTCTGCTCTCAGGCGCAGCCATCGCAGCGGCTGCGATTTCGCCGACCACCACCGTGCTGGGCGCTGAGCCGGCACTTGTCGACGATGCCTACCGTTCCCTCGCCAGCGGCCGCCGGCAGCCTCGCGTACCCAATCCGGGCACCCTGGCCGACGGGCTACTCACGGGAATCGGTGCGAACCCATTCGCCATCCTCTCCAGCCACGAGGTAGCGATCGTGCTCGTATCCGAGATCGAAATCGTCGCCGCGGCTCGCTTCCATCTGGAGCGCATGAAGACAGTGGTTGAACCTTCCGGGGCGACCGGCCTCGCCGCCCTTCGCCATGTCGCCGACCGGTTCGCCGGCGGCCGGGTCGGCGTCGTCATCTCCGGAGGCAATACCGACTTCGGCTGGCTCGACTGCTGACCGATCGGACGGCCGGGGTCAGCCTTGCAGCAGCGGCTCGAGCCGCTCCCGGACGACGCGAAAGGAGAAGTGTTCCCGACCCGTTTTGTAGTTGCGGTCGACAGCCTCGCCTGCACTAGGCGGGTCCTCGAGCCACGCGGCTGCCCTCGCAACAACCTCGCTGGTGACCGCGCCGTCGGCCTCGATACAGTCGACCCCGGTGGGAGCGATGTCGCGGGCATACACCGAATAGCGGTTCACAAACACCGGCCTGCGGTAGTAGAACGCCTCGAGGAGCGCGTTCCCGAAACCCTCGTACAGGCTCGGGAAACAGACAAGATCGGCCGCCGCGTAGGCGTCCGGCAGCGAACTTGCGCCGCGCCCTGCCGGTGCCAAGCGGAGGTCGACCCCGAGTTCATCGGCCAGCGCGCCGAGCTCGGCCCAGTAGGTATCGACCCGATCGTCGGGGTGGCTGACCACGACCTTGATTGCCGGGTCGCGGAGTTCGTACGCCAGCCGGATCGTCAGTTCGATGCCCTTGCGCGGAATCACCCGAGTCGGCTGGAGCAGTACGACGTCGCCGGGGGCGAGACCGGCCTCCACGCGATAGCGAACCCCGTCGCCGCGCGGAGGTGTGGCCGCGAAGTCCATGACGTTTGGCAGCACGACAGACTCGACCCCACGGCGTGCCCTGAGTTCGTCGCGGGCGTCCCGGTTGATCACGACATGGGCGATGTGGGGCCCAGTCGCAGGGAAGGCCGCTTCGAGCACCTCAGGCACTGCACAGTTGGCAAAACGCGCCCGCTCCCAACCGAAGTCGTGGTGATGGGCGATCGTGGGCAGAGCACGGGAGCGGGTGAGGTTGGCGAGTGCGATCCCGAGCGGGAGCTGCATTGGAATCGCCATGGCGTTTTGGACCACCAGCGCCTCGATCCCAAACTCGGTCGCGAACTGGTCTAGTTCGCCCTCGAGATGAGCCGCTCGTTGCGCAATGATCGACGCGACCTGATCTCGGTCGGCGCCGGCACCAAAGCAGCCTGACTCGAGCTGCCGGTTCTCATCGGCTGCGAAGTGCGCCGCCGGCACCTGACGCCCCGGGTGGAACTCAGGTCCCAGCTCCCCCGCAAACCAGACGAATTCGTGACCGTCTTCGCGCAGAGCTGCAGCCACCTTGGCGGCCTCGAGCGTCACACCATCGAGTCCGGCGAACCGGGTCGAGACCATGCCGATCTTCACTGCGGCACCATCCGGTGCAACCTGCTGGGGCTCACCCCTTGACGCCGCCGGCCGTGAGGCCTTCTCGCAAGAAGCGTTCGGCGGCAAAGAACAGGAGAATCACCGGCAACGAGATGATGACGGAGCCGGCCATCAGCACCGTCTTCGGGACCTCTTGGTTGTCGAGCTGCTGGACCCCGAGCGAGAGGGTCCACAGGTCGCGCCGCTCAAGCACGAAGAGCAGGGCGTAGAGGAACTCGTTCCACGCAATCATGAACACATAGAGCCCGACTGCGGCGATGGCAGGGGACGCCAGCGGGATGGTCACCTTGCGGATGACCCCCATGCGCGACAGACCATCGACCATGGCGGCCTCTTCCAGCTCGACCGGGATGGCGTTGAAGTAGTTGCGCAGCATGTACAACGCTACGGGGAGCGTCGAAGCCAGATACACGATGATCAGGCCGTAGAGCGACGAACGCAGCCCGATGCGGCTGAACATCACAAACAGCGGGATCGCGACGACGACCACCGGGAACAGGTAGATCATGATCATGCCGAACGAGACCGCCCGCTTGCCGAAGAAGCTGAGCCGGGCCGCCGAGTAGGCCGCCAGGATCCCGACGGCGAGCGTGAGGATCACGGTGGCCACCGCAACGATCGAGCTGTTCTTGATGAAGGTGAGGAACCCTTGGCCTCCCTGGTCGACCGGCTTGAGCACCGCCTCGTAGGTGTCGAAAGCGAAGACCTGTTCGAGCGTCGGCCACCACTGGGCGGGATCGAGCAGCAACTCTTGGATTGGCTTGAACGAAAGCGCCACCATGTAGACGAGCGGGAACAAGCAGATGATGACGAAGAAGACGATACTCAACCACTTGAGCACACCGAAGAGTCTCTCCTCGAAGACGGCTCGAGTCATGTCGCCTCCTCCTCGTAGAAGAACTTCATGTAGATGGTCACCAGCACGATCAGAATCAGCGCCAGAACGATGCCAAGTGCGGCTGCGGCCCCGACGTTGCCGCGCCCCGTCAGCCAGTCGACGATCTTGACGGTGATCACCTTGGTTCCGGCGCCGCCACCCGTCAGCAAGAAGACGTCATCGAACTTGTTGAACGTCCAGATAAACCGCAGCAGGACGAGCACGGCGAGCACCGGGCGCAACTGGGGCAGCGTGATGTACCAGAAGCGCTGGGACAGCGTTGCCCCATCGACCTTGGCCGCCTCATTGATGTCCTGGGGCAGGGACTGCAAGGCAGCGAGGATGAACAGGAAGGCAAAGGGGAAGTAGCGCCACGCCTCAAAGGCAATCACCGTCATCATCGCCAGCGGGATCTCGAAGGAGAAGAGGCCAAACATGCTGACTTCGTAACTGCGGGTGTTCAGGAAGTCGATGGCGGGAAGGCCGAGGCGTTCCATCCACACGTTGGCGACCCCAAACGTGGGGTTCAGCATGATCTTCCAGACGAAGGCGGCCGCGATGACGGGAACGACGTAGGGGAAGAGGACCAGACCACGAACGATGCCTTTGCCGCGGAACGACTTGTTGAGCACCAGCGCAGCCCACAGTCCCATCAGGATGGAGAAGAAGGTGCCAAAGATCGTGTAGACGAAGGTGTTCTTGAGCACCGGCCAGAAGTCGCTGGCACCAACGACTGTCTCATAGTTGTTCAGCGTGGGCTCGAACCCGACCAGGCTGACCTCCTGGATGTTGATCAGTCGAGCAGGCTGGAAGCTCAGCGCGATGTTCCAGAAGAGGGGGAAGATGACGAGTAGACCCACCACCAGTACGGCCGGAAGGATCAGGGCGGCTCCGAGGCGCCCCTCGCGCTTGGCCATGCCCGACTTGCGGCGCCGCGGCCGCTTTGGCATGGCATCCGCTGGGTCCTGTGGTGGGCGCAGTGGTGCATCCGTCATGATCGAATAACCCCAAGCAAGAGGAGTGGGGCCGGACGAAGCCGGCCCCACTCGATTCGACTAGCCGCCGAGGAAGGATTGCTCTTCTTCGGCGAGCGACTGCATCTGGGCGGCACCCTCTTCGGCCGTGAGGTCTCCGGCGAGCACCTGGTCGAGCGTCTGGGGGACGATCAACGTGGCGTACACCGCTGTGACCAATTCACCCTGGCCTTGGATGAAGCCCCAGCGAGCGAAGTTGTTCGAACCGGTGATCAGGCCGTTGATCACGTCCTCCGCGTAGTAGTCACTGAGCGGGGCTTGACGGTCGACGCCGGTGCTGAGCGCACGCCAACCCTCGATGAACGCGGTCGGATCCTCGGGGGTGCCTTGACGCATCGGGAACTTGCCCTCAGGCGAAACAGACAGCCAGTCGAGGTAGCCCTCAGAGAGCCAGTACTCGACGAATTGCTTCGAAGCCTCCGTGTTGTTGGTCTTGCCGATACCCAAGTTCGACACCTGACCGTACTGGGCAGGTGCGCCGCTTGGTCCGGCAAAAGACGGAACAAAGTCGCTGTTCTCAGCGAGAAACGCAATGTTGTCGGCACATTCGGGGCACGTCGGCAACGCCTCGTCGCGCAGACCGGCCATCTCATCCATGATGAACGGTGACCAGACAATCATGGCCGCCTGTCCCGCGAAGTATGTCGCCCGAGTGGTGACGACGTCCTGCAGACCGGCCGGGCTGTAGTTGTTGAGCAGATTCGTGAAGAAGTCTATGGCTTCGACGCAATTGGATGACGCCAGCGTCACCGTCGCGGCGTCGTCGACGAGCTCACAGCCGTTGGCGAGGGCGAAGTGCTCCCAAGTCTGCTGCGTGAATACGGCGTCTGGCTGGTTCGACGCAGTGATCCCGTAGAAGTTGTTGCCGGGATCGTTGAGCGCAGCTGCGGCCGCCTCGATCTTGTCGAACGTGTCAGGCTTCTCGAGGCCCGCGGCGTCAAACAGGTCCTTGCGGTAGATCAGCAACTGGCCCCAGCCATCGCTCGGCACGGCAGCAACCTCGCCGCCGGACGAAGCCATTGCCAGTGCACCCTGCGAGAACGTCTCAGCGCCGAGGTTGGCAACAACCTCACTGGCCGCCTGCGCATCGAGGACTCCGGCGTTCGCCCAACCAATCGTGAAGTCGAGCGGGTGGAACACAACATCGGGAAGCGTGTCCGAGGCTGCATTGGTCAGCATCACCTGAGGCAACGCGTCTTCGACCACCGGGACGAGCTGCACCTTGATGCCGGTTGCCGCCGTGAAGCCGTCGATGATCTCTTGCGTCTTGGCGAGTCTGGCAGTCTGGGTTTCTGTACTCCAGAACTTGAGCACTGTCTCGCCTTCGGCGGGCACCTCGACTTCAACGATCGAGGTCACCGTTTCGCCGGGCACTTCGACAATCGATGTCACCGTCTCCGGGGCCGACGTGTCCGAGGTGTCGTCGTCATCGCTACAGGCGCCGGCGACGAGCGCCAACAAGGCGACCAGCAGCAACATGCGTTTGGCTAATGTCATACCTTCCTCCTCCGTATGTTTCCTCAGCTCGAGCGGAGGATGGCGGTCGCATTGAGGGCCATCCCCGTTCCCATGGGAGCCCCAGAACCGATCATCCGCTTCCCAGGCTCACCGATTTGTTATACCGTAGTCACAAATCAGAGGGCCTACAAGGGGATGGTTCCCCGATTCGGCAACCAAGGCTCTTGCGTTCTTGGTACAGGAGAGTAAGGAATGGCGACGCCGTCACGAGATGATCCGGTGCGATCGATCTCGACTCGCCGCGCAGAATGGATGCCGCTGCTCATCGATGTGTACGGCGCCGAGACCGCGCAGACCATTGCCGCCGACGTCGCTGAGCTACTCGCGTCTCACCACCCAATAGACCGGGACCGCGGCACCGAACGCTGGAGCGAACGCGACGTCTGGCTCATCACCTATCCAGACCAGTTCCAGCGCCCCGGCACTATGCCACTGCAGTCACTTCTGACCTTTCTCAACGGGCACCTGCTTGGCTTGTGCAACGGGGTCCACATCCTCCCGTTCTTCCCGTCATCGTCAGATGAGGGCTTTTCGATCCTGGACTACACCGCCGTCGACCCGGACCACGGCGATTGGTCCGATATCGAGGCGATTGCCGCGCACTGGCGACTGATGGTCGACGCCGTCGTGAATCACTGTTCTGCCGGCAGTGGATGGTTCACCTCGTGGCGGACCGACGACATCGCGTTTCGTGACTTCTTCCGCACCGGCGATCCCGGCGCCGACCTCAGTGCCGTGGTGCGGGCTCGGGAGCACCCGTTGCTGACCAGGTTTCCAACCGCCCGTGGTGATGAGTGGGTCTGGACCACGTTCTCCCCCGACCAGGTCGATCTCGACTACCGCAACCCGGCCGTGCTGATCCGTGTTCTTGATGTCATCCTGTCGTATGCGGCACACGGCGCCGACGTGATCCGACTCGACGCCATCGGGTTCATCTGGAAAGAGGAAGCCGCGGCTTCGATTCATCTTCCGCAGACCCACCGCATCATCCAGTTCATCAGGGCCTGTCTCGATGAGACGTATCCCGAGGTCATCGTCATCACAGAGACGAACGTTCCGCACGAAGAGAACGTCTCCTACTTCGGCGACGGGCACCATGCTGAGGCACACGCCGTCTACCAATTCCCGCTTCCACCGCTGACCTTG
>CAYXMJ010000119.1:0-10091 GCA_964465915.1 uncultured Acidimicrobiaceae bacterium
TCGACCGGCGCTCGGTCGGGCACGGTCACCGCTATCCGTTGACGACGCGCACGGTGTGGCGCTGCGGCTCCTCAGCCACAACAGGTTCACTCTGCGGCATCGGGACGGTGCGCGGGGTCATCGCACGTTGCTGACGCAGGTAGACGAGATAGGCGATGTAGCCGGCGATGGCTGCATCGAACGCAAGGGTCACGAACAACCACGTCGTGCTCCCCTGGACGACGGCTACGGCGAGACTGATCGCGGCAGCAAGGACGAGCGCGATGAGTAGGTTCCGGCGACGGCTCAGAGTCCGACGGCGGGAGATGGTCTCTTGCCCCGCGGCCGAGGAGACCGACGCCAGGAGCGCAGTCGACTTGGCAAAGTTGCGGGTTGTGCTGATCGGTGCTTTGCGGCGGCTCTCGAAGAACGACGGCAATAAGAATGCCGCCCAGATGCCGCCGATCAAGATGAAGGCGAGTATTTGCATAGGTCCCTTACTCCGTACGCCAGGGGAAGCGTAGGCCCTGCGCGCGCGTCCACCAAGGATCTACGCGACTCAGACCGGAAGTTTCACGCATTGTGGTCGCTTTCGGCCGCTATGAGCAACTCGACACCGTGCCGGAGGGCCGGCCCAACTACAGAGAGTGACTCACGAACGCCCTTTGGCGAGCCGGGCAGGTTGAGAATCAGCGTCCTCCCGACGATGCCGGCAACCCCGCGTGACAACATGCCATGGGGATTCACCCCGAAGGTTGCCGCCCGCATGGCTTCGACCAGCCCCGGGGCGGGACGCTCGATCACCAGCCGAGTGGCTTCGGGAGTCAGGTCACGTGGCGCAAAGCCGGTGCCGCCGGTCGTCGCAATGAGGTCCACTTCGTTCACCAGTGCCACCAACGCACCCTGGACTGCGAGTTCGCCATCCGGGGTCACCACCACCGGGGCTACGTCGAAGCCGAGTTGCGCCAGCAGGTCGGCCAGCAGTGGACCCGAAAGGTCTTCGGCCTCGCCTCGGCTGACGCGGTCACTGACGGTGATGACGGCAGCTCTCATCTGTTCCACTCCCCCGACTTGCCCCCCGACTTCGACAGGAGTCGCAGCGGCCCAATCTCGGCCGCCCGATCGAGTCCCTTGATCATGTCGTAGAGGGCGACCGCACCAACGGCGGCGCCGGTCATGGCCTCCATCTCAACGCCGGTGCGGGCCGCGACGGTGGCGGTCACCACGATGCGGGCGCCCGTGGCCACCGGCTCGATGTCGACGGTCACTGCGTCCAACGAAATCGGGTGGCAAAGCGGCACCAGCTCAGGAGTGCGCTTGGCTCCCATGATCGCCGCCACCCTGACCATCGCGAGGGCATCCCCCTTGGGAAGGTCACCGGCAAACAGCCGATCCTTCACGATGGGGTCCATCGACACGACCACCTCAGCGGTGGCACGCCGTGAGGTGACCTCCTTGCCTCCGACGTCCACCATGTGGACGCTCCCCTCAGCATCGAGGTGGCTGAATCCATCACTCATCGAGCACCTGCTCCCTCGTCCGCGTGGCAGGCCAGCGGAACATCTCGAGATCGACCTCCATGCCGGCAGCAACCTCCCCGACACCAACTGGTGCTACTGCAAAGGCGTCGGCAGCGGCAAGGGCGGACAAGACATTGGACGACTGGCCGCCACTGAGGCGCGCCCTCCACCCGGGTCCCGGCTCGTAACTCGTCATCGCCCGGAGGAACACCTCCTTGGCAGGATCGGTCCGCACCCCCTCGGTCATCACGCCGCGCACCCGGGGGCGGAACAGCTCCCGCGCACCCATGGCGTGCAGCAACGCAGGCCGGAGGAACTGCTCGAAAGCCACCACCACAGACACGGGGTTTCCGGGCAACCCGAAGAACGGCGTGCCGTCGAGTGTCCCGAACCCGAGCGGCTTGGCGGGTTGCATCGCAACCTTGTGAAACGCCACATCGCTCCCGCCGGCAAACACCATCTTCACCACGTCGTACTCGCCCATCGAAACGCCGCCGCTGGTGACCACCGCGTCGGACCCACGAGCTGCGTGGCCCAGGACCCGGGCCAGGGCGGCCGCATCGTCGGGAACGATGCCATGGTCGACAACGACGGCTCCCAACTCTTCGAGGGCGCCCCGCAGCAGGAAGCGATTGGCGTCACGGATCTTGCCCGGCGAAAGCACTTCCGTCTCGGGCGGAACCACCTCGTCACCGGTCGAGACGATGGCGACCACCGGGCGACGCCGCACCTCGGGCCAGGCAACCCCCAGCGAGGCAAGCACGCCGAAGTGGGCCGACCCGATCCGCGTCCCAGCTTCGAGCACCAAGGTCCCCGCCGTCACGTCGCCCCCGGCGGGTCGCACCGCGGCTCCGATCTCGACGGGATTGAGAATGCATACGTCGCTTCCGGCGGGCTCGGTGTCCTCGACCATCACCACCGCGTCGGCTCCAGGCGGAATCGGTGCGCCCGTCATGATCTTGATCGCCGTTCCGGGTGCAAGATCGCGAGCCGAGACCGCACCCGCCGCCACCTCCTCGATGACCGGCAGGGTGGTCGGTGCGGTCGCTACATCGACGGCTCGCACGGCGTAGCCGTCGACCGCGGAGTTGGCGAAGGCTGGCAGGTCGGCGGCGGCCACGACATCACTCGCAAGAACCAGACCAAGCGCCTCACGCAGGGCCATAGTCTGGAGGGGAAGCGCCGGCGTGCGGGCCAAAACTTCAGACTGCATCTCGGGAAGCGGCCTCACGACTGGCTCACCGTCCGCTCTTGGCGCAGCACGATGCGGCGGATGTTGGAGGCGTGTCTGGCGAGGACCAACACAGCAGTCGCGGCCGCCCACCACAACGAGGCGCCGCGATGGCCGGTCACGGCGAACCCCGGCACGTACAGCAGCATCGCCACAATCGAGGCGACCGAAGCAGTCTTGGTCAGCGCGACGACGCCACCCCACCCGACCGCCAACACCAGACCAAATAGCGGCGCCAGCCAAAGGGCGGCGCCGATGGCGGTGGCCACTCCGCGGCCGCCGCGGAATCTGTGCCAGACCGGAAACACGTGACCGAGCACTGCGGCAAACCCACAGGCGAATCCGGCAACCTCACCAAGCCAGAGTGCGCCGAGTGCAGCCGCGGCAACACCCTTGAGCAGGTCGCCGACGAGGACCACCGCAGCCGCCCTCTTGCCGATGGTACGAAACACATTCGAGGTTCCGGGGTTGCCACTGCCGTGTTCGTAGATGTCGATGCCCATCGCCCGAGGCACGATGACCCCGAAGTCGATACTCCCGATGAGGTAGGCAAGAACAAAGGCGATGACAGCTGCCACAGAGCGGGAATTGTAGAGCCGGTCTCCCGTCGTGGGGGCGGCGCCCTCAATGCTTCCCGGGACGGGCACCATCACGCTGGTACCATCATGCAGGATCACAGTGACGGGATGCACGATGATCGGTGTGTTTGGTGGGTCGGGGTTCTACGAATTCCTCGACCGGCCCCGCGAGCTGAACATGACAACACCGTACGGTGAGCCGGCCGCGCCGGTCACTGTTGGTGAGGTTTCCGGTGTCGAGACGGCCTTCCTCCCCCGCCACGGTCGCGACCACCAATACCCGCCCCACATGGTCCCGTACCGAGCCAACGTCTGGGCAATGAAGGAACTTGGGGTTTCCCTTGTCATCGGTCCTTGCGCCGTCGGCAGCTTGACTCGCAACTACGAACCCGGGCATTTTGTGGTCTGCGACCAGTTGGTGGACCGCACCGCTCAACGGGAGACGACCTTCTTTGACGGGCCGGAGAGCCGACACCTCTCCTTCGCCGACCCATACACCGAATCGCTGCGGCAACTCGCCGTCGATGCCATGCATGACGCTGGAGCAGTGGTACACAACGGCGGCACGGTCGTCGTCATCGAGGGTCCGCGGTTCTCGACCCGAGCCGAGAGCCGCTACTACGCGACACAGGGTTGGGGCGTCATCAACATGACCCAGGCTCCTGAGGTGCCCCTCGTGCGCGAACTGGACATGGAGTACGTCAACATCTCGGTAGTCACGGACTACGACGCCGGAGTGATCGGAGAATTCCCACCGGTCACCCATGAGGAGGTACTCCGTCAGTTCGCTACCTCGCTGGGGACATTGCGCGATGGTGTGCGGCGACTCATTGAGGCGGCTGGAGCTATCGATGGGCGCAGTCCTGCCGCATCACAATGAATAATGACGAGTGGTCCTTCCCAGATCGCCGCCGAGAGGCCACAATGAGGCATCCGGGGGAGCAACGCTCCCGGCCACCGGCCCAGGGAGCAGAGGAGTGGCGATGTGGTCGATCAGTCGATCTGGAGGCACCTGGGGCAGCAACGCAGGCTCCTCGGCCGCAAAACTCCCGCCCTCCGCACCATTCTCCGTATCAACGCGCTACGCTGCGCGGTTGTGTGGTGCGAAATACACAGGTCATTGATCCCCTCCCCGGACGGCTGAACGCAAGTCCCCCACCATTCCCCCTGCTTGCGGGAAGCTTCCCTCCCTCCCCTCGTGGGAGGGGGGGATCCGGGGAGGGTCCTCCAACCCTCTTCTCCCACACGTGCGTTTCCGATACGTTCGCGGAGTGTTCTGGTTACGTCGGCCTCCCTATGCACGCTGGTTCGCTGCCGTTGTCGTCATTGCGGCCGCCGCGGCCATCGACCTGAGCGATGCCCCGACCCGGCCCCATCCGTACCTGACCGCTCCGGTATCCACAGGCCAGACTATTGGCGAGAGCCTCCTCGAATGGCGTGAAGTCCCCGATGGCGTCCTTCCACACGTTGACATCGATGCGGTGGTCGCTGCCCGGGACCTCGGCGCCGGCGAACCGCTCCTGCCCAGCGGTGTGACCACCCCACCGACGATTCCCCAAGACTGGTGGGCAGTGCCCTTGCCGATCCCAGGTGACCCGGCTCCGGGGACGGCTGTGCGCATCGTGCTCACCAATACATCGACCACCGTCGAGGGCGTTGTCGTTTCGGCGGCAACACAAGACGGGTTTGCCTATCAGAACACCGGTCTGGCCGCAGTTCCCGGCGAATACGCCGCCGCGGTGGCAGCAGCCGCGATCGACCAGCGCCTCGTCGTGTTGCTGGCGCCGTAGCACCTCAGGCTATCCGGCCTTTCGGCCTTGACCCGCCTAGTCTCCCGTCGATGTTGGACAGCGAAGTCATCGAAGCCGCGTTCTGGGGACTGATCCAGGGTCTCACCGAGTTCCTGCCGATCTCGTCGAGCGGCCACCTCGTTCTCGTACCCGAACTCCTGGGCCGGGACGCGCCTTCGTTGGCAACGTCAGCGGTGCTACACCTGGGAACGCTGGTGGCGGTTCTCGTCTATTTCCGGCACGACCTGGCCCAGGTCTTCCGCTGGACGGAAACCGGAAAACGTCTCCTCCGGATGCTGATCATCGGGACCATTCCCGCCGCAGCGCTCGGACTGCTGTTCAAATCGAGCCTCGAGGATTTCAACGACACGCCCAGGGCGGTGGCGGTCGCGATGTTCTTCATGGGCGTCGTCATGGTCGCCACCATCTGGATTCCACGGGGACAACGAACGATCGAAGACTCAAAGGACCGTGACGCGTGGAGCCTCGGCTTTGGCCAGGCGCTCGCCCTCATCCCCGGGATCTCCCGTTCGGGCAGCACCATCACGGTTGGGCTGCTACGTGGCTTCGAACGGGCGGAAGCGGCGCGCTACTCGTTCCTGCTCGGGATCCCTGCAATCGCCGGCGCCGGCCTGCTCGAGTTTGTCGACCTGGCGTCCTCATCCGAGGGGATCCCGACTGGGACCTTTGTCGGCATGGCCGTGGCCGGGGTCACGGGGTACGTCGCCATCGCCGCCCTCTTGTGGGTCATCCGCAAGGCCGGACTCGCCCCGTTTGGGATCTACTGCATCCTGTTCGCAACGATGTCGTTCTTCCTGGTTGGCTGAGTAACCAGGCACCGAGTCATTTCACGCTGCCGCGCAACTTCCCCCGCTCGGCGGCGGCAAAACAGATGGCGGCATGGAACCCTTCATCCCACGACGCTTCGGTCGGGATGATCCAGCTGAGCCACAGTCCCTCACTCGGTCCCCCAAAGACATCGGAGAAGTAGTCCTCCACCACCCTGTTGCACTTGTTGGCCAGCACACCGTTGAACCAGGCTGTACCGGGGTACTCCTCCTCGTCGAACGCGACCCTGCCGAGCACCTCGGCATCATGAGCGGCGGCGCACGGTGACTGATCGACGTGGTCGAACTCCACCGAGGCCGAACCGGTGAAGTTGAAGCAGTCGCCGGTTTCGAGATCTGTGAGCCCGGTTGGCCCGATTTCCTCGAAGGCGGCGCAGCCGCTCAAGAGACCGACGAAGACGACGGCGACGGCCCCCGCCAGTACCGCCGACCTGAATGGTCGGGTATCAGGTTGTGTGGACATGGATAGAAACAACGGCGCGATCTGCCCCGAAGTTGAGCACCGATTCCTAGACGCCGTACGCCGAACTGATCCGCATCTGCTCGGCGATATGGACATTGACCAAGGCCGGAATACCACTGTCGGCCGCGCGCTCGAGAGCCGGGTGCAGATCCGCCGGGTCGTCGACGAACTCCCCGTAGCCGCCCAAACCCTCGACCATCTTCTCGTAGGGCCGCACCCCGAGGTCGGCGGCCACCATGCGGTCGGGATACAGCATGCGGTGCACCATCTTGATGTTGTTCCAGGCCCCATCGTTCCCAACCACACCGACCACCGGTAGCGCGTGGCGGATGAGGGTGTCGTACTCCATACCGTTGAAGCCGAACGATCCATCGCCGTAGACGATCCCAACCCGTGTGTCGGGCTCGACCGTCTTCGCCGCGAGCGCAAATGGCGCCCCAACCCCCAGACAGCCGAATGGCCCGGGGTCGAGCAGGCCTCCGGGTCGTGACGTTTGCAGCCACTTGGCGGTGGTCGAAACGATGTCGCCGCCATCGGCGCACACGATCGTGTCGTCGCCGAAGAAATCGGCTACCTCCTTGGCGAATCGCTCGGGATGGATCGGGATGGTGTCGGCGGAGGCCGCCTCGGCAGCCACACCTGTCTTGAGCGCCTCCTCGGCGAAGACATCTTCAGTCCACTGACGGGAACCGACCTGACCGAACTTGCCGGCGGCGGATGCCAACTGCACGGCAACTGCCCCGGGATCGGCCACTATCCCGATGTCGGCTCCTCGATTCCAACCCACCTTGGCTGCCTCGGCGTCGATGTGGATCAGCTTGGCGTCCGGGGCGACCTTGCGGCCGAAGCCGGTACGGAAATCCCAGTCGACTCCGAGGCTCAGCACGACATCGGCGCGGCTGAGCGCCGAACCACGGGTCCGGTTGCCCAGGAGCGGGTGACCATACGGGAGTGAACCGCGGGCCAAGCTGTTGAGATAGACCGGCGCACCCAGCGCCTCGACGATCGCGGCGAACCCGTCGAGAAACGCGGGCTGGCGGGTCCAACGCAACCCGGTGCCGCCGAAGACCACCGGCTGTTCGGCTCCCGCCAGCAGCGCGGCGATCTCGTCGATGGACTCCGGCGCAGCCGCCGATGCATGCCCGGCTCGATAGTCCTCGGGCCACACGATGGCGGTTTCCTCGACCATTTCGGTCTGAACGTCCCACGGGACGTCGAGGAACACCGGCCCGCCGCGGCCGGAGAAGGCGTGACGGGCCGCAGTGGCGATGTACTCCGGCAGGCGTCCGGCGGCATGGGCTGTCGCCGCCCACCGGGTGATGGAGTGAAAGAGGCGCGGGTGGTCCATCTCCTGGAGGCCGCCGCGCAGATCCTCGTTGGTCAGGTGCCGGCCGCCGATCAGCAGCACGGGCGAGTTGGCGTACCACGCGTTGGCGACACCGGTGAGCGCGTCGGTTACCCCAGGCCCGGCCGTCACAATGGCAACGCCGAGACGTCCGGTGAGCCTGGCGTAGGCATCGGCGGCATGGGCCGCAGCCTGTTCGTGCCTGACATCGACGACTCGAATCCCCTCCTGCACGCAACCGTCGATGATCGAAAGGATGTGCCCGCCGGTCAGCATGAACACGGTGTCGACGCCCTCAGCCTTCAACGACCGAGCCAGGGCCCGGCCTGCATGAATCTTCGCCACGCTTGCTCCCTTACTGTCTGATCGCCACGGATTGTACGAGGGAAGCCACAGTTCCTAGCGTGGCACTCCATGGCGGAGTGAGAGGGTCACCATGCTCGGGCGCGAGTGGCCCTGATCTTGATCGCCACCGGATACTTGGCGGCAAACTCCTCCGGCGTCCATCCGTTGCGCTTCATGTAGCTGTGGTATTTCGCCACGTACGCTTCCACCTCGTTGGCGGGGGGCGCTGCAGGATCGATCGTGGCAATGCCCTCGATGGTGACCACGTCGCCACCCTGCCCATTGCCGTCCAGGTTGAGTGACACCCTCTGGTTGGCGGTGATGTTCCCCACCCGCGCCGTGTCGGCCAACGAGTAGATGAGGAACTCGTCCCCGTCGCGCAGGAACCACACGGCCGAGGCTTGAGGCTGGCCCGAGGGGCGCACAGTGGTGAACCAAATGATCGCTTCTTCGTCGAGTCGCTGACTCGCTCGTGGTTTGTTCTCGAGCATGGCGGTCAGTATCGGGCACGGCACCGTGGTCGGCAAGATTCCTGTTTGTGAGATTCCAGGCATAGGGTGGGCCTGCAACGCGTTACCGACCTGACCCCGTACGAGGATTACTGATGGCCCTCTTCTCCAAGAAGCCAAAACCAAAGAAGATTCACTCGCTTGACGAACTCAAGCCCATGATCGATTCCGGCAAGCCGGTGTTGCTCGACTTCATGCAGGTGGGCTGCAGCCCCTGCCAGGTCATGGACGGGATCATGAACGAACTCGCCCGCGAATACGGTGAGTCGGCACACGTTGTCAAGATCGACGTCGGCAAGGTGCCCGGCGCCGCTCAAGCGTTCAACGTGCGCTCAACTCCGACCTTTGTCCTGTTGAGCACGGCACCTTCCAAGAAGCAGTCGAAGAAGGCCAAGAAGGGCACTTCCAACCGCCCCAACAGCCGCACGAATGCTCTCTCGCCTCGCTGGCGCACCTCCGGCCTGGTCAAGAAGGACCAGCTAGAACGAGTCCTCGAAGGCAACGGCGCCCAACGGCTCACGGCTTAGTGCTTCGACCAGCAACCGCAGGTTGCTGGTCGACGCACTAGCGGTAGTCGTAGAAGCCTTGGCCGGTCTTGCGGCCGAGCATCCCGGCTTCGACCATTCGCTTCAGGAGCGGCGGCGGGGCGTACCTGGCCTCGCGGTACTCAGCGAAGAAGGACTCGGCGACGGCGAGCATGGTGTCGTTGCCGATGAGGTCCGCCAGCGCCAGCGGCCCCATCGGGTAGTTGGCTCCGTTGACCATTGCCGCGTCGATGTCCTCGCGAGTCGCAAAGCCCGACTCGTACATCTTGATGGCCTCCAGGATGTAGGGGCACAGCAGCATATTCACGATGAATCCCGCCCGGTCTCTGGCGTGTACCACGGTCTTGCCCAGCACGTCGCCGGCGAAGGAGGCCGCACGATCGATGGTGTCGTCGGAACTGACCACGCTCCGCACGATCTCAACCAGCGGCATCACCGGAGCCGGGTTGAAGAAGTGCATCCCAACCACCGATCCGGGGCGTGAAGTCGCGCCGGCAATGCTCGTGATCGGAATCGACGATGTGTTCGAGGCCAAGATGGCGTCGGGATCGGCGACGATCGCGTCGAGCGTGGCGAACAGTTCCCGCTTCAGGTCGAGGTTCTCGATGACGGCCTCGATCACGAGTTGTCGGTCGGCCATCGCATCGAGGTCGGAAACACAACGCAACCGGGCCAGGGCCTTGTCGGCGGCGGCCTGGTCCAGCTTGCCGCGCTCCACGGCCCTACCCAGGGACTTGTCGATTCGAGCCTGCGCTCCGGCCGCCAGTTCGTCGCTGATCTCGTGAACCACGACATCAACACCCGATTTGGCACAGACCTCGGCGATCCCGGCCCCCATCTGGCCACCGCCAACAACCCCGACTCGCTCGATCGCCATGGAATCCTCCGTGAACTCGCGTCACCCGAGAGGGTAGTGACGATCCGGCGAACGCTTTCTA
>CAYXMJ010000120.1:0-9987 GCA_964465915.1 uncultured Acidimicrobiaceae bacterium
TTGGAGCACCGGTCCTGTCGGTAGTGGGGACACTGACCGGTTTGTTGGGTTGGACCATCTCCAGCTTTGTGCCGGAGCCGGTTCCCGCCCCTCTGAAGACTGATCGCCGCCGTCTCGACGCTGTTCGGCGGGCGATGGGTCATCAGCTCCCAACCTGAAGGGGACCCAACATCCACTTCAGGTACCAGGTCCTCAAGGTCGGGATCCCTCCTCCGGCCGGCGCCCCACAAGGGCGCCGGCCGTCCCGATTTCCCCCTCCTACAAGGTTTCCACCCTCAGGTAGAATGTGGTTTCCGGTGGATAGCGGCGAAGGGTCGGCATAGTGAGCGTGTATGTGTTGGCGGCTTTGGTCGGTTGGCCGTTCGTCCTCTTCTTCATCTTCTTCGGCGGCGACGTCGATACCGACTTGGATGTCGGTGCGGATGTCGACGTGGACCCCGGGGTCGATGTGGATGGCGGCGGCCCGTTTGCTGCCATTGCCTCGTTCCTGTCGTTTCGATCGATCGTGTTCTTCCTCGCTTTTTTTGGCCTCACCGGGATTGTGCTCAGCTGGCTGGATGCGAACCGCGTGCTCACTGTGCTACTCGCGGTTGGCATGGGTGTCTTTGCGATGTGGCTCAACCACACGCTCATCAACTACCTGAAGACGAATACCAGCGACAGCCAGATCCTCGATAGCGAACTCGAAGGCAGCGTCGCGTCGGTGGTGTTGCCAATCGGATCGAAGCGCAAGGGGAAGATCGCCGTCGAAGTGGGAGGTCATCGTCTCTACTTCGTCGCCAGCCCGTACCGCCCCCGGCCCGGCGAGGACTATGACAAGGGCGACGAGGTCGTCGTCGTCGAGATGGCGAAGGGGGCCGCGCTGGTGGCCCCTCTGGACAGTATGGATTAGGCGACCCGAGGGTCGCAGTCAGGAGACCAAGTCGTGGATGTTCTCATCGCCATTGCGGTGATCATTGTTGTTGCGGTGATCGTGGTGGCCTTGGCCGTCAAGGCGTTCATCGTGATCTGCCCGCCAAACCAGATCGCGGTCATCACCGGCCGGACCCGACAGATGCCCGACGGCAAGACGCTCGGGTACCGCGTGCTGCGTGGTGGTCGAACCTTCCGCTGGCCGATCATCGAGCAAGTTCAATTCATGGATCTCAACACGATCGCCATCGAGGTGTCGGTGCACAACGCCTACTCGAAGGGTGCCATCCCGCTCAACGTGCAGGGAATCGCCAACGTGAAGATCTCCAGCCAGCAGGGCCTGCTCGAGAATTCGCTCGAGCGCTTCCTCGGTCGGCCGCCCGACTACATACCGCAGCTGGCCAAAGAGACCCTCGAGGCCAACCTGCGCGGTGTGCTGGCGACGCTCACGCCCGAAGAGGTGAATGAGGATCGGCTGAAGTTCGCCCAGGTGCTGATCGACGAGGCGGACGATGACATCAAGACGCTTGGGCTCGAGCTCGACGTGCTCAAGATCCAGAACGTCACCGACGAAGTCGGCTACCTCGACTCGGTCGGACGGCGCCAAACCGCTCTCGTGCTCAAAGAAGCAAGGGTGGCTGAGGCGATGCGCCAAACCGAGGCTCAGGAGCAGGAAGCAGAAGCCCGGCGGCGTGCTGAGATCGCAAGGGTGGATGCCGATCTTGCCATCGTCGAGCGAGAGAACGACTTGCGGGTGCGTAACGCCGAATTGGAGAAGTCGGCGGTCGCCAAGGAGCAGGAAGCTCTGGTCGAATCAGATCGCGCTCGGGTGGTAGCCGAACAGGAGCTCGAGAAGGAGCGGATCGAACTGCAGAACCGCAGGCTGGAGGCCGACGTGATCGCTCCGGCCCGAGCCAAGCGCGAGGCGATGGAGCTCGAGGCCAAGGGCGCCGCGGCCAAGATCGTCGAGGACGGTAACGCCCAGATCGAGGTGTTCCACCGTCTCGTGGATCAGTACCAGGCCGCAGGAGATGACGCTCAGCGCATCTTCGTGCTCAACATGCTGCCCGACCTGATCGACAAGATCGTCGGCACCGTTGAGGGGGTCAACATCGAGAAGGTCTCGGTGATCGATTCCGGCAACGGCAGCGAGGCCCTACCCGGATTCCTCAGTCAGCTTCCCGGCACGGTGATCAAACTCACCGAGCAGATCGAGAATGCCACCGGGGTGAACATTCTGAGCGGCCTGGGTCAGACAGGCGCCGTCACCACCGAGTCCGCCCCGGCGGCGGGGTCCGTCGGCACAGGTGAGCAACCAGACTCTGCTTCCTAGACAGAACCGGTTCAGCCCGGGTGGTCGCGAGGCACCGGGCGTTGCGTCGCCTCTAGCGGCACCGTGCCGGCGGGTTGACGCGCACCAACTCGGTACCGAACGCAGCCCACCTACGATTGGCGACGTGAACGCTGCAGGACGTTTCAACCTAGGTTTGCTGCTCGTCGGTGTCGGGATTGCAGCTGCTCCGAGCGCAGCTATTCGCGTCGTCGCGTCGACCGAGTGGGAGGTCGAACTGATTCGGTACTTCGCCCTTGCCGTCGTGGGCTTGGCCGTCCTGTGGCCCTGGGCGATGCGCCAGGGTGGAGCGCCGGCCCGTCGGCTCCGGCGTTGGGCCGCTCTTGCTGCCTTTGGCGCCGCCCTGTACCTCTTGGGAGATCAGCAACTCTATCTGATCATGGCGTTTGCGTGCCTTGTGGCTGGGGTCCTCAACGGTGGAATCGAACGAGCAATGGCCGCTTCCGACGCACTGCGTGCCGAGCTAGAGCGGCGCAACGAATAGGGCCCGCCGAAGCGGCGGGCCCTATCGCAACCACATGGTTCTGCGACCATCTGTGCTCTTTGGGGAGGTTGTCCTTGAGGGTGCTGGTGGGGGTTGCTGCGAGGTCCATGACCACGCGTGTGCTCGGCGGCGCAACCCCGGCACGGCGTTTGTTCAACATCCTCCTAACGCGCTTTCAACGCCTCGATCAGGGCGGGGACGACCTTGTGGACATCGCCAACCACCCCGAGGTCGGAGAGACCGAAGATCGGTGCCTCGCCGTCCTTGTTGATGGCGATGATGACCGAGGAGTCCTTCATCCCGACGATGTGCTGCATCGCCCCTGAGATGCCGCAAGCGAGGTACACGCCCGGCTTGACCGTCTTGCCGGTTTGACCCACCTGAAGCGAATAGGGGACCCAACCGGCGTCAACAACGGCGCGGGTTGCCCCGACGGCGCCGTCGAGCAGGCCGGCAAGCTCCTCGATGATGGCGAACTTCTCTTCACTGCCCACACCGCGGCCGCCGGAGACGACAACGTTCGCCGCTTCCAGGTCGGGGCCTTCGCTGGCCTCGACGTGGCGTTCCTTGACGGTTGCGGCGCCGGCATGGCCGACATCCGGAGGTGCGATCGCAACCACCTCGGGGGCGCCTCCACCGCTCGGCTCAGCGTTGAATGCCTTGGGCCGAGTGATGACAAGCGCCGGAGCAGACGCCGCAAATGCAGTCCGTACCTTGGTCGTTCCACCCAGGATCTCGTTGCCAACGGTCACGGCGCCATCGGCGACATCAATCGCCACGGCGTTGGACAGCACCGGCAGGCCGAGGCGAGCGGAGAGCCGCCCTGCGACGTCGCGGTCGGTATTGCCCATGCCGAACATGATCACGCCGGGAGTGCCGGTCGCCACCAGATCTGCCATGGCCGCGGCCGCGGCCGCGGCCGGCAACAGGTCGCCGGTGTCCAGGTGATATACCTTGGTGGCGCCGTGGGCGCCGAGTTCACCAAATGGTGCATCGCCGCCGGTGCCTACGTAGAAGACGGCGGTGTCACCGCCCCATTCCTGGGCCTTGGACAGGGCTTCGAGAGCGCTTCCCGACGGCGCCCCGTCAACTTCTTCAGCAAATACCCAGGTCGTCATCAAATCACCTTCGCCTGTTCGAGCAGTTCGACGATCTTCAAGTAGGCCTCGCCCTCGTCCTCGATGAGTTCGCCGGCTTGGCGGGCGGGGACGGGTTCAACGGCGACGATCGACTGCTGGGGGTCGGGCGACACGCCGAGGTCGGCGGCGGTCGCGGTATCGATCGGCTTCTGCTTGGCCTGCATGATCCCCTTGAAGGTGGGGTAGCGGGGCTCGACGACGCCGGACGTCACAGTGAGGAGCGCGGGAAGCGCCGCCTCGACGACGTCGTAACCGCCGGCGGTTTGCCTTTCGATCGTGATGGTGCCGGCGGCCTGGTCGACCTTGCGAGCGAAAGTCAGCGCCGGGACGCCGAGCAGCTCGGCAACCTGTTGGGGCACGATTCCGCTGTAGCCGTCTGTGGACTCGGTGCCGGCGATGACGAGGTCATAGCCTTCACGGTCGATGGCTGCGGCAAGCACCTTGGCGGTGGTGAGGGCGTCGGCGCCGCGCAGCGAATCGTCGTCGACGATCACGGCCTTGTCGGCGCCCATAGCGAGCGCTTGGCGAATGCCCTGCAGACTGCCGGAAGGCGACATCGACACCAGGGTCACGGTGCCTTCCGTGGCTTCTGCGAGCTGGAGTCCGATCTCGACGCCGTAGCGGTCGGTGTCGTCGAGCACCTGGTCGTTCGGGCGAACAACGAAGTGGCTTTCGGGGTCCAGCTCATAAGGCGTCGCCGGATCCGGTATCTGCTTGACGCAGACGGCGATTCTCATGAGTGAGTACTCCTCGGTCGGGTGACGGCGCCGATGCTACGCAGTTTGGCCGGGCAACCAAAAGCAGACGCCCTTCGGCGGCAAGGGTGCGCAGCGGCCAGATCAGGCCGGCGGAACCACCAGCCGGGGCAGCAGCGCATTGATGAGCCGGGTGAACCGCACCTTTGCCATGGCGGCGGTCTCCGTGACTTCGTCGTGCGACAACGGGTGTGGCGAGATCCCCGCGGCGAGATTGGTGACCAATGAGATGCCGGCTACCCGGACCCCCATGTGGCGCAGGGCGATGGCTTCGGGAACCGTCGACATGCCGACTAGATCACCGCCGATGCGCCGCACCATCTCGATCTCCGCCGGCGTTTCGTAGGTGGGGCCAAGGAACCAGGCGTAGACACCCTCCTTGTAGGGCATGTCGAGTTCGAGCGACGTCTGCCGGATCATCTCGCGCGCCTCGAGACTCCATGCATGGGTGAGGTCGGGGAAGCGCGGTCCGAGCCGGCTGTCGTTGGCACCCACCAGCGGGTTGTGCCCGGCGAGGTTGATGTGGTCACGAATGGCGACCAAGTCACCCGGCTGCAGGCCGGTGCCGATGCCTCCGGCCGCGTTGGTCAACAAGACGCTGTGGCAACCCGCCATGGCGGCAGTCCGGACCCCGAACACCACCTCGCCCATCACACCGCTCTCGTACGTGTGGACGCGGCCCGCAAACAGCAGAACGGCCGACCCTTCGACATCGATCGAGAACAGACTGCCGGCGTGACCTTGCACTCCGGGCAGTGGGAACCCCGGGATGTCGACATAGGGGACCTCGATGCCCCCCGGGATCGTGGCGGCGTATTCGCTCAGCCCCGAGCCGAGTACCACCCCCGCTTGGTGTCGGTCCCTTCCGGTGGCGGCCGCGATCGCGGCCGCGGCCAATTGGAGTTCCTCGTAACGGTTCACGCGCATTCCCCCGTGTGAGGCGATACCACCACGCTACTCCACCCCCGAGTCACAACCTGGATCGCCGCCAAGGACGTAACCCAAAGTGGACCGGGGGGTCAGCGGACTTCTCCGAGAATGACGGGCGCCGCGGGAGGTGCTTCGTCGCTGATCTCCCAAGCGGCTTTGAGCAGCGGAAGGGCGGCGGCGAGGCGAGCCTCGTCCCGGTAGGTGACCACCGCCAGTGGCTCGCCGGTCTCGACGACTGCACCTTGTTTGCGGTGGACCGTGATTCCGACGCCGTGATCGACCACGTCCTCCTTGCGGGCGCGGCCGCCACCGAGCCGCACTGAAGCCACGCCGACGTCGAGTGCATCACAACGGGTGACAAACCCGCTCCGCGGCGCCGTGAGTTGATAGCGCCCCGGCGCCCGGTCGAGTAACGAACGATCCTCGATGACTCTCGGGTCACCACCTTGGGCGGCGATGACCTCGGCAAACTTCTCCATGGCTCGGCCCGAGGAGACCGCCGTTTCGAGAAGACCGAGCGCTGTGGCCGCGTCGTCGGTTACTCCGGCGAGCAGGAGCATCTCGACGCCGAGCGCATAGGTCAGCTCAGCTGCATCGGCAGGACCCTCACCGGCGAGCAGATCGAGCGACTCGGCGATTTCGTTGGCGTTGCCGACCTCGCGGCCGATCGGTTGATCCATGTCGGTCAACAGGGCGACCACCTTGGTTCCGTGAGACAGCCCAATACCGACCATCGTGGCCGCGAGGCGTTCGGCGGACTCGCGGTCCTTCATGAAGGCTCCCGAGCCAACCTTGACGTCGAGGACGAGACCGTTGAGACCCTCGGCGAGCTTCTTCGACATGATCGATGACGAGATCAGCGGGATCGACTGGACGGTGCCGGTCGCATCCCGGAGCGCGTAGATGCGCCGGTCGGCGGGGACGAGCGTTTCGGACTGCCCGGCAAGGACGAGCCCCAACCGTTCGAGCTGGGCGGTGAACTCCGGTGGGTCGAGCACGGTACGGAAACCGGGGATCGACTCGAGCTTGTCGAGCGTGCCGCCGGTGTGGCCGAGGCCACGTCCCGACATCATCGGTATCGCCACCCCGCAGGCGGCAACCATTGGGCCGAGGGGGATCGACATCTTGTCGCCGACGCCTCCGGTGGAATGCTTGTCGATCTTTGCCGCAGCGACATGGGAGAAGTCGAGAACATCTCCAGAATGCAGCATCGCCTCCGTCCACGGACCAAGTTCCTCGGCCGTGAACCCGTTGAGGAAGATGGCCATCAGAAGCGCAGACATCTGGTAGTCGGGGATGATGTCCGCGGTGTACTGCTCGATGATCCAAGCGAGCTGATCGGGGTCGAGGACGCCGCCATCGCGCTTGCGCTCGATCAACTCAATCATGTTGTGGGGGCGGTCGGCCATGGTGTCCTCTCGGGGTAAACCACCAGTATTGCAAGTCGCGACCCGATGTCGAGAGTCAAAGGCAACAAACCGCCAGACCACGGGGCTCGGCCGATCCCGTCAGGCCACCACTCGGCCGTTTCTGACCGTTACCCCTTCGGCACGCAGCAGCTCCGCCTGGCGGGTTTCGTTGCCGGGAGCGAGTCGACCGGCGGCGTTGACGACCCGCCACCATGGCAGTCCGGGGGTGCGGCGCAACAGGTTTCCCACCGCCCGGGCCGCTCCCGGGTAGCCAGCCTCGACGGCCACCTCTCCGTAGGCGATGACCTCGCCGGGTTGTAGCGCCTCCAGGACTTCGATCACGGCCTCCGTGAAATCGTCGCGTTCGGTCACAGCTTGCGCAAAAGGAACGACTGCATGTGGAGGCCGTCGTCGTCCTTCTGCTCGTCGGGCAAGAACGTCTCGAACGACTCGACGACGAACGCGGTTTCGAGAGCGGCTCGCAGGCTCTCGTCGCTGCGGATGGCGAAGAAGCGCGCCGGCTGATAGAAGTCGTTCTCGTACATGCCCTCGATGTCGCGGCCGCCCCACACGGCGGCGTAGAACAGCGCGGAGGGACGCAGGATGTCGGCGATCCCGGCGAGCACCGCGGGAAGGTCGTCGCTGGGAATGTGGTGGATGCAGTTCATCGCCCAAGCGGCGTCGAAGCTCTCTGCCGGGAAGCTGAGGTCGAACATGTCGCGTACATACGCGTCGAGCCCTTTGGCGCGGGCGATCTCAACCTGGGCGGGGGAGAGGTCGGTCGCAACGACGTCGAGGCCGCGTTCGGCAAACCACAACGAGGTGTAGCCGACGCCGGCGCCGATCTCGAGCAAGCGCGATTTGTCCTCGTCTTGCAGCTTGGTGAGGAACCGCTCGGCGAGGGGCCAGCGCCAGTCGGCTTCGCCCATCTCGTCGCGTTGGGCGGCGACGTTGTCGTAGGTCGTGGCCATCGAGTCGCGAAACGATGTCGGCGGGGGTCCAGGAATGAGGTCCATCAGAGAGTTCCGAATAGTCGGTCTCCCATGTCACCAAGGCCGGGAACGATGTAGTAGCTGTCGCTGAGTTCGCGGTCGTGGGATGCAGCCACGATCCGCACGTCGGGGTGGTCTTGATACATGCGAGTCACCCCGTCGGGTGCCGACACGACGCACAGGCAGGTGATGTCCTGCGCCCCGGAGTCCTTGGCCTTGGTCACGGCCCACGAGAGTGAGCCCCCGGTGGCCAGCATGGGCTCGAGGATCAGGACGGAAGCGTCGGTGAGCGACGGCATCTTGGCGTAGTACTCCATCGGCAGCGCGGTCTCTTCGTCGCGCTGGACCCCGGCGAACCCGACTTTCACTTCGGGGAGGAGCTCGAGCACGGCGTCGAGCATCCCAAGCCCGGCGCGCAGCACGGCAACGGCCACGACGTCGCCCAGTTCGTAGCCGGTGGTGCGCTCCATCGGGGTCTGGATCTCGGTCTTGCGCAGCGGGACCCGCCGCGTCGCCTCCATGACCAGCGCATAGGTGAGGCGTCGGGCGGCGTTGCGGAAGTCCTCAGGCGGAGTGCTCGCGTCGCGCAGCACGGTCAGGTAGTGACGGGCGAGGGGATGATCGATGACGGTGAGGTTCATAGTCGAAGAGTATCCAGTATCCCGCAGCGGCGAGCCAATCAACGAGCCGGCGGAGATTGCGGGGCCTCGAGCCCGCTAGGAGAACAGCCCGTAGTGGCCCGCTAGGAGAACAGCCCGTAGTGGTAGGCGCCTTCGATGACTCCGCTTGTGTAGTAGCCGCTCAGGCCCCTGAAGTCGCCCTTGGCGAAGTAGACGCGGAGGGCGGGGTCCCGGGCCAGGGCCTCCTTCACGTTCGCTACGAGCTGGTCGTCGGCGTTCCTGACGAGGACGCCACAGAAGCCGGCCGTGAGCGGGAAGATGTCATTGCCGCTGTCTCCGCAGAACACGACGTCCTCGTTGGGGCAACCGTGCGATTCGGCCACGTATTCGAGTGCGGTCTGCTTGGTGGCGGCCGCGGGGAGGAAGTCGATCAGTCCCTTCCCATCCATAGAATCGAAGCTGTAGACGATCACCTCGTCGAACTTGCCCTTGACCCGGGTATCGACCTCTTGCAGGACCGCGTCTTTCTGCTCGTGATCGACGTAGTAGCTCTGCTTGAACGGGTTCTGGTGCTCGGGCTCCTGTTCCCTGAGGCCCGACACCGCAGCGACCGCACGCTTGATCGCCGCAGCATTCCACCGGGGACTCGTGCGCATGACATGGGCATCCCACCCCTCGTCCGCCTGCCAGCGCCCTTGCTCATACCGCCGGATCGTCGTCCCGACGTCGCCGCACAGCACATCCGGGTAGCGCACCCCGTATTGCTGGATCGCTTGTTCGGTGAGATCGAGGTTCCGCCCCGTCACATAGACGACGAGCGTTTCGTGCTCATCGGTGAGTTCGTTGAACATCCCGATCGCCTCGTCGTCGCCCTCCCAGGGTCCGTTCGGGAGCAAGGTCCGGTCGAGATCGGTAGCGAGGATCTTCGCGTTCGTTCCCCTAGTCATAGGACAGCACCCTTTCCTCCCCGGCGTCGTCGCGCTGCATCACGGAGAACCCAAAGTCGACCAGGTTCGCTTCTAGCGTCGCGACGTGGTCTCCGTTCGTCCACGTCAGATGTAGCTCGTGATTCGGGGAGTCGTGGACGGTCAGCTCGCCGTCGAAGGCCTGGGAGTTGTTACGCAAACGGACGAGCTCGATTTGGTCCCTCACGACGCTTCGCCGCAGCCCGGCTTCGATGGCTTCCATGTCCAGCGTTGTCCGGTTGATCTCCTTGTGGCCACCGGTCCCGCCGCGGTCCGCAGCCTCGTAGTCGTTCGTGCCCGCGAACAGGTCTAGATACCACACCTGGGGTATCCCCGGCATGAAGAGCTGGATGGCGCGAGCCAAGCGCAGTTTTCTCTCGTCCTCGCCCAGGGCGCTGAAGAAGGTGGCGTTGACCTGGTAGTAGGAGAT
>CAYXMJ010000121.1:0-9967 GCA_964465915.1 uncultured Acidimicrobiaceae bacterium
GCGCCTGTTTCTGTCCTGGCGTCAGCTCTGTATCGGACTCGATTGCTTCCCTGACGGAGGCAATTTCGCCCACACCCTCCAATAGGCCGGCACGCTCGTACAGTGCCTCAGCCCGGATGGAGAGCGCCCGGGCAATCGACTTGAGGATCTCGGCTGAGGGCTTACGAAGCCCTCGCTCGATTTGGCTCAAGTATGGGTTCGAAATCCCGGCATTCTCAGCGAGTTTGCGCAACGACATTGCACTTCGTTCACGCTGCTCGCGGATGAATGTGCCCAAGTCCGAAAGTGGCTGCTTCACCTTTAACAATATACAGCGGCGTGCTAACTTTTGCAAGCAGTCGATAGATCTAGAACAAACCGGTGCGTTCGGCCAGCATCTCGTCGAGGTTGCGTTGAATCTCGGTCCTGATGGCCTCGGTCTTTTCGAGCATCTCGAGAGGATCAGGCGATGCACCCGGGTGGGATGGCGGGATGGGCGGGAGGAAACGGATCTTCCAGCGCACCGGCAGCGGGATCGGATTGAGGAACACCGCGATGCCCTCGACCCGCTGCTCGGGCATGAGCAAGCGGACGAGGCGGGCGAGCCGCTTGGACACGGTGACCGCCGGGTGGACTTCCTCTGAGCCGATGATGGCAACCGGGACGATCGGCGCCCCGACCTGTTCGGCGATCGATATGAACCCGCCACGCCCGAAGCGCTGAACCTCGTAAGCGTTCCATACCGGCTTCATGAAGCCCTTCTCCCCTTCGGGAAACACGGCGACGAGGTGGCCGCGCCCGAGGACGTATTCGACGTCCTCCCGTGACGCATAGACCCCACCAGACTTGCGGAACCACTCCGATACCCACGGCAGGATATTGAACAACTCGGTCGCGGTCACCCGCACTCGACGCGGCTTCGGGGCTTCGTTGGCGACCGAAACCGCCAGCATCAGACCGTCATAGGGGATGGCGGCTCCACCGTGATTCGAGACGAGCAGCCCGGGCCCGTCCATCGGCACGTTCTCGACGCCCTCCACCTCGACCCTGAAGTAGTCGAAGTAGAAGAAGTTGAGCACCTGCCACGTCAGTTCGGCGATTACGGGATCGAGGCCGATGGGGTCGATGTCGTAGCTGGCGAGCCAGAGTTGGCGCAGCAGCGGTGGCCAGCTGTCGAAGCCGAGTTTGCCGGCGATGGGCACGAAGAGGTCTTCGATGTCGATTCCGCCGTGGAGGGCGCAGGTCGCGGTTCCCACGATGACGGGAAGCCCGCAAGGGTGACCCTCGATGCTGCGCCACCCGCAGTGCCGGTCTTGATCCACCATTGCGGTCAACCGCTCTTTGGTTGCCTCACGCCGCTCAGCGCCACGTTCGTACAGAGCAGCAAGCAGCCCCAGAGACACCGGAGTCGGCGGCCGATCGTCGTCGGGTGCGGTTTCCCGCGCCGCGTCGAACGCATCCGTGAGGGCGGCGAGGAGATCTGCCTTCTTCATTCGGGAGCGGCCCCGAATGTCCATGGCCTTGGCCAGTTCCATCAGTTCGTCTCGCGTCAGGTCGCCCAAGGGGTTGGCGCGGTCCGTCATGGCAGGTCCTCATAGAGGTCGGCGGGTGCCTCGGCGCGTTGTCCATAGGCGGCGAGCACGGTTTGTCGGCAGTTGCGTTTCGGGGTGAAACCGAGGTCCTGCTCCATCCTCGTGGTGTCGGTCACCATGCCATGTTTGACCAGTCGGCGGATGTGCTCGGGGACGTAGAGGTCGAGCCGAGCGAGTGAGCTGAGGGCGGCGTCGAAGCCACGCCGTGGCAACTGTTGGCCGATGCGCTTGCCGAGGCGCAGGACGCGGCTCAGGTAGATCTGTCCGGAGGCGGCCGCGTTGAAGGTCCCCGCCACGGGATTGAGGATGGCGTGCTCGAGGAGGGCGACGGCGTCGTCTTCGAAGATGAATTGGAAGCGCGGGTCAAATCCCATCAGCGTGGGGACGATCGGCAAGCGCAGGAAGCGGCTCAGCGGGTTGCCGACGTTGGGGCCGAAGATGCCGGCAAAACGCAGGATCGTATAGTCCACGTGGTCGTGGGTGGCGCCCATTTCGCCGACGAACTGTTCCATCTCGGACAGATCGCGAGGGTATCGGCAGCGTCGTCCGTGCGGCTGGGTGTCTTCGCGGAGAACCGAGGGGTTGCGCGGGCTCGAACCGTAGATCGCAGCATCGGACTTCACGATGACGTGCTTGGTCGCCTCGCAGCGGCCGATGGCGCCGAACAACGCCTGGGCACCGACAACCGCAAGTTCGTGAGCGCGGCTGCGGCCGAGCATCTCGGCGCGGTCGACCGTTTCGAGGTGGACGACGGTTTCGGGGGCGACATCGAGCACAAAATGGGCGAACTCAGTGCGGTCCAGGCCCATCTTCTGGAAGGGTGAGGTGAACTCGAGGCGCGGCGATACTTCATCGACGGCGAGTATGTGAAATCCGGCGCGACGTTCGAGGCGCTGGATGAGCCGTCCTCCGGTCCAGGTGGCGGCCCCGGTGACGAGGATGCGTCGCATGATCGCGCGAGGTTACCGTCCCTAGGATCGCCGGGTGCTGCCGACCAGCGGTTTGGGCTACGGCGACCCATATTGCCTTCGCTATTCGGCGATGGTTCGCCTAGCTTGCTGGCTCCGGGAGGGTGACTTTGGACAAAGCCAACAGCGGCAGAGGAGACGAGTCCTTGATCATCGTGATGCGTAGCGACTGCAGCGCTGAGGACGTCGCTCACGTTATTGAGCGTCTCGAGGGTATTGGGGCAGAAGCCCATGTCTCCGAAGGCCGCTATCGCACGGTGATTGGAGCGGTTGGCGATCGCGAGGTCATCCAGCAGCTCCCGTGGGAGGCCTTTTCGGGGGTCGAGCGGGTTGTCCCGGTACTCAAGCCCTTCAAGTTCGTGAGTCGCGACTTCCAGCCGGAGGATTCCGTGGTCAACGTTGGAGGCGTTCCTTTGGGCGGCGGCCACTTCGCCCCCATTGCCGGCCCCTGTGCGGTTGAGTCCCGCGAGCAGCTGTTCACGGCGGCTCAGGCGGTGGCTGAGGCCGGGGCGACGATCCTGCGCGGCGACGCCTTCAAGCCGCGGACATCGCCGTACGCGTTCCAGGGCCTCGGTGAAGAGGGCCTTGTGCTCCTGGCCGAAGCCCGCGAGGAGTTCGGGCTTCCTTTCGTGGCCGAGGTGCTCGATCCCCGGGACGTCGAACTCATCGCCGGCTACGCCGATCTGATCAGGGTCGGCACCCGGAACATGGCCAACTTCACGCTTCTTTCGGAGCTGGGCAAGCAGGACAAGCCGGTGCTGCTCAAGCGGGGCTTCACCGCGACGATCGAGGAGTGGCTGAATGCGGCCGAGTACATCTACAAAGAGGGCAACCACGACGTGATCCTCTGCGAGCGAGGCATTCGGACCTTCGAAACGGCAACTCGCAATACGCTCGATATCTCGGCGGTTCCGGTCGTGAAGGGCCTGTCGCACCTTCCCATCATTGTGGACCCATCGCACTCGGGAGGCCGGCGTGAACTGGTAGCCCCGTTGTCCCGGGTCGCCGTTGCCGCCGGCGCCGACGGGTTCATGGTCGATGTGCACTCCGCTCCGGAGACGGCAGTGGTTGATGGTGCCCAGGCCATCTTGCCCAGCGAGTTCGCGGAGCTGATGGAGGACGTTCGGGCGCTTGCCGCCGTCATGGGTATGACGCTCTAGGTGCCGCCCATGCAGACGGCGGCGATTCTCGGTACCGGGTTGATCGGGTCTTCGATAGGTCTCGGGTTGCGTGCTGCCGGGTGGCGGGTGATCGGATGGGACCCCGACCGCGCCGTTTCGGACCGTGCCCTTGAACGCGGCGCAATCGGCGAAGTCTCGCCGGACCTCGATACCGCGCTGGCCGGACCGCTCGACCTGGTGGTGCTGGCCGGGCCGCCGAGCGCAATCGTGAGCGCGGTGGGGACGCTGAGCGTTCCCGGTCTGGTGATCGACGTAGCGGGCGTCAAGGCGCCGATCGTGGCTGCGGCCCGCACGGCCCGCTTTGTTGGTACCCATCCGATGGCCGGTCGAGAATCGACCGGACCCGATGCCGCCTCTGCGGCGCTGTTTCGGGGTGCGGCCTGGGTTGTCGTCACGGACGGGGCGGCGCCAGCCGACATCGACACCGTCGAGGAGATCATTGCGACCCTTGGGGCCCGTCCGGTACGGATGACCGCGGCAGAGCACGACCGCGCGGTGGCGGCCATCAGCCATCTTCCGCAGGTGCTGGCCGCCACATTGGTGACCGGGGCCGCCGAGCGAACTCAGGCCCTGGATCTCGCCGCCGGTAGTTTTCGCGACCTGACCCGAGTGGCCGCATCCGATCCGGTGCCGTGGACCCAATTGCTCGGGGCCAATCGGGACGCGGTCGTGGCGGCGGTCGAGGACCTGCGCCGCCGCCTCGCTGAGGTGGTCGACGAACTCGAACGCGGGGATGACGCTGCTCTCGAAGAGATGCTCACCTCGGCTCGAGAGCGTCGGCGCGCCCTCGCGCCACCGGTGGTCGCGGTGCGCGTGGTCTTGGCCGACCAACCTGGTGAACTGGCCAAGGTCGGCCACGCTCTCGAGACCTCAGAAGCCGACATCCGCGACCTGCAACTCCGTCACGCCCCCCACGGCGGCGGCGGTGTCCTCACTCTGTCCGTCCGCCCCGGCGAGGCGGCTGCCCTGCGCGCTGCGCTCGTGACAGAGGGGCTCCTGCTCGCAGACTGAGACCGTAGGCCTGCCCCAGTTCGAGGTTCTTCCCCGCTGCATGGGAACGCCGGTTCCTCACTGCTGCGAGCAACCGCTTGGGTCGAGGTGGTAGCGAGTCCGTTCTTCGCAGGTGAGTTCCCGCACGTAGCGGTGGTCCTCGATCCAGAGCAACAGCTCGTCCAAGGTGACGTCGAAGCTGCTCCATTCGATCAGCTTGCCGCCGATTCCTGCGGTGTAGGCCCGTCGTCCGTCGGGGTGGAAGACAACATCAAACACGAAGTCGCTGTGGGCAACGAACCGTTGGACAACCTCTCCCGTATCGAAGTCCCACAACGTCAAGGCTCCGCCGGCCGATCCGTACAGCACAAATCGTCCGTCGGGGCTGACATCCAGAGCGAAGCCCCCGGCCTCGTTCGACTCAAAGCGTCGCACGATCTCGCCCGTCGCAACGTCCCAAGCAAGCACGCGGCCATCGACCGCACTGGCAAAGGCGAGTTCGTCCCGCGGGCCGAACGCTACGTTGAGCACCGGAACGTTGTGGCCCTGCAAACGGCGGATCTGGTCGCCCGTCTCGATGTCCCACAGGATCACGGCAGCTCCGGTCACCGAGCCGGTGAGGGCGCGGCCGCCGTCGCTCGTGACGGCGATATCGGCGATGTCGTGGGTGACGTCATATGCGCGGATCTTCTCGCCGGTCTCGAGGTCCCACAGGATCAAGTCGCCGACGAGGTTGCCCCCCACACTCTGGGACCCGGCGAGTGCTCTGTCACCGTCGGGGAGAAAGGCCACCGCTCGGACCAGGCTGGCATGACCTTCGAAGCGGCGGACCTCCTCACCCGCTGCGATGTCCCAAAGAACGAGACTCGTATCACCGGTGGCCCCGCTGGGGTCTGCCGAACAAGCCAGGGCGCGGGCGGCAGTGGGATGGTATGCAACGCAACCGGGGTTGATGCCGATCTCGGCGTCTCCGAAGCGGCGGAGGGCCTCGGCCCGTTGCACATCCCACACCACGAGCCCACCGTTTGCCAACTCGCCTTTGCCCATCCCGGCGAGCAGCAGGGTGCCGTCGGGACTCAGGGCGATGGCATCGATGTCGTCGCCACCAGTCGCGAAGTACCGAGACACGAGCTGTCCCGAGAGGTTCCAGATCCGCACACTGCCATCCGACCCGGCTGAGAGGGCCAACTGCCCGTCGCGGCTGATCGCAATGGCGTTGACGCTGCTCTGTTGGGTCTCGTCGACTGCATGCCCGGCGAGCTGATCGATCTCCTGGAAGCGCCCGATGTCCCACAGGTAGATACTCGTCTTTGCGCTGAATACGGCGGTACGGCCGTCCGGGGTTATCGCGATGCTGGCAAGGTCGAAGCCAAACCCCTGTTCGTGGGTCTGTGTCGCGGTTTCGATGTCCCACATCCGTAGCGTCAGATCCTCGCCGGTCGACAGGATGCGGGTGCCGTCGGGGTGAGCGGCGACGTCGGTCACCGCGCCGGCGTGACCGGTGAAGGTACGAATCCGCGCTCCGGTCTCGAGATCCCACAAGACAATGGTGGAGTCGGCAGAGGCGGTGAGTGCTGTGGGGCCGGCGCTACCGGCGACGTCGCCGGGACCGAAGATCGCTTGCGTGATCGGTCCGTCGTGCCCCGTGATGTTCTGAATCGGCTCGCCCGTTGCAAGGTTCCACACCGTCAATGAGCCCTGGTTCGAGCCCGAGAGGGCAGTTGTCCCGTCGGCGCTGATTGCAGCGGCCCGGATTCCCGCCCGATCGGCGGTGAGCTGCCGGATCGGTTCCAGGGTTGTGATGTCCCAGACCAGCAGCGTGCCGTCGTCCGACGCCGAGAGCGCCACGTCGCCGGAGGGACCGAACGCAACGTCGTGCACCCATCCCGTGTGACCTTCGAGCCGGGCAATCTCGGTACCCGTGCTCACGTCCCAGAGGATCAGTTCACCGTTGGAGCATGTGCCGTCGGGCGCGACCTCTGCGCAGCTACCCGACAGAGCATGGTCGCCATCGGCCGACAGCGCGGCGCCACTCACCGCGTGCGAATGGCCCTCGAGTACCGTCCGGGTCCCGATACCGAGACCGACGTCGGCCAGAGTGCGCGGCGCCTCGCTGGGAGGATCCTCGATCGCGACGGATTCCAGTGCTAGAGCCAGCGCCAGATCGCCGTCACCGCCTTGGAAGGCGTCGGCGGCTGCGGAGGCGAGGACCAGGCTCCGGTTCACGGCAGCTTCGCGTTGGGCGTTTGCTCGTGAGATGAGCGCGACGGCGACCAGCGCCACCGCCACGATCAATCCGGCAGCGAGCGCGGCGGTCACCCGGTTCCTTCTTCGCTCTCTGTCGGCTGAGACACGATCCCGCAGCCGGACGCCGGCAGCGATGTAGTCCCGCTCGGAGTCGCTGAGTTCGCCGGGCCGCTCCTGTTGCCACTGCTCGGCCCGGGTGAGGGGAGAACCGCGCAGCAGGGCACCCTCGTCTCGGTTGGCGGCCTCCCACTCACGGAGGGCAACTCGGAGTCCCTCCTGCCACGTGCGAAACGCCCGGTCGGTCTCGAGCCACGCTTGGAGTTGGTCCCAGTGTTGGATCAGCGCCTCGTGCACCACCTCCACCACGTCCTCGCCGGCCACGCCGTGCCCGGTGACGACGAGCCGCTTGTCGGCCAGGAACTGGACCAGCTGCCAGTCTGCGGCGCTCAACTCCGTCCGGCTTGCTACTCGGCGGGTGTCCTCGGTTCCCTCGCCCGGTCGCACCAATTGAGTGAACACGTGGCGCGCTCGCGCTTCTTCCGCCGGGTCCAGGTCGGTGATCACGTTGTCCGCATACCGGGCAAGAGCGCCATCGACGCGGCCGATCTGCTCGTAGCCGTCGTGGGTGAGCACGCCGTTGACCTGCTCGTCCCACAGGAGCGTGAGGGCGAACTCCAGCATCGGCAGGTTGCCGGGCTCGTGTCCCACGTCATCAAGCAGCCGCTCAACGAGCCCTGCCTCGAATGCCGCTCCCTGCCGCGCCGCGGGTTGCTCGATGGCGGTGCGCAACTCAGCGCGGCTCATCGGCCCCATGAGAAGAGATGAGTCCTGCAGCGTGTCGGCGAACGGCCGGTAGGCGAGAGCGAGTCCCATGAAGTCGGCCCGAAGCGCCACGAGGAGTACGACGTCGTGATTGCCGTGCGGGGCATCGCCGGCGACCGCGTCGAGCAGCACATCGAGAAAGCGCCGCTGCATGTCGGGATCGGGGCAGAGCGTGTACAGCTCCTCGGCTTGATCAACAACCAGTAGCAGATGGGTCGTGGGCGGGTCCTTCTCCAACGCCCGCCGGGCGGCGTTGCCGAGCGGCAGTTCGCCGAGTTCGAGAGCGGTTGCCAGCTTCTGTGCTTGCACCAGGCGGTCGGTTTCGCTGAGGTCGGGTTCGAGGAGTCCGACCATGGCGCCGGCGAGTGCGGCGAAAGGGCGCGGCCCCGGCCGAAATGGAGCAATCAGCCAATCACCCGTGCGGCGCAACCGCGGGATCAGGCCCGCGAAGACGGCGGAGGACTTCCCGGAGCCGGAAGAACCAATGATCACGGCAACCACCGGTTGTCGCTTGACGGACAGGAGGACACGATCCACAAAGTCGTCACGCCCGCAGAAGAAGTCGGCATCGAGCTCCCGAAACGCCCCCAAGCCCCGATACGGACACACGCCGACCGGTCGTGGTGCGGCCGGGGCCTCTTCGGGCGGCGACGCTGGTGAAAAGTCGCCGGCCTTGATGGATTCGAGGAGCCTCGTACTCTCGGCCTCCGGCTCGACGTGGAGTTCGTTCGCAAGGGAGCGTCGCATCGATTCGTAGTGAGCGACGGCGGCGGCCCGGCCCCCGGATGACGCCAGCAACCGCATCATCCTTCGGTGCGCGGTCTCTCGCCACGGGTCGAGCTCGATCAGTCGGCGACTGTAGATCATGGCCTGTCCATCGCCGGAGGGTTCGTAGTGATCTGCCAACGCTTCCAGAGCGTTCACCGCTTCACGTTTCGAGCTTTCGCGTTCGAGCACGACCCACTCTTCGAATGCTGGGCTGTCGCCAACCGAGAAGCCTTCGAGGAAGCTCCCTCGGTACAACCGCAACGCGGCTTCGAGGTCCTCGATCGTTGCGGCTCCGAGACGGTCAGCAAACTGCGCCGTATCGATCCAGATGTCGGCAGCCGGGTTGAGCTGAATGGTGTTGCGGTCGGCGACGAAGAACGATGGGTTGGCGCTCTGGTCTCCAACGGCTTTCCGCAGATCGGCGAGCGCCCGTCGCAGGTTGGTACGGGCCGAGCGCTCGGAGTGCTCCGCCCAAAGCAGCCCAGCCAGGCGCTCCCGACGGTGAGCTGTGTCGCGTTCGACGGCGAGATAGGCGAGCAGCGCCCGCACCTTGTCGGTGGCGAAGTCCTCTACCGGATCATCGTCTCGCGAGACGCTGAGGACGCCCAGCAGTCGGATAGACAGACGGGCCACGGTGCCCTCCTCCGGCGGTATCGACCGCCTCGTCTAGGACCATTATGCGGGACGGCCTCCGAGATTTCACGGGGGTTTCACGCTGCAGGAGCGGCCTTCTCACGGTCGGTCCCTACATCTGGACACAGTGGCAAGGGGCCACGAACGAAGAGAAGGGACGCAGACATGAAGAAGCTTGCAGTCTTGACGTTGGTCGGGGCGCTACTGGCGGGGTGCGGGAGTGAGGCAGCGTCGCAGGGAGTAGCGGCTGATGGCGGGGCGGCGACAACTACCGCGGCCTCGGCACAAGTCGCCATGACCGCGCCGGATGTGATGCCGACGGCGATCGAAGAGCGGCTCATCTATCACCCCGGCGGCGAAGCGTTCGCGGCCAAGGCCGGTGCGGTCGACGTGATTGCTCCGACTGAGGGAGGGCCCTGGCCCACCGTCGTCGCCTTCCATGGGGACCCCCGCGGCGCCGGCAGAGAATGGCATCGGTCTGATGCTCAGCTGATCGCCGAGCAGGGGCGGGTGGTGTTTCTCCCCGGCTGGGGTCACCTCGAACCGGTCGCCGTCACCGAGATGGGTAGGCAGGCGGCGTGGGATCTGAGTGTTGCCGAGCTGAAGTGTGCGGTTGCCTTTGCCAAGGCTCGGACCGCAGAGTTTGGAGGCGATCCCGAGCACATCACGCTCTATGGACTGTCCGCAGGCGGAAACGCTGTGTTGATGGCAGGCCTTGTCGAGGCTGAGCCACTCGAGACATGCGCTGTCGCAGGACCTGCGGTGTCAGTGCAGGCGCTGGTTCCGA
>CAYXMJ010000122.1:0-6989 GCA_964465915.1 uncultured Acidimicrobiaceae bacterium
CGTCGACCTTGTCGGTGTGGGACAACACCACCCGATTCGGCTCGACCCCGAACTCGGCGATGACTTCCACCTGTTCGACTCCACCGCGCCCCTCCTCGCAGTGGGTGAGGATGGGTGCCCCGGTGGCGATATGGGCCGCCGCGGCGGCGGCAAACACTCGCCGATCCCGAGCATTGAACTTCTCCTGCAGCGTCCCCACCTTGATGAGGCCGGCACGGTGCTTGGTGCGTTCGATCACAGGACCGCGGTAGTCGTATCGGTCGATGCCATCTTCTAGATCGGCAACGAACAACCCTGCCAAGATGTCGGGGTCGGCCTCGTTTGCCCACGACAAACCCGGATACCACTTGCGGGTGTGCAGCCCGGTCGTCGCGATGATGTCGACCCCCGACCGACGACTCGCCTCGGCAAGCCTGATCGGGTCGCGCCCCACCCCACAGGGCATCGCATCGACCACACAACCGACCCCGACGGCGGCGCACTCGCTGAGCTCAGCAGCCGCTGCCGCTACATCGTTGAGCAGGATGTCGGGGAAGCGATCTTCCACGAGTGGGCAGTCGAGTATCACGTGCTCGTGGGCGTACGTCAGGCCGAGCTGATCAGCGGCCACGTCACCAAGCACGGTGCGCACCGAGCCGTTCACGGCACGTCTTCCATGGACACGATGGCGCCGTCGGACCGCAGCCGCGCTCGAATCGTTTGAGGATCGATCGTTCTGACTTCTCCTCCACCCGCCGCGGCCAACGCGGCAGCGGTACCGGCGGCCTGGCCCATCGCCATGCACTGGGCCATCGAACGAACTGATGCCTGGGCGTCGTGCTCCGCCGAGAAGCACCGGCCCGCGGCAAGGACGTTGACGCCGTCGCGTGGAATCAGGGTTCGCAGCGGAATACCCACCACCTTGCCATCGGGCAGGTACTCCCAATTGGTACCGGTTCCGGCGCCGCCGTGGTGATCTTCGATGGGTGCCCCACACAACCCTATTTGATCGTCGAAATGGCAGGCCGCCAGCACGTCGTCGCGAGTGAGCCGATAGTCGCCGTACACGCGACGGGTTTCCCGCAGCCCAACCTGGCTGGACAGCGCAACTAGTGACGCCCGCTCGTAACCCGGCACCTCGTCGATGAGGAAGCGGACGTACTCGAGGGCTTGGCGGCGACCTTCGATTTCGACCGCGGTCAGCACCTCGGGGTCGGTGGCGTTGCGAAAGTCGCCGGCGGGTGACGGCCGGACCTGATCGATCCGGGTCATCACCGTGGCCGTCATCCCATCGACCGGGGTGACGTGATCGCTGCCTTCGCGGCGTGGCAGGTCGTAGTCGCCGGATTCGGCCGCTTCCCGCATGAGGGCGTGGAGTTGCTCGTTGCCGACCGCACGACGTTTGTCCATGTCGACGTTCGCCATACAGAACGTGGTGGTGAGCGTCTGTGCCGCAGACTGAGTTCCCGCCAGCTCGTAGCCAAACCCGGCGTGGTGGCAGACATCGGCGTCACCCGAGGCGTCGATGACGACCCCCGGTGTGATCGTGATGTGTCCCGCCTTGGTGGCCACGAGCAGCGAATCGATCCGGCCGTCACGCACGACGACATCTTGCATGAAGGCGTGGAGCAGGACCTGAGCGCCGGCGTCGACGGCGAGTTGCTCCCACACCACCTTGAGGTGCTCAGCCAAGTAGGTGATGCCGGTACCGGCGCCGTAGGTATTCGGCCGTTCGACGACGTCGCCGATGGTACGCAGACCGGCAACGACGTCATCGCCGATTCCGGCGACAACCTTGCGGGCCCGCTCACCCGGCGTGTAGAAGCCGTAGAACGTATCGAGCACCGCCGTCGAGTTGCCGCCGAGGAACGGCAGCTTCTCGATGAGCAGCGTCCTGGCCCCGTTGCGCGCCGAGGCAATCGCCGCCGACGATCCGGCGGCCCCGGAGCCGACGACAACGACATCAAACCGTCCGAACGTGGTTGGGCTGGTCAAGGTCGGCTCGGCTCCTAGTGGACGTACGGTGCCAGCACATCGCGTGCCAGGAGGAATCCCCGCTTGACCAATTCGTCTGTCGCCTCAAAACCACGGTCTTCATGCTCGATGATGATGGGGCCGTCGTAGCCGACCCGGTACAGAGCCGAGAAGACGACGCCCCAATCGACATGACCCAACCCGGGAAGCCGCGGTACCTGCCACCCGATGCCGGAGGAAAGGCTCCCGTTCTCGTAGAGCCCGGTGTAGTCGATCATCACGTCCTTCGCTTGGAAGTGATAGAAGCGCTCACCGAACTCCATGATGGCTCGCTCCATGTCGATCATCAGCCAGATGAGGTGCGAAGGATCGAAGTTGAGCCCGATCGTCTCCCCAAACTCCTCGAGCATGAGCCGCCAGATCCTGGGGTTGTAGGCCACGTTGTGGCCGGAGGGCCACTCGTCTTTCGAGAAGATCATCGGGCAGTTCTCGATGGCGATCCTGACGCCGTTGTCCTGCGCACACGAGATGATCTCGGGCCAGACCCGAGTCGCCTTCTCCCAGTTCTCGTCTTGGGTGAGAGCACGGTCGGCGCCGATGAAGGTGTTGACGACACCAACGTCCATCTTGCCCGCAGCGACGATCACCTTCTTGAGATGATCGATGACCATTCTGGCGTGCTCGGGATCGGGTTCGAGGGGGTTGGGGTAATACCCGAGTCCGGAGATCTCAAGGCCCCGGCGGTCCATTTCGTCGACGATTCCAGAGGCCTCGGCGTCCGATATGCCGTCAACGTCGACGTGGCTCGTCCCGGCGTAGCGGCGGGTGTCACCACTCGAAGCCGGCCAGCAGGCGATCTCGATCGTGGTGAACCCGTTGGCGGCCGTCCAGTCGGCGACCTCGTCGAGCGGCATCTCGGGCAACGGTGCGGTCAGCAATCCGAGTTTCATTCAGCTCTCCTCATCTCTCAACAGAGATCCAGCGTTGTTCGTTCGAACTGCGGGCCACGGCTTCGGTGACCAGCAGGGCGTCGTGTCCATCGGCGAAGGTTGGATAGGTGGGTTCCGTCGAGGGCCCGCCGGCGAGCACGTCGGCGTAGACCTCGGCGAACAGAGCGCGGAAGGTGTCGGGGTAGCCCTCGACATGACCACCGGGGTAGCCGATCACTCGGGCCGCCTCCGGGCTGGCCAGCGACGGGTCGCGCTGGCTGACCTCGTTGGGGCGGCCCCGATGACCGATCCACAGGAGGTCGGGGTTCTCGGAGAACCACGACAGCGCCGACTTGCTCCCGTCGACCTCGATCGATACCGAGTTCTTGCGACCGGCCGACACCTGGGAGATGGTGAACACGCCACGGGCACCATTGGCGAATCTCAACAGGACTCCGGCGGCATCGTCCGAGGACATCGGCTCCTCGATCAGGTCGGCATCGGCGGCGACGGCAGCAAACGTCTCGACCGGTCCGGCTGGGTGGGTGCGCACCGGGACCAGAGTGTGGAGATCGGCCATGACCTCGACCACGTCGGACCCGGTGATGAACCGGGCCAGGTCGAGCCAGTGCGATCCGATGTCGGCAACCGCCCGCAACCCGCCGGCCTTGTCGGGTTCGAGTCGCCAGTTCCAATCGGTCTGGAGCAGCAGCCAGTCTTGGAGATAGCTGCCGTGAACCAAGCGCGGCGTGCCGATGTCGCCCGAGGCCACCAACGACATAGCCTGGTGACAGTTCGGGTAGAAGCGGATGTTGAAACACACCGCGTTGATCAGTCCGGCGGTGTCGGCCCGAGCCACGAGGTCGGAGGTGTCAGCCGAGTTGAGTGCCAGCGGCTTCTCGCAGACGACGTGCTTGCCGGCGTCGAGCGCCAGCCTCACCTGATCGGCGTGCGCGTGGTTGGGACTGGCGATGTGGATGACGTCGATCTCAGGATCCGCGGCAAGTTCCGCCAGGCTGTCGTAGACCTTGGGCAGGTTGGCCGCATCGGCCTTGGCCCGGGCCCGCTCCGGGCTGGAGCCGACCACCCCGGCGACATCGATGCCCAAGCGGCGGAGGGCTTCAATGTGGGCCACACCGATGAAGCCGACGCCGACCACGCCGGCTTTGATATCGCTCAGTCGCATGCTGGACCGTTCCTCCTCATTGTGTTGCCGAGATGCGGGTGTAGAGCCAGGAGAGACCGATGATGATGGCGCCGTAGAGCATCTGTTGGATCGCTTGGCCGGCACCGAGGAAGGTCAGCAGCGACTGGAGCACACCGAGGATCAGTGCCCCCAGAATCGTCCCGGTGTAGGTGCCAACACCGCCGAAGATCGAGGTCCCTCCGATCACCGCGGCCGCCACGGAAGGCAGTAGGAAGGCGCCCGCCAACTGCAGGTCGACGGCGCCGACCCGCCCACCGAGCAGAAGTCCGGCGATGGCCCCAAAAACCCCCGCAATGATGTAGACGACGATGAGCACTTGCCAGGCTCGCATCCCGGAGAGGCGAGCGGCAATCCCGTTGTCGCCGATGGCGTAGAGGTTCCGTCCGAACCCGCTGCGACGCAGCATGTAGATCACAAAGATCGACAACACCGCCCACACGACCACCGCCCACGGAATGCTCCTCCCAAAGAAGGAACCACCCCCCAGGGTGCGAATGAAATCGCCCATCCGGGTCGAACCCGAGAAGATCGTCTGAGCCCACGAGGTGAACAGCCCAAGCAGGATGCCCGCCATCGCAAGCGTCATGATGAGCGGGTTCACCTGGAAGACGCCGACACCGATCCCGTTGGCGGCTCCGGCGAGCACCCCAACAGCCAGGCCGGCGATGATCGCGAAGGCCGCACCCTTCGGCGACTGGTTTGCGGCCACGTAGGCGGCGCCGGTGGCGATCATCGCAGCGGACAGGTCGATGCCGCCGGTGAGCATCAGGATGGTCTGGCCGGCGGCAAGCACCCCGATCGGCACTGCAAAGAGGGCCGAGTTGCGCAACCCGTTGATACTCAGATAATTCGATTCCACCGCACCCGTCATCAGAATCAGAAAAATGAGTACGCCGATGAGCACGAGGTGGGGGTGGGTCGCCAGGTAGCGCGCACTCCGATGCCACACTGTCGGCTGGCTCGGATCGGACTTCACGTCGGCGCCCGAACTGAGGTCGGTACTCATACTCGCCTCCTCCGACGCCACTCGATGAGCCCGGTCACCATCATCACCACGACGATCAGGACACCCTGAACGATCTGGGCCCGGTTGGGGTCAACCCCCATGGCGGTGAGGATCGGGTTGAGGAAGAAGAGAATCAGCCCGGCCGGCACGACCGCGATCACTGAGCCGATCCCGCCGGTGAGAGCCACCCCGCCGAGCACGATGGCCGCAACCGAGTTCAGGGTGGCATTGCCTCCCACGGCTGTGGGGTTGCCCCGCCCGGCAATCGCCGTGAGCGCCAGCCCGGCCATGGCTGCCAGGGCGCCCCCGACGGCATATGACACGATCTTGACTCGTGCCGCTCGGATCCCGGACAGGTAGGCGGCGGTCTTGTCGCTCCCCACGGCATAGAGCGAAAGCCCACTGCGAGTCTTCCCAATCCACCAGGCCACGATGAGGATCACCACGCTGATCAGAATCGCCGCCGGGTACGGATTGGAGCCGATCCCGCGCGGCGATCCGGTAAAGAGCCAGCGGAACCCTTCGCTGGTACCGCCGCCGGGATTGGGGAGGACCGCCAGGGCAAGCCCCTGGAAGAAATAGAGTGAGCCGAGGGTGATGACGATGTCCGGCACTTTCGACGTCGTGATGATCCAGCCGACGCCGGCATTGATGGCAGCGGCAAGGAGCAGAATGATGACGCCGATGACGAGCGTCGTCGCCAGCGGTTGGCCCTCCATGAACCGCGCCGCCGTGACGTTGGTGAGCACCATCATGCCGCCGACCCCGAGGTCGATGCCCCCGGCGATCACGATCACGGCTTGGGCAGCCGCCAGGAACACAAGCGGCGCGCCGTTGTTGATGATCGAAGCAAGCTGGAACGAGCCGAATGCCGGAATGAGCGTCGAGTAGTAGGCGACGAGCACCACCAGGAGGATCCACACTCCGAAGGTCCAGCCGTGGCGACGCAGCCAACGTCGCCAGGCAGCCTGGGTTCCGGTAGCAAGCGCGTCCGGCGTCGTGGCCGTCAAGTTCTCGCCTCCTCGAGTCCGTGGGCGGAGGTGAGCATCACTTCCTCCGTTGCGGTCTTGGCATCCTGCTCGTGAACGATGCGGCCGTTGTACATCACGAGAACTCGGTCACAGACCAGCGGGATCTCACGCAGTTCGCTGGTATAGAGGAAGATGGACGATCCATCAGCGGCCAACTCGCGCAGCAGGTCGTAGATCTGGGCCTTGGTTTGGATGTCGATGCCGCGGGTCGGATCGAAACACAACAGGGTGCCGAAACCCGAGGCCAGCCAGCGACCGATGGTGACCTTCTGCTGGTTGCCCCCCGAGAGGCGTTGCACCTGGCTTCCGGCGCGCACATCGATGTCGAGCCGATCGACGGCACGGTCGACCCGTTCCGTCTCGTCCCCGGCAAGCGTGAACCACTTGCTCGCCCGGTTGTATAGGGGTGTTGAGAGGTTCTCACGAACCGAACGCTGGGGAAGCAAAGCCTGCTGTCGATCAGCCGGAACCAGCACCAGCCCCTTGCGAATCGCGTCGTAGGGCGACCGAGCGTTCATGGGCCGGCCGTGGACAAGCAACTCCCCAGAGCTGGGTCGATGGTCACCAGAAAGCAGTTGGAACAACTCGTCCTGACCTTGCCCTTCGAGAGCGGTCAGCCCAAGAATCTCGCCTTGGCGCAGTTGGAATGAGACGCCGTTGACCTTGTCGCGCAACCGGACATCCTTGAGTTCGAGCACAACGGGGGTGTCGAATGAGACGGCAGCGACTGCGGCCTCTGCGGTCGGCGTTGATTCTGCCGCCGCTTCCTCGCTCAATTCCTTGACCAGATCCTCGCCGAGCATCGCGGTGACGAGTCGGGCTTCGTCGACACCGGCAAGGTCGAAGTCGGCCACATTGGCTCC
>CAYXMJ010000122.1:7089-9731 GCA_964465915.1 uncultured Acidimicrobiaceae bacterium
GGGGCTGAGGCGAGAGATGCGCAGGTTCTGGGCCAGGGTCAGATCGGGGATCAGCGATGGGTCCTGGAACACAGTGGCGATCCCGGCGGACCTGGCATCGGTCGGCTTGCGGAGGCGCACCGGTTCGCCGTGCACCGACGTGGTCCCGGCGTCAGAGGTGATGACCCCGGAGAGGATCTTGACCAGTGTGCTCTTGCCGGCGCCGTTGGCGCCGAGCAATGCATGGATCTCGCCCGGTTGAACAGTGGCGTCGGCAGAACGAAGCGCGACCACGGGTCCGTAGCTTTTGGCGATTCCCTGCGCACTGAGCAGGGCCTGACTGGCTTCAGTCACATCGAGATCCTTGCGGAAGAAGGTTGGTGGGTGCCGGGCTCCCGAAGGAGCCCGGCACCAGCATTGCGGTCGGTTAGATCACTCGCCGGGGCCTAGGCAGGCAACGACCTGATCTGCGGTGTAGCTGACGTAGGGCTCGATCTCCATGTACGAGGACCAACCGGCGGTCAGGCCGGGCACGAACACAGCTTCGAGGTCGGCTTGCTCAACGATGACGGCCGGAGTGAGGAGCGTCTGTTGGTCGACGTTCTGTCCCTCCAGGACGTTCAACGCGATTGCGGCGCCAACGCCGCCGATCGACGGCGGGTTACTGACTGCGGCGCCGGAGAGGCCATCACCTTGGAGGGCGATCAACTGTCCGACGAATTCGTTGTTGTCCGCGCCAACGACCGGCACATAGTCGACACCTGCCACTGCGAACTGCTCAACGACGGTGTAGTCGATACCGGATGTCCAGATCCCGTCGACCTCCATGGTCGTCAGAATCTCGAGCGCCTGCTGGGCACCCACGCTGGGGTCCCAACCGGTCCAGTTCTCATACACGACCTCGATGTTCGGGTAGTCCGCCAGAGCTGCATCCCAGCCCGTGTCACGGTCGGTGTCGGCCGAAGCGCCGTCCGCGCCGCGCATGTAGGCGACCTTGCCTTCGCCGCCGAGTGCCTCGAACAGCCAGCGTGCGCCAACTTCGCCGTACTCGACCTGGTTGTTCGCGACGAAGTACGCGCTGGGGGCCGTCACCGCTTGGTCAACGGAGATGACCGGGATTCCCTGTGCGGCCGCTTCCTCGATCACATCGTCGAGCGCCGATCGGTCCGCCGGGTTGATGATGATGGCATCAACGCCCTGCGAGATGAGCGTCTGGATGTCGGCGATCTGGCCTGCAACATCGGTGTTGCGGTTCTGCAGAACTACCTTGTCGACGTTGCCGCGAGCGAGCGCCTCGGCCTTGATGGCACAGATCATCTGCTCACGCCAGGCGTTGCCGACGAGGGTGTTCGACACACCAAGTGTGAACGTCTCGTCGGACATGGCTTCGGTCGTCGTGGTTTCGCCGCCACTCGCAGCGGCCGTGGTCGTGGTCTCGCCGCCGCTGGCAGCGGCCGTGGTCGTGGTCGCGTCGTCGTCATCGCCACAGGCGGCAACAACCATCGCAAACACGGCGAGCACGGCGAGCCACCTCACCCAGCTTGCCTTTCCTGTCTTCATCTGTTCCTCCTCCTAGTTTCCTTCTCTGTCTGACTCGTCAACAGCGCCGGGACGCTGCCAACGTTGATCTCGTGGTCCTCCCGGGGGGTCTCGCTCCGCAGCCCGCAGCGTCATCCGACGGCCTCCCTGGTCGAGAGGCCCCGGTCGACGGCGACGGGAGCGAGCACATGTTCGATGATCATTGCCGCGGCTCCGGTGATCCCGGCGCGGTCACCGAGCGAACTCGGCACGATTCTGAGGTCCGCGGTCGATAGGGCCGTCGAGCGGCCGTAGACCGTCTCCCGGATCCCGGCCATCAACTCTTCACCTGCGGTCGCCACGTCGCCACCAATCATGATCACCGCGGGGTTCAAGAGGTTCACGATGGCGGCCAGCACCCGACCGACGAGCCGGCCGGCGTTACGGATGAGTTGCACCGCATCGGTGTTGCCGGCACGCACCAGCCGAACGACATCGCGGCCGTTCTTCGTGTCATGGCCCATCACCGTGAGTTGGTTGGCAAGCGCTCCCCCGCCGGCCGATGCCTCCAGGCAACCGAGGTTGCCGCAGCGACACAACACGTCGTCGGGGCCGACATAGACATGGCCGATGTCACCGGCGGCGCCGAGTGCGCCCCGGTGAATGTGGTTGCCGAGAATCATGCCTGAGCCGATTCCGGTGCCCATCTTGATGAAGAAGAGATCGTCGACTGGCGCCTGGAGACGCCAGTGCTCGCCGAGCGCCATGATGTTGACGTCGTTGTCGACGAGGGCGGGGGCGTCGTATCTGTGGACGAACCGATCCGCAATCGGATACCCATCCCACCCAGGCATGATCGGCGGGTGCACCGTGCGCCCTGCCGCGAACTCAACGGGGCCGGGTACTCCGATCCCGGTGCCACGCACGTCCGTGGTCGTCCTACCCAGTCTGACCAGCATGGCATCGAATTGCTGCTCGACCCAGGAAAGCACGTCCTCCGGACCGGCCCCGATCGCAATGTCCCGCCGCTCCTCGGCCAAAGCGTTGCCGCCCAGATCACTTACCGCGATCCTGCTGTGGGTTGCTCCGAGATCGGCAACGAGCACCACCCCGGCGTCGTGATTGAACCCGAGCACGGCGGGCGG
>CAYXMJ010000123.1:0-9714 GCA_964465915.1 uncultured Acidimicrobiaceae bacterium
CTTCCTGCCATCCGACAGATCCAGGACTCCTTCGTCCATCAGTGTCCACCCCTAGTCTCTTGCGGACCTAGCCGACGTTCAGGAAGCTCAACTTCTCCGAGAGTTCCCGAATGGCTACGGCGTACTCCCGCAACACCGAGCGCCGTACGCAGTACCAACTGCGGGGACCGTCCTTGCGAACAAACAGAATGTCAGCCTCGCGCAGCACGCGCAGATGCTCCGAGACGGTGGACTGGGCGAGATCGGACTCCTCGACAATTTCTCCCGCAACATGGGGGATGCACTGGTCGAACTGCTCGATGATCCGGACCCGAGCCGGATTTCCCAGCGCCTTCGAGATCTGCGCGATCCGTGCCTCGGTCATCGCTCCAGGCGCGGGCAGCCCTTCTTCGGAACATACCGGTGGTGTGACTCGGGGCTTCACGATGGATCCTCTCGAGTTCGGTGGTGGGACGACTGCCCTATCTTGTGAAATCTTTCACAAGATAGGTAACTCCAGATCGTCGATTGGCGATAGGGCCGTTAGCCCCTCCTGCACCGGGTCGGTCGGGGCGCCGTCAGAGGCCGGGCGAGATCCGGTCGCAGACCGGACACACCCACATCCCGTGCAGGTCCACCATCCGGCGCCGACACGAGCCGCACTTTGCTCCCCGCGACAGAGAGGGCCGCGGCTCCCGGATCGAATCGGCAGGTTCGAGACACGTCGCGAAGACGAGTCCCACCGTCACCGCGCCTACGAAGATCGCCACCATGAACGCTGCTGCCGCGGTGATTCCGGCGCTCAGTCGGTTGATCTCGAGGGCAATGGCCGCAACGGCACCCCCATGGATCGCTACCAGCATTGGACGCGGCAAACCACGAGACCGCAACCGAGGCCGCGACCGTATCGCGTGACGTGGGGCCATCGAAAACCTCTTCTCTGCCCAGCGTCCAACACCTCAGCCTGCTGCTATCGGCCGCTGACCACTAGGGCACAAATCCCCAGAACTCCGTAGGGTTTGGCGTTGACAGCGGCGATCCCGTCCTGCAGACTCTGTCGATACAACGCGTTCATCAAGAGCGGTGGAGGGACAGGCCCCGCGAAGCCGCGGCAACCGGTTAGCCCGGTGCCAATGCCTGATCGATGAGCTGCCCGCAGCGGACCTCCGCCCGCGGCGCTCTGGGGGAAGCGCGTGGATGTGACGGAAGAAGAGGTCGATGCGATGAACAACGAACTGATCGGTGGGAAATCCTGATGGACTTTCTCGAGGCTCTCAACCAACGCGTGATCGTGTACGACGGCGCCACCGGCACCGCACTGCAACGGGCCAACCTCACCGAGGATGACTTCGGCGGGCCCGACCTTGCCGGCTGCAACGAGATCCTCAACGTCACCCGCCCCGACGTCGTTGCCCAGCTCCACGCCGGCTACTTCGATGTTGGAGCGGATGTCGCCGAGACAAACACCTTCGGGGCATTCGCCGTACCCCTCGCCGAGTACGGGATCGCGGAGCGCGCCTACGAACTGGCCCACGCCGCAGGGTCGGTCGCAGCAGGCGTCGCCGCCGACTACTCGACGGCCGACCGGCGCCGCTATGTCGCCGGTTCCATCGGGCCGGGCACCAAGCTCGCTTCGCTCGGTCAGATTCGATATGCCGAACTGCGCGACGCCTACGAGCCGCTCGCCCGCGGGTTGCTCGACGGCGGTGTCGATCTGTTTGTTATCGAAACCATGTACGACCTGCTGACGCTAAAGGCCGCGATGGCGGCCTGCCGGCGCGCCATGCAAGCCACCGGACGCAGGGTCCCGCTCCAGGTCCAGGTCACGATCGAGACCACCGGACGCATGCTGCCGGGGACCGAGATCGGCGCCGCCCTCGCTGCGATCGAGCCGCTCCGACCAGATGTCATCGGCCTCAACTGCGCCACCGGCCCGCAGGAGATGGATGAGAGCCTCCGCTACCTCGCTAGGCACACCCGCATTCCCCTCTCGGTCATACCGAATGCCGGACTGCCCGAGCTGCGCGATGGCGAGATGTACTACGACCTCACCCCCGATGAACTCGCCGACCATCACGCCCGCTTCATCACGGACTACGGGGTCCGTATCGTCGGCGGCTGTTGTGGCACAACGGAAGCCCACATCGCGGCTCTGGTCGACCGCTGCGCCGGCCTCACTCCGGCAACCCTACGCCCGGAGCCCGAGCCGGGAGCGGCCTCGCTCTACAGCTTCACCCCGTTCCGCCAGGACACGTCGTTCCTGATCATCGGGGAGCGCACCAACGCCAACGGTTCGAAGAAATTCCGTGAGGCCATGCTCGCCGAGGATTGGGAAGCGTGCTTGGCCGTGGCCCGCGACCAGGTCGCCGAGTCCGCCCATCTCATCGATCTTTGTGTGGACTATGTGGGGCGCGACGGAGCCCGCGATGTCGACGAGCTTGCTCTCCGCTTCGCCACCCAAGTCCCAATCCCGTTGGTGATCGATTCCACCGAGCCCGAGGTGATGGAAGCCGCCCTGCAACGTATCGGAGGCCGGGCGGTGCTCAATTCGGCCAACCTCGAGGACGGTGACGCCGTCGGATCGCGGGTCGACCGGGTGTTCCGGCTGGCCAAGGAGTATGGATCCGCGGTGATCTGCCTGTTGATCGACGAGGAGGGCCAGGCTCGCGACGTCGAGTGGAAGCTGAGGGTCGCCCGCCGCCTCCATGACCTCGCCATCGACCGCTACGAACTCGAACCCGGTGACCTGCTATTCGATCCACTCACCTTTCCGCTCTCAACCGGCGACGACGCCTTACGGGGTGACGCCATCGAGACAATCGAGGCCATCAAACGGATCAAGCAGGAAATACCCGGTGTGTTCACCGTGCTCGGCGTCTCCAACGTTTCGTTTGGCCTCAAGCCGGCCGCCCGCCACGTACTCAACTCCGTCTTCTTGCATGAGTGCGTCGGCGCCGGGCTCGACGCCGCCATAGTTCACGCCGGGCGTATCATCCCGCTCAGCAGGGTCGACCCCGCCCATCAGGAGATCTGTCTCGACCTCATCTACGACCGACGTCGCCCCGGCTACGACCCCCTCGAAGCGCTCATCGCGGCGTTCGAGGATGCCTCGGTAGCAGGCCGTGTCGTTGAGGACCGCTCTGATTGGCCGGTCGAACGGCGCCTGAGTCGGCGCATCGTCGACGGCGACGGGGCCGACCTCGCGGCCGACCTCGATGAGGCTCTCCGCAGGCACCCGCCGCTTGCCATCATCAACGACATCCTGCTCGAGGGGATGAAGGTCGTCGGCGATCTGTTCGCTTCCGGAGAGATGCAGCTGCCGTTTGTGCTGCGTTCGGCGGAGACAATGAAGGCGGCGGTGCGCCACCTGGAGCCGCGGATGGACAAAGCGGACCGCACGGAACGGGGTTCGATCGTGCTGGCCACCGTGAAGGGGGATGTGCACGACATTGGCAAGAACCTCGTCGACATCATCCTCACCAACAACGGCTTCGAGGTGCACAACCTCGGAATCAAGGTTGGCATCGCCGAGATGATCGAGAAGGCCGCGGAGGTCGACGCCGACGCCATCGGGATGAGCGGCCTTCTGGTGAAGTCCACTCTCGTCATGCGGGACAATCTCGACGAGTTGGCACGGCGCGACCTCTCCGCTACCCCGGTCCTCCTCGGCGGAGCCGCCCTCACCAGGAGCTACGTCGAACGCGACCTGCGCGACCGCTACCCCGGCCCGCTGTTCTACGGCAAGGACGCCTTTGCCGGGCTCGACATCATGCAACAGATCGCGGCGCGCAGCGACGCGGCGCCGGACCCTGAGTTCGGCCGGACCACAACCAGTCGGCAGCTACCCGCTCGCAAGCCCCGCCCCGTCCCCACCGGGGCGGTGCCGACTCGCTCGCCCGACGTGGCGACCGACAACCCCGTCTTCGCCCCGCCGTTCCTTGGCAGCCGGATTGTCAAAGGCTTGCCGCTCGACGACATCGCCGCCTATCTCAACCTCACCGCGCTGTTCCGCAATCAGTGGCAATACCGACCGACCGGGGACGATGACGACGCGGCCTTCAAAGCCGGCCTGCAACCGGTCCTGAAGCGGGAACTCCTGGCGGCGCGGGAGCAGGATCTGCTCGCCCCCCAACTCGTCTACGGCTACTTCCCCGCCAACGGCGACGGCAACGACCTCGTCATCTGGCGGGATGACCGGCGCGACGCCGAACTCATGCGCTTCTCCTTCCCCCGCCAACTCGAGGATCCGTGGCTGTGCATCTCGGACTTCTTCCGCCCCGTCGATTCCGGAGAGGCCGACTACGCCGCATTCCACATCGTCACGATGGGGGCAAAGGTGTCGGAGCGCACCGCGGAGCTGTTCGCCTCAGACCAATATCAGGATTACCTCCACCTCCACGGTCTCGGTGTCGAAATGGCCGAGGCACTCGCCGAGTACTGGCACCGCCGGATCCGCATCGAGTGGGGGTTCGGCGACCAGGACGGGCCTAGCCTGCACGGCTTGTTCCGCCAGCAGTACCGCGGCGGGAGGTACTCGTGGGGCTATCCCGCCTGCCCCGACCTCGAGGACAACGCCAAAGTGGCCGAGTTGCTCGGGGCCGAACGACTCGGCCTCGTCGTCGGAGAGGCAACCGGGTACCAGTTCCAGCCCGAGCAAACGACATCGGCGCTCATCGCCCACCACCCCAGAGCGAAGTACTTCATCGCCCGCCGAAAGGAGACGGTCTGATGCTGAAATCCAACGGCGACTGGCAGATCGTCGCGGAGGTCAACCCGCCGGACCTGCCCGACAGCAGCCATCTACTACTCGACCGCGCCTGGGCCAACGTCCTGATCACGGACAACGTCTTCGGCAAGATCCGGGTATCGCCCTTCGCCTACGCTGCCCGGATTACCCATGACGTCCCCTCGGTGCATCCCACCGTTGTGGTGTCGACCAGGGACCGCAACATCCTCGCCATCGAGAGCGAGGTGCGCGGCGCCCTCGGCAACGGGGTCGACTCCTTCCTCGTCGTCGTTGGCGACACCATGCCCGCCGTCGAGCACATGGCCCACCACTACGAGATCGTCGAGCATCTTCGCTATCTCCAAGACCAAATGCCCGAGTTCGAGGTTGGGATACCGACCCGGTTCCGCCGTTGGCAATATCAACGCAGGGTCGACCTCGGGGCCCAGTTCCTAGTGGCCGGCCCGGTACTGGATCCCGCCACCGTGGCTCCCAACATCGCCCGGCTCCAGCGCGATCCGTCCGACCCGCCCCTCTATCTCATGCTGATCCCGCCGTTCAGTCTCGACTGGATCGGCCGGATGGAAGGCATCGGGGCCGTCGCAATCACCGAGGGCCTCAAGCAACGTCTTGTCGACACCCCGACGGCGGAGCGGCGCAACCTTGCTTGGGACCTGGCGCTGGAGACCGCCGACGCGGCCCGCGATGCCGGATGTGCCGGCGCGATTCTGATGGGTCTCAGCTACGCCACGGTGGTCGACGAGGCGGCAGGCGTGTGGCACGGCGTCACTCGATAGGTCGTGACGGGCGGGGCGCCAACTGTGGCGCTCTTGTCCAACGGTCAGGGGAGGTGGCCTCGCCGGCTTCAGCCGAGTCGCAACCAGGTCGCTCCCGCCACCGCCCACGTGCCGGCGCCTCGGCCAGGCGCGCATGCCGCATCGGGGTGATATTCGGTCCCGAGCCGAGTCGCGGCTACGGTCTCCCCGGTAGTCGTCGCGTTGCTGATGGAGGCGAAGTGCTCACCTGGTCACAGCGGTTTCGGTTCTCAGAGTGGGTCCGCGCCAGCACATGGCTCATCCCGGCGGCGTGCGTTGCGGCTGCCATCGTGCTCGCCCAACTCCTTCCCGAGTTCGACAAGCGCGTCGAGGCCAACCCGCCGTTTGTCTACGGAGTCGCCTCTGCCCAGGAACTCCTTTCTGCGATCGCCTCCGGGATGATCGCCTTCACCGGGTTCGTCTTCTCGATGCTGATCCTCGCCGTGCAGTTTGGCTCGAGCGCCTTCACTCCGCGCCTGCTGCGGTCGTTCGACCAGGGGTACACCGTCAAGTTGGCGCTGGGAGCCTTCGTCGCCACGTTCATCTACGCCTTGCTCGTCCTGTCCGAAGTGGCGCCCGCGGACGACAAGAACTTCGTGCCCCAGTATTCGGTGAACGCCGCCGTCGTGCTGGTCGGGCTGTCGGTTCTGATGTTCTTGCTGCTCATCGCGTCGGTGACGGGTTTCCTGCGTGCCTCCCGCGTCGTGGCGAATACCGGGCGCACGGGTCGGCGGGCAATCGATGCCGCCTTCCCGCGGCCGGCAGAGACTCCCGAGCGATCCTGGACGGATGATGTGTTTCCCGCAGCGGCGTCCTATGACATCACCAACCCCGGACGGGCCGGTGTGGTGCAGGCGTTCGACCCCGGCGGAATCAACGCGACCGCCGAAGCAAGCTCGCTGGTCGTGGAGATGCTGCCTTCCGTCGGTGAGTTCGTTGCCCACGGCGCCGCCATGTTCCGCGTCTCGGAGGAGCCCGATTCCGGCACCCAGAAGCAAATCCTCGACTCGATTGCCCTCGGCGAGGAACGAACCTCCCGGCAAGACCCCGCGTACGCCTTGAGGATCCTGGTCGACATCGCCATCAAGGCGCTGTCGCCTGGGATCAACGATCCCACCACCGCGGTACAGGCGCTGGATCAGATCGAGGACATCCTGTTGATGCTGGCAGGTCGGCGCCTTCCCGACGGGGTCTACCGAGATGGTGGCGGGGAGGTGCGGTTCCTCTATCGCACCCCGAGATGGGAGGAGTACCTGGACCTCGCCTTCACCGAGATCCGCACCTACGGTGCCGACTCGCCGCAAGTTGCCCGTCGCCTTCGAGAGGTCCTCCGGTCACTTCGTGCCGCGGTGCCGGCGTGGCGACTGGAGGCAGTCGACGAACAATCCCGACTCCTCGAAGAGGCGGTGGCGGCGGTCAACGCATGACCGCCGAGTCGATTCTCACCTCTCGGCCGACCTGAGGGCCAGCGCGATCACCGCACCGGTCGCAGCTGCGTTGAGGTAGGGCTCGGCGCGGTGGGCATCACGTCCGTTGTCAACGGCGATGTCCACGACTCGATCGCCGAACCGTCGGGCGAGGTTGGGTTCGTCGATGACGGGATCGTCAACCGCGGCAACGTTGGCCCAGGTCTCGATCGAACCGGGCCAAGCACCGATGCCTCCCTCCGGGGACGGCGACAAGCTGTCGAACACGAAGTCGTTGCCGAGTGGGCTACCAATCGTCACAAAGGTGGTCACCGGCCACTCGGGATGCTCGGCCAGCGCTTCGTAGGCCACGATGGTCCCCATCGAGTGCGCCACCACCACCCTGGTGTCTGGACGAATCACGTCTGCCAGACGCTGCCGAACGGCTTGCCTGAGGTCCTCCTCGGCGAAGTACCGGGCGGCCTGGTCGACGAGCGCCCGCAGTGTTTCCCGCCCGACTAATTCCGCCAATACCTCGAGACCTTCGGGCCCGAACTCGTCTTCGACGCTGGCGAGGAAACCGCTCGCCGATGCCACCGCCTCGAGCTCGGCGCGTTCGGGCCGGCCCTCCTCCGCACTGTGGCGAAAAAGGTCGCCGTAGAACGCCACAGCGAATCCTGAGGCATCGAGCGACACGTCATGATGCCAGAGGCCGTCGCGAACGGCCGGCAACCAGCGGCTGGCGAGTTGGTTGGGCCCCCACAGCTCATGGAATGCTCCGTGGACGCCGACGATCCTTGACATGCAGTGCCCTCTCCTCGCTCGGACTCAGATATTGAAGACCTCCACGAGGATCCACAACCCGGCCACGTAGATGGCGTACATGGTCAGGATGCCGAGCGACATCCACTTCGCCAATTCCTTGCGCTCGACACCGGCTCCGAGGCCGATCAGGACGCTCACGGTTACTCCCGGAAAGATCGGCCCGATCAACCCAAGGCCCTGGACGCCGTACTTGCCAAGAACTCGCCGCCCCTTCTCCATTTGCTCCTGAGTGATCTTCGCTTTGCGCACGATCCAGTCACGCAGACTCCCCCCCACGAACACGAACAGGGCCATCCCGGCGAGCGACCCGGCCGACGCAGCCAGGTAGGTTTCGATCGGAGGGAGGTCGAGCAGGAACCCGAGCGGGATGGCAAATCCTCCGCTGACCGCCGCCACCACAGCCACGATCAGGTGATCAGCCACTCATCCCTCCCCGCTCGAATGCCTCATGGTGCGTCAGCCTCCCGGGTTCGCTGTGTTGGGACCTGACACACAGTTCGCAGGGAGATCGTTCCCGCTCACCTTGAAGTCGTCGCAGTTCAAGAAGACATCGTTGCGAGCACCGATTCCGTACCCGACCAGCGCAAAGACGAGGACACCGGCGACAACCGCGATCCGAGTCGAATTTGGCAAGGTGACGAAGTCGGGATTGATGGCGGATGCCAGTATCCAAACGATGAAGGGCAGGCAGATCACGGCCACGGTGATGGCGACTAAGAACACGACCCGACCGGCCGTATCGCCACTGGTCGGTCCACTGATCCAGGCGGCGGCAATCCACCCCGTCGGTAGCAGCAGAATCGCCCTGCCCCACCAATTCTGCGGCGGAAGTTTGGTCAACAGCGACCCGGCGAGAACGGCGGTAGCCATCACCCAGATCGAGAGGTAGACGTCAAAGAAGATCGTGTTGAAAGCTCCGGCGTTGAACCCCAGCGTGAACGCAACCGTTCCCGCGCCCACCGTGATCAGCAGCGCAGCCCGGTCACTCGTATCGGCATCCATGTCCTCCTCCTTGCCTCGAATTCGCACCCGCTCGACAACGAAGCGAGACCCTATGACCCCAACGCGTAGCCGTCCCCTTGCGAGCCCAAAGCCTCAATCGACGAACTCGTCGGCTGGCCGCTCGCTGCGGGCGCCGGTCAGCGTAATGGTCACCTTGTCGAGATGGCCCGTGAAGGGGAATGGACTCCCTTCGTAGGCAGGATCGACCTGGGTGCCCGTGTCGCAGCCGATGTCGAACGTCTCGGCCAGCGAGTAGGTGCTGATGTGCATCAGTGGCATGTCGACCTCGCCAAATTTCTCGCCGTCGACATACAGCTCCCCGATGCCGGCGAACTCGCCCGTCTTGATGAAGTTGAACTTCAGCTCGGTAGGTCCCGTCGGCAGCGGGGGCGATGTCATCTTGTAGTGCACGCCGTCGAGGTAGTTGTAGTCGAACACCAGGCAGCCATCCATGATGTACATCGTGTAGCCGCCGGTCATGCCGCCGCACGCCACGATCACGCCTTCCTCATCGCCCAGCAGGTCGACGGTGGCAACGATGTCGTGCGAGCGATTCTTCACGGGTGCTGAGGCCTTCTCGGCAATGCGCACGGCTCCAGGGGCGTAGTAGACGTAGTCGGTACGGTCCCCGAAGAGACGGTCCTGCTGCTTGGAGATCCGGGTGACCATGTCGTCGTAGAGCGGGTACACGTTGTACTTCCAGGCTTCCTCGTCGAACATCTCGATCAGCTCAGCGAGCTTCTCTGGATGGTCGGCGGCGATGTCGGTGCTCTCCGAGAAGTCTTCAACGACGTTGTAGAGCTCCCACACATCGTCGTCGAACGGGAGCATCTTGTTCAGCTCCCACGGCATCCGATTTGCGTGCAGAGTAACGGCCTTCCATCCATCCGCCCAGATGGCCCGGTTGCCGAACATCTCGTAGTACTGCCGATCCTTGACGTTGGGAGCGCCGGGTGCGTTG
>CAYXMJ010000124.1:0-2620 GCA_964465915.1 uncultured Acidimicrobiaceae bacterium
CGCGATCGTTCTGCGGTCCGACGAGGATCATGCCGATCTGGAAGTCCTCGGGGACTTCCATCATTTCCTCGGCCGTTGTGGTCGTCTCGCCACCTGCCGCAGCGGTTGTGGTCGTTTCACCGCCGGAAGCCGCCGCCGTGGTGGTGGTTTCTCCGCCGGCAGCTGCGGTGGTCGTGGTGGCGTCGTCATCATCACCGCACGCGGCAACGACCAACGCAAACGCGACCAGCAAGATCAGTAGGGGTGCCCAACGTAGTCCGCTCATGCTTCGTGCTCCTCTCGAGACTGTGAGCCAGCGCCTCTCACCGGCTCTGGGGCCGGCGCGCTGTGTCAGCCTAGACCCAGCACTCGGATCGCCCGAGTCGCGTTCTCCAGGCGATCGGCCTACCTGGGGTTTCTGTCCTGCAGGACTTGCTCAGCACTCGACCGCGGCATTCTCCGTCGCTACGCCGGTGAGGAGCGAGTACGCGGAAGCCAGCTCTCGACACGGTGGGGCGCCGAGCCGGACCATTGTCAGTCGCTCGTCGATCAATCCCCACGCGAGGACCTCGGCGGCATACTCGACCCCGCGATCGATCCAGGGGACATCGAGGTCGTTCCACACCTCGCGCCGGGCCAGTTCGAGCAGTCGGGCTTCAGTCTCCGGGGTGACCTGATCGATCATCCAGGCGTGACCGAGTTCGTGGAGGATGGTGAGGCGGGCACTGGTCGTCGGTACCGCACACTCGTCTGCTCCGTCACACACCTCCGTCTCGTAGATGCAGACAAAGAGGTCTCGGGTCGTGCCGTCATCGAGGACTCGTCCGGAGCGTTCCCGACAGCTGCGGCTCGGCTCGAAGACAACGCTATCGATCCGAGGCTCAGGCAGGCCGGCGAGGGAGAACCGCTCGAAGCCCCAGTCAACGAGAGTTTCGAGGAGGGGAGTGCCGTTGCGGACGGTGACGGGCTGTCCGCCGCTGGTAGCGATGGCGCCGGTGACGATCTGGTCGGACGGCCCCGGAAGGTGAAGGTCGTTCCACCAGCCCTGGGGCAGGACCGTCGGCCCGCAGGTTCGCGTGGATGCGGTGTCCTGGAACCGTTCCTCGTCGACGATGCGGCCGTCCTCGATCACCCAGCGCACGGCGACCCGGCGATCGCACCCGGCGGCATCGACAACCACGAACAAGCCGACTGCTTGCAGGGGATCGTCGCCGTACCGGGCCGGGCCGAGGTAGACGGCGGGCGCCGACGTCACCGCGACGCCGAGTTCGGCTGCGTCGAGCACCATCCATTGCTGTGCCGGGAGCTCGACAATCGCATCGCGGTCGGTGGCCTCGAGTCCCTCAATGGGATCTCGGACTGTGGCGTTCGCGGCATACAAACGCGCCCGGCTCTCCGGATCAGCGGTCGACCAGGCTTGGGCATAGTCGGCAGCCAGATCCTCGTAGAACAAGACCGTGGCGGGCAAGGCTCGCAACCTCTGCTCGAGTTCGGCCCCGAGGTCGAATGTGGTCTCGCCGGTGATCAGGCCGCCATCGAACGCGCTCACGATCGCTCCCAGCTCGCCGCTGCTCGGCCATCGCACCAGGGTCAGCGCTTCGTGTTCGCCCAGGTACACGGCCAGCAGATCCTGTGCCAGGTCTCCGGAGTTCCATTGGAGCAGCTCGGGAACTCGGGAGCCGCCCCGGTTGTCGGCCCGCCATTGCTCCACCACGGCGCCGGGTGCATAGAAGTCGAGGACGCCGTAGAAGTCGTTGTCCGAGTAGCTCATGGCGAGTTCGGCGAAGAACCGGTCTGCCGCGGTACCCCACTCGGCGGTATCCGGCCGCGACACCTGATCCGAGGAGGCACATGCTGAGAGCAGGAGCGCAGACGCGAGCGCCCAACGTGTCCATCGCCGCAACCGGGTACTTGTGACCATCTCCGCCCAATTGTCGTCCAATGGGCCGATCAATGCGGCGGGATGATGGGACCGGGGCTATCGTCGGCGCATGGCAGAGATACGACGGTTGACGGATTCCTGCGTGCTGGTCACTGATGACTTCGGCGCAATCACGATGTTCGATCCTGGGTTCCATACCTTCGAGTCGGGCGAGATCGATCTGGAAACGATTGGCGACGTCCATCGCATCCTGATCACGCACGAGCACGGGGACCATGTCAATCCCGAGTTCGTCAAGTGGGTGATCGACCGCGGCAACGATGTAGCGGTCCACTCCAACGAGGCTGTGAGGTCATTGCTGGAGCCACACGGTATCGAGGTGGTGACGGCCGACCCGGACGGGATCGTCTCGGAAGATGTGCTGCACGAGGAGGTCCCTACCGGGGCGAGACCTCCCAACCGCAGCTATTCGGTGGGCGATCTGTACACCCAGCCGGGTGACAGCTACCAGCCGACCCTCACGGGCCGGGTGCTCGCCCTGCCGCTGATGACCCCGTGGGGTTCGGCGACGGCGTCGGTCGAGTTTGCCCGCCGGCTGGCGCCGCAGCAGGTGGTGCCGGTCCACGACTTCTACCTGACCACGCCGGGCCGCGGTTGGCTCTACGGCCTGATCGGTTCCGTCCTGGCGAAGGACGGGATCGAGTTCGTCAGCCTCAACTGGGGCGACTCCTACACCCCCTGATCCGTTCTTGCGTGGTT
>CAYXMJ010000124.1:2720-7084 GCA_964465915.1 uncultured Acidimicrobiaceae bacterium
TGCGTGGTTGGGGCGCGGTTTTTGGGACCGTGGCCACGCAAGAACGGGTCACGCTCGGGCCTCATCTGTTCGTGCGTGGTTGAGGCGCGCTTTTTGGTACTTCAGCCACGCAAGAACGGAGGGGGATCTCGAGGTAGGGACCTTTGGCCCTGAGGACCAACTGCCTCGTCTGGCAGAATGTTCAGGCATGCCTGAACATTCTGCCGCTGACTTTGCGCCCGCACCTGAAAATGGGCACACCTCCGAGAGCGAGGAGATGTACCTCATCACCGTGGCCCGCGCCGGTGAGGATGGCCGCTCCGGGCCGGTTCCGGTTGCGGATATCGCCGCCGAGCTGTCGGTTTCGGTGGCGTCGGCCAACCAGATGATCCGCAAGCTCGCCGACCGCGGGCTGCTCAGCTACGAGCCGTATCACGGGGTCGAACTCAGCGACGACGGCCATCGGGTGGCCGACCGGGTGCTGCGGACCCGCCGCCTGTGGGCAAGCTTCCTGGCCGATCACCTCGGCTTCAGCCCAGGGGACGCCGACGACCAGGCCTGCCACCTCGAACACGTCACCTCGGAGGAGGCGGCCGATCGGCTTGCTGCCTACCTGGGTAACCCCGAAGCCGGCCCACTCGGCCGCCCGATCCCGGCAGGTGCACTCGAACCGGAACCGCGCCGGCCCCATCTCCGCCTCGTCGACGTCGCCGTCGGTGCGATCGCCGAAGTCGTCGCCATCGGAGGCTCCGACTTGGCGCTCGAATTCCTTGCCGCCGAGGGTCTCGTCCCGGGAGCCACGGTCACCGTGACCGGTGCCGGCGAATCGGGTTGGCTGATCGCGGTCGGCGGGACCGTGGTCCATCTCTCCGAGGACCTGGCCAAGGCCGTTGAGGTCGAGTCCAAGGGCAACATCTGATGCGCTTTCGTTCGGGTGACTCAGCCGCCGCCGATGGTCCGCTCACGCTGGACCACGCGGCCCGCGCCGCGCGGGTTCGGGTTGTCGGCGTGTCCGGCGGCCGTCGCCTCGTGCACCGCCTTGCCGCCCTTGGAGTCGTACCCGGAGTGGTGCTCACCGTCGTGCGGCCCAGCGGTCCAGCCCTGATCATGGTGGGAGGTGCTCGGATCGCGGTCGGCCGCCCCGCAGCCGAGGCGATCGAGGTGGAGGCGGTGACCGTGTGACGACCACCATTGCCATCACCGGGAGTCCCAACGCCGGCAAGACATCGTTGTTCAATCAGCTGACCGGCGCCCACCAGCACGTCGGCAACTGGCCGGGTCAGACCGTTGAGCGCCACTCCGGAACCTTCACCGTTGCCGCCGACCAGTTCGAGATCGTCGATCTCCCCGGTACGTACGGCCTCGTGGCCGTCTCGGCGGAGGAGGCCATCGCCACCGGGTATCTGGCCGACGAACGGCCTGAGGTTGTCGTCACCGTGGCCGACGCGGCGCATCTCTCCGGCAGCCTGCACCTCGTCGCCCAGGTTGCCGAGGCCGGTCTGCGCCAAATCGTCGCCCTCAACATGTGCGACGTCGCCGATCGGCGCAGTATCGAGATTGATGACACCGTCCTGGCCGACCAGTTGGGCGCCGCCGTGGTTCGGACGGTGGCGAGGCGCGGGAGCGGAGTCGACCGATTGAAGGCGGCGATCGCCGATGCTGCCGCCGCCGAGACTCCAGCCCCCCCGCTGGTCGTCGACTACGGCCCGGTCGCCGAGCGGCATCTCAGCTTGCTGGTCGATGCTGTCATCTCCTGCCCGGCCGTTGAGGACCTCGGCGCGCCCCGTTGGATAGGTCTCCAGCTCCTCGCCGGGGATGAGGCATGGCGTGCCAGGGTGGCGGCCGTACCCGGTGGCAATGAGGTCCTGGCCGTCGCCAACACCAACCGTGATGCCATTGCCGACGAGACCGGTTTTGAGGTCGAGTTGGTCCTCGCCGAGCGCCGGTTTGATTGGATCAGCCGCCTCGTCGGGACCGCCACCGGCTCAGAGGGCACCGGGGCCGTGTGGTCCGACCGGGTCGACCGGGTACTCACCCATCGCTGGCTTGGCTTGCCGGTGTTTCTCGCCGTGATGTGGATCGTTCTCCAGGTCACCGCGGACGTGACGGCTCCCTACCTCAACTGGGTGGACGCGATGATCAGCGGCCCGGTCAGCCGCTGGGCGGTCGGCGTCCTTGGGTTCTTTGGGCTTGCCGGCGGCTGGGTGGAGAGCCTTGTCGTCGATGGTGTCCTCGCCGGCGTCGGCGCGGTCCTCGTCTTCGTACCTGTCCTGTTCGCTCTCTACCTGATGCTTGCGCTGCTCGAGGACTCCGGATACATGGCTCGTGCCGCGGCCGTCATGGAACGCGGGATGCGGGCGCTCGGCATCCCCGGCAAGGCCTTCTTGCCGATGATGGTCGGCTTCGGCTGCACGGTGCCGGCGATCTATGCCACCCGTACGCTCGACTCGTCGCGCGACCGGCTTCTCACCGGGCTCATCACCCCTTTCATGTCATGCGGCGCCCGGCTCCCCGTCTACGTCCTGCTGGCATCGGTGTTCTTTGCCGGCCGAGCCGGCGCGGTCGTGTTCGCGATGTACCTGCTCGGTATCGGCGTTGCCATTGCCGTTGGGTTCGTGCTGTCCCGCACCGTGCTGTTCGAGGAGGAACCTGCTCCCTTTGTGATGGTGATGCCCGAGTTTCGCCTGCCCAACCCGCGCACCGTTTGGTCGTTGGTGAAGTTGCGCACCGGCGAATTCATTCGGGGTGCCGGGACGGTGATCATGGTGACGAGTGTCGGGGTCTGGCTGCTGCTTTCGATCCCTGTAGGTGGTGACGGCGGGTTCGCCGACACCGAGGTCGAAGACAGCGCGTTCGGGGCTGCATCGATGGCGGTTGCGCCGGTGATGGAACCGCTTGGGTTTGGCGAGTGGGAACAGGCCGGTGCTCTGTTCACTGGGTTCATCGCCAAGGAGGTCGTGGTGAGCACGATGGCGCAGCTCTACTCGGTCGAGGAGCCGTCACCCGAGACAGCGTCGAGCAGCGTCGGCGAGGATCTGCGCAAAGTCGTGTCCAGCTTTGTGACGGCGACCGGTGAAACCGTGCGTGCCATTCCCGCCGTCGTGGGGCTCGACCTCGTGGACATCGACCAGGAGCCGTCGGGTGAGCTGCAGTCGGCGATCCGCACCTCGTTCGAGACGAGCAGCGGGGGCGACGGAAGATTGGCGGCGTTGGCCTTCATGGTGTTTGTGCTGCTCTACACCCCGTGCATGGCTGCCGTTGCCGCCTTCCGTCAGGAGTTCGGCACCAAGTGGATGTGGGTGAGCGTTATCGGCCAGTTCATGGTGGCGTGGGCCGGCGCTTTCATCGTGTTCCAGGGCGGACGAATGTTGGGGTTGGGATGAAACTTGCCGCCCTGGTTCGGGAGATCGAGGCGGCCGGTGGCCCGATCACGGGCGTCGAGCTCGCTCAGCGTCTGGACACCAATCCTGCCGAGATCGGGGCGATGTTGGTTGCCCTGCGTGCCTCCGGCTGGCTGGTCCCTGAGGGCACTGCACCACCACCAGCGGGCGACTGTGGCTCGGCGGGAAGCTGTTCGCTGTCGTGCCCGGGGCCCGACAAATGCGGGCTCGTGATCGATCTTCACGTCGGCACGCTCGAGATTCGGCGAGCTAGTGCGCAGCAGTCTCGGCGATGGCAGTCGCAATGATGTCGGCGGCCTGATCTACCTCCGCTGCGGTGACCGTCAGGGGCGGAGCGATCCGCAGCACGTTGCCGTAGAGGCCGCCCTTGCCGATCAGGAGGCCGGCTTGCTTGCAGCGTTCGTGGACCTCGGCGGCAAGTTCGGGGGCGGGAGTCAACCCGCCGGGCCGTACGGTTTCGATCGCTTGCATCAGACCCTTGCCCCGTACTTCTGCGATCCAATCGACGCCGGCGGCTGCCGCGTCGAGGCGCTCTCGCAGTTGGCGGCCGGTGACCAGCGCGTTGTGTTGCAGGTCATGGTCGAGCAGATAGCGCAACGTGGCTACCGCCCCGGCGCTCGACAGCGGGTTGCCGCCAAACGTCGAGATCGAATTCGCTCCCATCGAGTCGATCAGTTCGGCACGGCCGACCACTCCGCCGAGGCTGAGACCGTTCCCGACACCCTTGGCGAACGTCAGCAGGTCGGGGGTCACGCCGTGGGCTTGGTAGCCCCACATGTGTTCGCCGGTGCGGCCCCACCCGGTCTGCACTTCGTCGGAGATGAAGATGATGCCCTGGTCGGTGAGCACCTTCTGGAGCGATCCGAGCAGACCGTCCGGTGGCACCGAGAACCCGCCGACGCCCTGAATGGGCTCCGCAATGAACGCGGCGACGTCACCCGATGTCATCATGTCGATGACTTGCTCGAGGTCGTCAACCGATGC
>CAYXMJ010000124.1:7184-9687 GCA_964465915.1 uncultured Acidimicrobiaceae bacterium
GTGAAGGACCGCCCGTGGTAGCTGTTGCGCAACGCGATGATCTGGTTCGACTTGCGGTACGACGTCGCCAGGAGCAGTGCGGCGTCGTTCGCTTCGGTCCCCGAGGTCGTGAAGAACACCTTGGCGTCTGGGATACCCGACATCTCGGTGACCATCTCGGCCAACTCGATCATGGGCTCGCTGAGGTACAGCGTCGAGCTGTGGAGGATCTTGGCCGCCTGGTCCTGAACTGCGGCGGTGATCTCAGGGACGTTGTGGCCGACCATCGTGGTGAGAATCCCGCCAAAGAAGTCGAGGTATTTGTTGCCCTCGATATCCCATACCGTGCGGCCCTCGCCGTGATCGATCGCGATCGGTTCATCGTGATAGACCGCAAGCCACGAAGGTGTGACCCGTCGGTGGCGTTCGCGCAATCCTTGGTTGGTCGGCATGAGGTGCTCCTTCGAGGTCGGTCTCGGCATCTGAGTCTACGTCGCTGTGCCGGATGATTCGCTTGGCGGTGTTGTCGGCCTGGTCGATACTGCGGACCATGGCTGTGTACCCCGACATCAAGTGGCGTCCGTTGACCGCAGGGGATGCCGACGCGCTCTACCGGCTCCACGCCCAGTTGGAGGCGGAACAGAACCTCCCCTTCCGGACGTCCCGCGAGGAGCTCGTCCACAACATGGCCGAACCCAAGACCGACCTGGCGAGCGACACTCGGGTCGCCGTCGCAGCCGACGGTTCTTTCCTTGCTTCGGTATGGATCGACCTGTCACTTCGCCAGGGACCCAAGCATCGGGCCTACGTCATCACGACGGCCCTGGCAGGGCATGGCGCCCTCGAGCTCGATGCGATCGACTGGGCGGAGGCCCAGGTCAGAGAGCGGTTCGCCGTCATCGATGACGATCTGCCCAGGGTGATTCGTACCTTCGCCGAGGCCAACTCGGTCGATCGTATCGCCCGCTTCGAGTCACGCGGCTATCCCGTGGTGCGCCACTTCGTGGACATGGTGCGTCCGCTCACCGAGCCCTTTCCCGACCCGGTGCTACCGGTTGGGGTCGAATTGCTGGCATGGAGCGACCGGTGGCTGTCGTCTTCGTTTGCGGCCCACGCCGAGGCTTTCGGAGATCATTGGGGATCACTCCCGCCATCGTGGGATGAGTGGCAGCATCGGGCGAGTTGGCCGGGGTGCCGACTCGATCTGTCGTACGTCGCGGTCGCCGAAGGCGAGGTGGTCGCCTATTGCATGAATGGGGTCTACCCGCAGGACTGGGAAGTGATCGGTCGCAAGGACGGCTGGATCGACGTCCTGGGGACGCGGCGGGCCTGGCGCAAGCAGGGCCTGGCCTCGGCGTTGCTCAACGCGTCGTTTCGGTCGTTTGCGGACGAGGGCCTCGATGCCGCCTCGATCGGGGTTGATGCTGCCAACCCGACCGGCGCCTTCCATCTCTACGAATCGCTCGGCTTCCGTGCGGAACACCGTGCCGTATCGCTGATGAAGGAAATCAGTCCTTCGGGGTGACCTGGTAGAGCCGGTCGATGTAGCGTCGCAGCAGTTCCGCCACCGCACCGCGGGCCGGGAAGGTGGCAGCCATGCCGTACATCGGTGCCGACCCGGTGTGGGGTTCGAGCCCGGTGGCCTTGGCAGCCTCTACTGCGGCTGCGAGATCCTCGAGGAAGGTCGCGGCGACGCCATCTTGGGTGTGGCGCAGCGTGACGGCGATGTGTACCGCCTCGGGATGATGGAGACCGTTGAGGCTCCAACCTCGCTCGGCCATACCAGCCATCACCTCGTAGATGTTCACCTGGGACGAGGTGAAGGCGATCACCCACAGCGGATCACCCAACACCGACAACTCGGGGATAGCGTTGACGCCGTCTCGGATCTCAGCACCCGTTGCCAAGATGGCGGCGGCCGCTCTCTCGTAGCCTTCAGCGCCCATCGAGAGCATCGCGGCCCAGGCCGAGGCCAGCAGGGCTCCGGGACGGCTGCCGGCGATAGTGGGGGAGAAGTAGAGGCCACCGGGCCATTCGGTGGCGACGTAGTACTGGTGGTGGCGCAGTTCCCGACCCCGGTACAGCACGACCGACGTGCCCTTGGCGGCATAGCCGTACTTGTGGGTGTCGGCCGACATCGAGGTCACGCCGGGCAACCGGAAGTCGAACTCGGGGGCGTCGTAGCCGAGGTGTGCGACCCACGGCAGCACGAATCCGCCGAGACACGCGTCGGTGTGGAACCCGATGCCTCGCTGGCGGGCCATTTCCGATAGCTCGGGGATGGGGTCGACGATGCCGTGGGGGAAGCCGGGGGCCGAACCCACGACCACGACGGTCCGTTTTGAGACTGCTTGCGTCATCGCGTCGATGTCGGCGGCGTAGTCGGCGCCTACCGGTACCCGCACCTGGCGGTAGCCGAAGTACTGCGCCGCTTTGTCGAAAGCCACGTGAGCGGAGTCGGGCAAGACCATCTCGGGTTCTGCGATACCGGCGCGGTCGCGGTAGGTCTTCATCGCCATGATGA
>CAYXMJ010000125.1:0-9646 GCA_964465915.1 uncultured Acidimicrobiaceae bacterium
TGATGGATGAGCCGCTGTCGAACCTGGATGCGAAGCTGCGGGTGCAGATGCGCACGGAACTGGGCGTGCTCCATAGCCGTCTGAAGACGACGACGGTGTACGTCACACATGATCAGATCGAGGCGATGACGTTGGGTCATCGGGTTGCGGTATTGAAGCCGGTGACGGCGAAGCGTCCGGACAATCTTCAGCAGGTGGCCCCGCCGACGGTGTTGTTCAATGATCCGAACAATCTGTTCGTGGCCGGGTTTATTGGATCGCCGGCGATGAACATGATGTACGGCACCTTGGATTCGGTTGACGGCGAGGTGTGGGTGTCATTTGCGGGGTTGCGCATGAAGGTGGCGCAGCGAGCGTTGGATCGTCATCCCGGGTTGGAGAACAACATGGGCAAGCAGCTCGTGGTGGGGATCCGCCCTGGTGATTTTGAGGCGGCGGCGGTGGCTGGGCCGGATCCGACCCGGACGTTGACGGCAAATGTCGAGGTGGCTGAGGTGTTGGGTTCGGAGACGTTTGTGCACTACGAACTGCACACGCCTCCGGTGATCACTCCTGATATCGAGGAGTTGCTGGCCGACTCGGGTGCGAGTCCCGAATCGCTGGGCGACACGACGAAGATGTCATCTCGGGTATCGTCCGATGTTCCCGTGAACCACGGTGAATCGCTCGACCTGATTGTCGATACCGGCAAGTTCCACTTCTTCGATCCCGAGTCCGGTCTACGTATCGGGGTCGCCTCCATCTAACCGCGGCACAGCACGAAGACCAGCAAGATGCCCACGGCTTTGGCCGTGGGCATCTCCTGTGCGGGAGGGTTGCCTACCGATTGAGTTCCGTGACCGTGATGCCGACGTCTTCGAGTTCGGGGAGCAGTTGTGCGCCGGCGATCGCCTGAGGCATGGCGCGGGCACCCCGCACCGCCAGTTCGCCACGGACGAGGAGATCGACCAGGGCGGTGGCAGGAAAGGCTGTAGTTCTTGCCAGCGCCGAGAAGGTTCCGTCGTGCAGGTCGACCATCTGGAGCCCCACCCGCCGCGTCCCTTGGCTCGCCCATACTCGGACGAGGACAACGTCCGGTGCGTCTTGGGGGAGGTGAGTGCTAAGCGCTTCGACGAGGAACGGGCGCGGGGCAACCAACCTTCCGTCGACGTCCCACGGGGTCTCATCGAATAGCCCGAGTTCATACATGGATCGGAACGTGGCTCCGTGGCCGGGGAAGCGGAGGGTCTTGTACTCCAGTGCATTTACCCGGCCGGCGTAGTCGTGGCACAACGTCGAGGTGCCCCCAGCGGTCGAAAAGGCTTCGAGCGGACCCCAGTCTTCCCATTCCACCGTCTCGAAACGCGTCAGGGGTTCAACCTCGATAACGGCCCCATGCTCGAGGACCTCACACGGCTCGGCGTATTCGTTGATCAAGCCACCGGGACTGAACGTCAGTTGGTAACCGAGCGCACCCACGGGCACCTGGGGGAGGGCGCCAACCCGCATCTGAACTGAGTCGATCGGGCCGGGATCGAGCGCGCCGATCAAGTCGGCGGCGAGAACGTTGGCGAGGCCCGGGGCGAGACCACAATCGGGAACGACGGCGACGCCGGCCTTCCGGGCTGCTGCGTCGAGGCGAAGCTGCTGTTTCACTACGGTGGGGTTACCGCCGAAGTCGACGTAGTGAGCGCCGTTCGCTACTGCGGCTGCGACCAAAGCTGCCCCGTAGGAGTAGGGCACCGCAGAAACGACGGCGTCCTGGTGTGCCATGAGTTGGGCCACGGCTGCGGTGTCGTCGACATCGACCATGGCGGTGGCGAGGTCGAGTCGGTTGGAGAGAGCGGCGAGCGCCTCCTGACGCCGATCGGCGACGGTGACCACGTGACCCCGGCGGACGAGATCACAGGCCGCCGCAGTCCCGACAATCCCGGACCCCAAAATGAGCGTTTGTGGAGCGCTCATGGCTGCAGGCGCTTGAAGGCCTCGGCTTGGGCCACCCCGACCGGCGCGCCGCCATCACGAGCCCATTTGTGGATGCGGTCGGCAAACGCCTGGCGGCGGAGGTCGTCCTTCTCGGCGCCGCCCATCGTGGTCGTGCCTTGGGAGGTATGGCACAGGAGCGCGGCGACCTTGGTGTCCATGGTGGACTCGATGTCCTCCCAATGGTCGGGTTCGTCGGCGCTCCACAACAGGATGGACTCGGGGCGGTGCGCGCTCAGACCCTGCTCGGGGTAGAAGAGGTGGTCCCGGGCGGCGACGACGCCGTCGACCACCGTCATTCCTGTGGTGCGGTGGTCGGGATGGAGCTGATAACGCTGCCAGGGGTCGTGGGTGACGACGACGTCGGGTCGAGCCAGCCTGATCTGGCGGCACATCTCGATGCGTAGCGCCATCGAGTAGGCAAGTTCGCCGTCGACGAGGTCGAGGTGGATGGTGTGTTCGGCTCCGAGGACGTCTGCAGCCTTGCGTTGCTCGTCCTTGCGGACGGCGATAAGGACCTGCTGGTCCATTCCGGGATTCCAGGTGCCCTTGGAACCGTCGGTCACGATGAGCATCGTCACCCGACAACCGGCGGCAGCCCACTTGGCCAAGGTTCCGCCGGCACCGAACTCGATGTCGTCGGGATGAGCGCCGATCGCCAGGGCACGCTCCGGGGCGGGAAGCGGATCGAACCCGTCGTTCAGTTCGTTGTACATGTCGGTGACCACGTCCGCCAGGTTAGGGATTGTTGCCGCAGTGGGGCGAGGCTGAACGGTTCCGGCGGACGCGACTCATTAGCTCGGCTGGAGAAACGGGGCAAGCCACGATCCGCCCCTGGCTTGGCTGGCGTGGGCCAGGTCGGCCGGAGTGTCGAGATCCATGGCAAGTCGGGGGTGGGCAATGACTGTTGCACGTGGCGACGCGGCCAGGTGACGGTGGAAGCTCCCGGCGCCGTAGGCGAACGGAAAGGCCGGGTCGGAGCCGGCGAGGACGTTGGTGCCGCCGTCGTGAGATGGCACAACAACGGCGCCGTCGGCTGCAGCGGCGAACACGGTTCGCAGGTCGCCGGCGGTTGCCAGCGGAAGGTCGGCGTGGACAATCGCCCAGTGCCGTCCGCCGGCCGTCGCTGTCACGGCCACGGCGCGCGCGGCGGCATCAAGACTTGCCACCGCACCCTCGGGGAGCACCGTGAAGCCCAATGCCGTGGCCCATACGGCCACACCGTCGTCGCCGGTGACGACCACAACCTCAGCGCCCGCCTGGCGGCTGAGTATGGCGGTGCGGGCTGCGATGGCCTTGCCCAGCCGGGCGCGCTGTTCGGGGCTGAGTTGGCTCGATAGCCGGGCCTTGGCGACGCCGAAGGGCTTGACCGGGATCGCGGCGAGGATGCCGATCGGCTCGGGGATCATGCCGTCAGGAATCGGGCCCGCGGGTGCCTTCGAGCACCTCGGCGATGGTCTGTGGTGGGAATGGGCTGTCGTCGAACTCGGCCAGTTGGATCAGCACGCCCTTTGAGGTCTTGGGGTGGACGAACGCTTCCTTCCACGCTCCAGCGGTGTTGACCCCGATGACCTCGAAGCCGAGGGCGCGGGCCTGGTCGACAGCGGCAACAAGATCACGGACCTTGAACGTCAGGTGGTGGAGTCCCTCGCCGCGTTCCTCCAAGAACTTGACCAGGAAGTTTGCTTCGTCGGTCGGGTCGAGTGGTTGGATGATTTCGAGCTTGCCGCGCCCTGGCAGGTTGAACTGGATCCAGCGAAAGCCGGCGTCGACGTCACCTCCGGCGCGGAATTCGCCACCCATGAGAGCCACCAGCGTCAGCGAGTCCTCGATGTCGTGAACGGCCATCGACACATGGTCAAAACGCTCGACGAGGTCGCCGAGGGCGTCGGTAAGGTCGGTGGAGACTTCACTCACGGACGGGAGCCTACCGTTCGAGTTTGAGATGTGCCCGCCCCGGCTGTCGGGTCTTCTACCCTGCGACCGATCGAGCGAACCACAGGGAGAATCATGCGGTTTGGAGCATTTGTACCCCAGGGTTGGCGGTTGGATCTGGGCGACATTCCTCCGGAGAACCAATGGGACACGATGGTGAGCATCGGCCGGGTGGCCGAGGAGGTTGGTTTCGAGTCGATCTGGGTCTACGACCACCTCCACACGTGGCCGGAGCTCAGCCAGCAGTCGACGTGGGAAGCGTGGACGTTGATGGCGGGCCTGGCCGAGGCAACCGATCGGGTCCGGCTCGGCCAGATGTGCACCTGCAACTCGTATCGGCCGCCTTCGTACCTGGCGAAGGTGACGGCGTGTGTCGACGTAATGTCGGGGGGGCGTCTCGAGGTGGGTATCGGCGCCGGTTGGTATCAGCACGAGTATGAGGCCTACGGCTACGAGTTCCCCAAGGCGTCGGTGCGGATCGGTCAGCTTGATGAGGCGGTGCAGATCTTGCGCAAGATGTGGACCGAAGACGAGAGCTACTTCGATGGAAGGTACTTCGCCGTGGCGGGAGCCATCAACCGGCCCCGGCCGCTGCAGGACCCCTATCCGCCGCTGTGGATTGCGGGTGGTGGTGAGCAGCTGACGCTGCGGATCGTTGCCAAGTACGGCAACTACGCCAACTACTTTGGCAACCCGGAGACGTTCCGCCACAAGACCGGAGTGCTCGAGCAGCATTGCCGTGACGTCGGTCGCGATTTCGACGAGATCACGCTCACCCGCAATGTCGAGTGTCTCATCGCAGCCGACGAGGCCGAGCTCGCAGACAAGAGCGCGGAGTGGGCGAAGCGGATGCCGGGTGGCCGCACCATCGAGCAGTACAAGGAGACCTCCTTGTTCGGGACCCCGGACCAAGTGATCAGCCAGCTTGAGGAGACTCGCAAGCTCGGGATCGACTACGACATTGTCTACTTCGCCGACGCCGCCTGGGGTGATGGGATGCGATTGTTCGGCGAGCAGGTCATTCCGGCGCTGGGCTGAAGCGTTCGCCCCGATTCGCCTAGGCTTGTGGCACGGCTGCGGCTCCGCAGGCCGAAAAGGAGGAGAGACGAGATATGACACGTGCACGAACGCTTGTTGTGGCGGTCCTCGCGCTTGCGTTGCTGGCTGCTGCCTGTGGCGATGACGACTCCGTCGATACCGAATCCCTCGGACTGGTCAGCGACGGGACGCTCACGGTTTGCACCGATTCGCCCTACCCACCGATGGAGTACGAAGAGGACGGTGAGTTCACCGGCTTCGACATCGAGTTGATGCGAGCGATCGCAGAGGACATGGGACTTGACCTTGCTGTGGTCAACAGCGGTTTCGACCCGATCACGTCTGGTCTTGCTATGGAAGCTGGAGACTGCGACATCGCAGCTGCCTCGATCACGATCACCGAGGAGCGCGAAGAGAACATCGACTTCAGCGAAGGGTACTTCTCTGGAGATCAGTCCTTGCTGGCCGATTCGGGTAGCGGCATCGCGGCCTTGGCCGACCTGAGCAGTAAGAACCTGGGTGTGCAGACCGGAACGACGGGTGAGCAGTACGCCAACGAGAATGCGTCGGGTGCGACGATCATCTCGTTCGAGAACCCGGGCGACCTCATTACCGCTCTCAACGCCGGAGAGCTCGACGCGGTGCTCCAGGACATCGTGACGAACGGTGACGCCGCTCTCAACAACGACAATCTCGTGTTGCTCGAGGTCTACAAGACCGATGAGTTCTACGGGTTTGCCGTCAAGGAAGAAGGTGCCGAGAGCATCCTTGCTGCGGTGAACGCATCGCTCGCCAAGCTACGCGACGACGGCACGTACGACAGCATCTTCGACGAGTTCTTCCCAACCGGCTGATAGCCGATTGGTGAAGCGACGCGTTGGGGCGGTCCTTTTGGGCCGCCCCAAGTCGCGTCTGAAGCTCCGTGCGGCCACCAGGTCGCGCAAGGTAACGTGAGGCACCATGGTTGCTGCCGTCAAATCGAACCGAATGCAACGGGCCCAGCGGCGCCGTTACATCCTGATCGGAGGCTCAGTCCTCCTGATCATTGCCCTGTTGGCCGTCGCCGACTGGGATCGCATCCAGCAGAACTTCTTCCAATGGGACATAGCCCGAGACATGTTCCCCGAAGTCATCACGATCGCGGCGAAGAACACGATCATCTACACCGCCGCCGCCTTCAGTTTCGGGCTGGTGCTGGCTCTGGTCTTTGCGCTCATGAAGCGCTCGACAATTGCCCCTTACCGCTGGTTTGCCACCGCGTATATCGAGCTATTCAGGGCGTTGCCAGCGCTCATCACGATTTTGCTCGTCGCCTTTGCAGTTCCGCTTGCCTTCGATGTGCGAATCCCCGGAGGGACACTCGGCAAGGGCACTCTCGGTCTGGGCATCGTGGCGGCCGCATACATGGCTGAGACCATTCGGGCCGGGATCGAGGCCGTACCTCGCGGCCAGATGGAAGCGGCCCGATCACTCGGTATGCCCCAGGGAACGGCCATGCGCTACATCATCTTGCCGCAGGCTTTCCGGATCATCATCCCGCCCCTGACCAACGAGTTGGTCCTGCTGATCAAGGACACGTCATTGCTGTTCATCATCGGTACGACACCCGTGTCCAAGGAACTCACCAAGTTCGCTCGCGATTTCATGACGAGCACCCAGAACGCGACACCGCTGATGGTGGTCGCGGTGGTCTACGTCATCATCACTCTGCCGCTGACGTTCCTAGTTCGGCGGCTTGAGAAGAAGGCCGGCCGGGGCCGATGATGAACGAACCACCCCCGATCCAACTCGAGGACTTGCACAAGTCGTTTGGCGATCTCGAGGTGCTGCGCGGCATCGACCTCTCGGTGGCGACCGGCGATGTCATCTGCATCATTGGGCCGTCGGGCTCTGGGAAGTCGACGATATTGCGCTGTGTGAATCTGCTCGAGGTGCCTACGTCGGGCAGGGTGATCATCGAAGGGATCGACATCACAGATCCACTCTGCGACGTCGACGAGGTGCGCGAGAAGATTGGGATGGTGTTTCAGCAGTTCAACCTGTTCCCCCATCTCACGGTTCTGAAGAACCTCACCATCGCCCAGCAGAAGGTGCTTGGTAGATCCCAGGATGAGGCCGTATCGGTAGCCGAGGCAATGCTGGCGAGGGTAGGCCTTGCCGACAAGAGAGATGAATACCCCATCCGGCTGTCCGGCGGTCAGCAGCAGCGGGTAGCCATTGCACGGTCGTTGTGTATGAACCCGGACATGATGCTCTTCGACGAGCCGACGAGTGCGCTCGATCCCGAGTTGATCGGTGAGGTGCTCGACGTGATGCGCGCCCTGGCCGACGAGGGCATGACCATGCTGGTGGTGACCCACGAGATGGGTTTCGCCAAGCAAGTCGCGGACCGGGTGTTGTTCATCGATGAGGGTGTGATTCAGGAGGACGGTCCGCCCCGCGAGGTCCTGGAGAATCCCACGAACGAGCGAACCCGGCAGTTCCTACGGGCGGTCGAGCATTAGTCCACGCAGTCGTTGCGCCAACCCCGGAGCGTCGGCGCCGTGGCGAACGAAGACCCATACTCGATCGGCGGCGATGCCGCGGATGAGATCGGCCCATCGGCGCAGCTGGTCGGTGTTGTAGCTCTCGGCTCGCAGCCTGGCATACGCATCGGGTCCGGTGACGGTCGGCTCGGGCGTCGGGTTCTTGGCGTCGCTGATGACCCAACCGACATGGTGGCGGCGCAGAACCTCGTGCACCTCGGGTTCGTGCCAGCTGGGATGGAGGAATTCCCACACCGTCGGTAGGCGCTCCGGCCAGGCGTCGAGGTAAGCCTCGAGCAGTCGGTCGTCTCGCAGGAAGTTGTGGGGGAGCTGGAAGTAGACAACGCCGAGCTTGGACCTCACCAGATCCGCTTGGGCCACCTGGCGGGGGACGTCGTCGGCGGGGGTCTTCAGTCGATGGAAATGGGTGGCACGTTGATGGGCCTTGATGGCGAACCGGAAACCAGTCTCGGTCTCGTCCACCCACGCCGCGGCTGCCTTGGGGGAGAGGTCGCGTCGGTAGGTGATGTTGGCTTCAACCGCGTTCAACACGGAGCTGTAGTGAGTGAGCCAGCGTCGTTGGGGAACGCCCTCGTAGATGCCGGCTCGCCACTGCGGATAGGACCACCCAGACGTGCCTAGTCGAATCTCGGTCATGTTTGCACGGTACTCCCCGGCGAAACGCGCCCCCGCCGGTATGCTCTCCAGGTGAACCGCAAGACCAAGATCATTGCCACGATGGGTCCCGCAGTGGCCGGGCTCGAACCCATCACGAGGCTCATTGAGGCTGGGATGAACGTTGCCCGGCTCAACTTCTCGCACGGAGACCACAAATCACATCGCCAGTTTGCGCAATGGGTGCGCGAGAGCTCTGAACGCCTCGACATCCCGGTGGCCGTGCTCCAGGACATTCAGGGCCCTCGGATTCGGGTGGGAACGTTCCCTTCGGCTCATGTGCAGCTCGAAACCGGCGACGAGGTGGTGTTGGTACCAGGCGTCGGCGAGGGCGACGCCGGCCGCGTCTACGTTGAGAACCTCGAGGCTGCCGGCCTCGGAGCCGGCGCTCCAATCATCATGTCCGACGGCTTGATCGTTCTCGAGACGATGTTCGACGGCGGGAGCTCGGTGCGGGCCAAGGTGCTCGAGGGCGGGGTTCTGCGCGACCACAAGGGCGTCTCGTTTCCGGGAACGCTGCTCGACCTCCCGGCCATCACCGCCAAGGACGAGATCGACCTGGCCTTCGGAGCGGAGATGGGGGTCGACTACGTCGCCGCCTCATTCGTCGCCTCAGGCGAGGACATTCGTCAGGTCAAGAAGCTCACCGACGGCACGCCCGTCATCGCCAAGATCGAGTCGGCCGTCGGCTATCAGAATCTCGATGACATTCTCGAAGAGGCCTACGGCACGATGGTTGCTCGGGGTGACCTTGGAGTTGAACTCTCGTTCTCAAACGTGCCGCGAGCCCAAAAGGACATACTGGCCCGGACCAATGCCAAAGCCAGGATCTCCATCACAGCAACAGAAATGCTCGAGTCCATGTGCAAGTCGCCCCGGCCGACCAGGGCCGAGGTAACCGACGTCTCTTCGGCGGTCCATGATGGCACGGACGCGGTGATGCTGTCGGCAGAGACGGCCGTGGGCGACTACCCCCATCGCACGATCGAGGCGATGTCTCGCATCTGTTTCGAGGCCGAACAGAGCCCCGGATACGGGCGCGGCCCCGAGATCGAGTTTCTCGAAGACATGGCACGGTTCGCCTCGGCGACGGCGCAGGCTTGTGTCGATGCCGCCACGAACCTGGGGCTGCGGGCAATCGTTGCGTTCACGGAGTCGGGGAGCACCGCACGCCTCATCTCGAAGTACCGGCCCAAGGCAGACATCTTCGCCTATACCCCGCATGAATCGACATACGAGCGGATGGCTCTCTACGCCGGGGTAGCGCCGATGATGATTGGTCGGGTCAATTCCACCGACGAGATGATCGCTCACGCCGAGCAGGATCTGCTGGCGACGGGAATGGTGCAAATCGGCGAAGGTGTTGTCATGGCCGCCGGGATACCCCCGAACCAGGCATCGTCGACGAACCTCATGAAGCTTCACTCCATCGGTTCTTCGGCATCGGGCGTCCCCCAGGACTAGTGGCGCCGCTCCACGAGCAACGTGGGGGCCATTCTGCGCCCTCCTAG
>CAYXMJ010000126.1:0-9295 GCA_964465915.1 uncultured Acidimicrobiaceae bacterium
CACGCACACGCCGGACTTCCTACCGGCGTAGTCGCCTGCTCAGGCATGATGCTGGGATCGATCTGACCGTGGGGGGCGATAGCCATGTGGACTTCGGCCCCTCCCGGGTTGCTCAGCGGCGCCATGGTCGAGCCGGGAGGCCCCCCCGCCGGTTGCCCGACCTGGATACTCCCATTGAGGACCAGATTGCCGCCGGCACCTGTGGGATGGCCGGCGAAGTTATAGACGCCCGCTCCCACATCGGGGTTGAACAGATCGGGTCCAGAGCAGTTCCCGGGGCCATTTGCGCATTCGTCCGGGTAGTTGAACACGAACGCCCAACCCGTGAATACCTCCGGCGATGCCGATGGTGTCGGAACCCCTTCGGCGGGATACGTGTAGGTATTCGGCTGCGGCACGGGTACGGACACCCTGATCGAGATGCCGTTCGTCCGTCGAGTCAGGTGAGCGGCATCTTCGGCGTAGTAGCCCGCACCATCCTGGTTCATGACGTCTGCCGTTTGCTTCGCGACCCCGGCAAATGCCAGACCGCCAGTCGAGAGCGCCAACGCCACGCCCAACACCAAGGCCGGAACGACAACCCGTTGCCGAAACGCGACCCCTCCTCCGAGACGTGCCGGCATCGCGAGCGCTGTTGCCACAATTGCTTTCCTTCGCATGGGATCTCCTGTCCCTAGACGTGGCGTTAGGCAACACCCGAGGCCTTTATGGCTCCTTACCAAACCCTTGGAAGGCGAAGGTTTGCCGCGTTAAGCCACCAGTAAGGTCGCCGTGGTCTCCTCGGTTCTCGCAGGTTCTGGCGCGTAGGGTTGCAAGGCGTGCGGTTGCAGTAGGAGAAACAGATGGAGTACCGAGTTCTCGGCCCCGTCGAGGTACTTGATGACGACGGTGCGCCGGTTGACGTCGGCCCCAGACAACAACGTGCACTCCTAGCCATTCTCCTCGCCAACGTCGGTCGGGTCGTCTCGACCGAGCGGATCCTCGACGAGTTGTGGCCGAACGATCCCGAGGGCAAGGAAAAGACCCTCTGGGTGTACATCTCGCGCTTGCGTAGTGCTCTCGAGCCCGCCCGCGCTGCCCACTCCAAGGGCACTGTTCTGGTAACCCGCGATCACGGCTACGTCCTCACCGTCGACCCTGATGATGTCGATGCCCATTGTTTCGGCGTGTTGGTGGAGAAGGGTCGCGCCCTGGTGCGGGACAACCCAACGGTTGCTGCCGAGCTGCTGACGAACGCCTTGGCAATGTGGCGGGGCGAGCCCTACGAGGACTTCACCTATGACGACTTCGCCCAGGGCGAGATCACCAACCTGCGCGAGATGCGGCTGTCCGCCACGGAGGATCGTATCGACGCCGAAATCCGCATTGGTCGCCAACGCGAGGTGATCGGGGAGCTCGACGGCCTGATGCGAGCCAACCCCCTGCGGGAACGACCGGTCGAGCTGCTCATGATCGCCCTGTATCGCTCGGGGAGGCAAGCCGATGCACTGCGTACCTACCAAGGCCACAGACGCACCGTCGGCGAAGAGCTTGGCATCGAACCCTCTCCTGAGCTGCGGCGCATCGAGGAGCAGGTATTGCTCCACGATCCCCGCCTCAACCCGTCCGGCGAGCTTGCTTCCCCCGAACCGGCGCAACAGACCCACAATCCCTTCAAGGGTCTGCAGGCATTCACTGAAGAAGATGTCGCCGCGTTCTTCGGACGGGATCGCCTGATCTCGGAAATCGTGCGCCGTCTCGCTGCAGGCAGTCGCCTGGTGGCATTGGTGGGTGCCAGTGGCTCGGGCAAATCGAGTGCGTTGCGTGCCGGCCTGATCTCGACGGTGCGCAAGGGTGCGGTCGGCGATCCCGACGACTGGCTCGTCGCCCAGATGGTGCCCGGGTCGCGTCCATTCACCGAGTTGGAGGCGGCGCTGCTGCGTTCAACACTCGACGCCCCCGAGAGCCTCGCGGAGCTCCTCGACCATTCCGAGGACGGGCTGCTCCGAGCCGGCCTACGGCTACTGCCGGCGCGGTCTGGCCGGCTCCTTTTGGTGATCGACCAGTTCGAGGAGCTGTTCACTCTCGTCGAATCTGAGCCTGAGCGAGTGCAGTTCATTCGCAACCTCGAGGTAGCGCTAACCGATCCGCATAGCCGCATCGTTGTCGCCCTTGGGTTGCGCGCCGATTTCTACGATCGGCCGCTCGCCTACGGCAGTCTTGCAGCGTTGCTCGGCGACAGCATCATCAACGTCGTACCGCTGACACCAGACGAGCTGGAAGAAGCTGCTGAGGGCCCCGCCGAGCTCGCCGGTGTTCAGTTTGAGCCCACGTTGCTGAACAGGCTGCTCAGCGACGTTGCAGGTCAGAGCGGAGGTCTACCGCTGTTCCAATACGCTCTCACCGAGCTATTCGACAGAAGAGCCGGCGCCCTACTCACCGCCCAGGCATATCAAGAGATGCAGGGTGTCGGCGGCGCTATCGCCCGGCGCGCCGAAGAGATCTACTTGGGGCTGACCCCCTCGGAGCAGACTGCCTGCAAGCAGCTCTTCCTCCGCCTCGTGACGATTGCCGAAGCCGGAGCGTGGAGCAGGCGACGTGTGGCCGCCTCCGAAATCGTCACAATTGTCGACGACGTTGTGGACTTGCAGTCGGTCCTCGACAAGTTCGCAGCGTTCCGCTTGTTGACCTTCGACCGTGACTACACCAGCGGCTCGCCGACCGTTGAAGTCGCCCACGAGGCACTGCTCCTCGAGTGGCCGCGCCTGACTGAATGGATCGAGGAAGGGCGCGACGATGTCATCCGCCATGCTCGCTTCCTGACCGCGCTCGGTGAGTGGGACGCCGCCCAGGAGAAGGCGGACTATCTCTTGTCCGGTCAGCGACTCTCCGATTACGAGAAGTGGGCCAACATCAGCACGATGCGCTTGACGAGCCGCGAGCAGCATTTCCTCGACGACGCTATCGCCCAGCGTGAGGAGCAACTCGCAGCCGAAGCCGAGCGGAGCGCTCGCGAGTCCAAGCGCGACCGGCAGGCCAGGAGTCGCTTGCGCGGGTTGGCCGTGGCCGGGGCGCTACTGAGCCTGATCGCCATCGCTTCAGTGTTTGCCGCCTTCGTCGGCAAGCCACCCCGCATCGTTGCGGTCCACGGCGCGACCGGGGACTTCGGCATCAACGATCTGATGGTGGCGGGCGTGGCATCTGCTGCTGACCAATTCGAGGTGGATATCGAGCAGCGCCAGCCGCTCATTGACCCGGTCGCCGACCTCCGCGAACTCGCCGATACCGGTGCGGACTTGATCATGGTGAGCAGTGACTTCGACCAGGCCGTGCAGCTTGTGGCAGCCGAATACCCGGACGTCCGGTTTGTCGGCCTGGACCCCGCGCTGATCAAGGTCCCCGCCGCCAACATCACTGAAATGCACTTTGCGGTCGAAGACAGCGCATTCTTGGCAGGCGTCACCGCCGCTTTGGCCTCGCAGACCTCGACCGTTGGTTTCATCGGCGGATTTCAGACATTCGCCACCGAACGCTCGCGGGTCGGCTTTGAGCGCGGAGCCACGTTCGAAGACGCTGCCGTCACGGTCGACTCTCGCTACCTCGGCCCGATGGACCTGCCCTGGGTGAAAGGCAACGAAAGCCCCGACCTCGCCTACGAGTTGGCGGCCGAAATGTACTCCTCGGGCGTTGACGTCATCTATCACGACGCCGGCAATTCGAGTGCCGGCATCCTCCAAGCGGCCCGAGAATTGTCGAACGGCGATCGGCACCTGTGGGTTATCGGTTCCGAAGTCGACCAGGCGCTGACAACACCTTCCGCAGAAGACAGTGCGCATGTGCTCGCCTCGGCAATCAAGCGCTACGACTCGGCAGTCGTCAACGCCGTCGACGCATTCCTTGCGGGCGAATTGCCAGCGGGCGATGTCGAACTCGGGCTCGTCGAAGACGGCGTAGCACTGGCGCTGACCGGAGGCCATCTCGATGAATTGGGCATCCTCGGCCAGGTCCTCATCGTTGAGGGTGAGATGTTGGTTAACCACATACCGCCAGAGCCCTATGCAGAAGTCGGTCCTGGTTGGCAGTACGACGCCGATGTCACCATCCACCTGGCGATGGGTAGCGACTCTTGCCGCGTGACGAAGGTCGAAGGCGCCGAAGCGATCGACGACCGGATTCGGATCCCCCGGGGCGATCGAGTGATCGTTCTCATGGATAACCAGACCGACCAAGTCGCTGGGATTGGGTTTCGCACCATCGGTTTCGAGACCGGGCTGGATCAGCTCGCCAAAGAGGCAGCCGCCGGCATTCCGCCGTCGTTGGAAGGGGTGCTTGCCTTGTCACTCATAGCGCCACAGGCGTCGACGACAGTCTCCGCCACGATGGACGGCACGCCGTTCGTGCCCAATTGCTTCTTCTTCGAGCCGACGCACTTCCCAGCCGACTTCCTACCAGTGATTGTGAGTCCCGCATCATGAACCAACCGATTTCGCCACCAACCTCGAGGACACTTGCAGCGCGATCGAGGGTGAAAGCGAAGACCGCCGGGATCAGCTTGGCGGTCGCCGCGTTGACGTTGATCTCATGCGGCGCAAATGACGCCGACGGGAAAGTCACGAACGTGATGGAGCAAGGCGCAAGCGAGTCCATCTTGGCCGTCGACGGCGCCGTGCTGGTGCGCAGCGAAGACGGCATTCGAGTGCGCCAGACGGTACCAACTCCGCCGCCGGGCAGCTATGAGTACCCGGTCGCTGCAATGGTGCCGCCGTGGTCCACCCCACACCCGGAGGTCTTCGTGGGAGGCGCTGATGAACCGGAGGCCTTCACGCTGTGGGTGATCGTCTTCAACACCCCTGACCTCTGCACCGACGGTGCCTGCGATGCCGACGATCTACTGCCTGACGCCGCCGCTGAGGGCGGGGTGTACCAGGCAGACGGACTCGTCGCAGACGAGTCCGAGATCGAGTTCGCCGGAGGTGTGCGTTTGGGACAAGAGCCCTTCACCGGGGCAACATTGGACAACCCCCTCGGCGCCGAAGTTCACGTATTCATGGCATCTCACGGTAAGGCGCTGACCGGGCCAGACCTATGGCGCCAGCTCAACGGCCCCGTCGGCAACCCAGCCCTGTGGTGGACGGCAGTGTTCTCGTCGGAATGAAAGGAACACCGCGACTGGCCATCCAAGGGGCCAATGACCGAACGGCGACCGGCATCTGCTTTCTGGTAGGTACACCAATCTCCAACACGAACCATCTGGAATCCTGCTCTGACTGGTGACGAAACCGCCTGGGAGCATCTCCTCGAGCGCTTCGACAGGGCGGCAGCCGACCGAGTGGACGCTCCCGCGGTGCCCTCAGCCTTGTCACTCCTTGCTCAGCTACAACCCCGAACAGGAAGAAACCCCCGCGGAGGAGGCTGTCGCACAGACAGTCTTCGGGCAGGGGCTTCTTCCGGTCGGGCTGGCCGGATTTGACCCCGCGACCTCTTGACCCCAGTCAAGATTGGGCGTACCGCCGACCAGGCAATATGGCTTCTGACCAGGCGTTTTGTCCCGCACCGCTACCCACGGTTTCCCCCTGTTTTGCACCCTCCCGCGCCCTCACCGCGCCCTCAGCCGTGAACCGCGGTCTAGTACGACGGGAAGGGATGGCCCGACCTGTTCATGGCGCACCCAGAACGGGGGGTGATGGCGATCGAATGCAAGTCCCGCCGGGGCCGATTGACGCTCGAGCAGTCGGATTGGTTGGACACGCTCGCCGCCGCCGGCGTCGACGTCGTTGTGGCACGGCCCGGCAACTATGACGAAACGATCGCCACGCTCACCTCGGGGATTGGTGCCTAGTCAAGCCAGGAGAGGGGTCAAAGAGCAACCGCGCCCGGAATCACCGGTGCAACCATCCCCACAATCCTGTCAGCGTCAAGTAGCGGCCGATGACGACTCTCCTCTTGGTTCCTCTGAATCGAGAAGCTTTGCTTTCGCACTCTGGAACTCCTCATCGGTGAGATCACCGGTCTTCCACAACGCACCAAGGCGCTCGAGTTGCTCGAGTTCGTCTGTGGTTGACGAGAGCGGTGGTGCCGATCGGCCGTCAGTGCGGGGTGGAGGCTTTGGACGAGCAGACGAAGGCCCGACAACCACCAGGAAGAGCAAGACATAGCCTGCCACGAGAGCCACGCAAAGCCCACAGAATCCGATCACTGCAAGAACGGAGGGGTTCCAGTCGCAGCTCGTCCCGATGGGCCCCCACCCGACGCCACCTCCAGAGCATCGGGCGATGAGGCTGAACCACCCATTCCAGATGACTGAAAGGATCAGCGGGAACGCCAAGACGATCAGAATGCAACCAAATGCGTTGGGGCCTTCGTTGCCGTTTTTCTCCACCTATCGATGGTCTGTTTCCCGGCGGCCACCGTCAAGCGACCATCGACCCAATCCCTGAAGCTCGAGGAGCCCTCCCCCATAGAGGAACGGTACGACGGCTTAGCCTCGGGTTGCTAGGGCCAGGCGTCCCGTCAGCGTACGCCGATGCTGCGCCCATACGCCCTGGTGATCGCAGCCGCCGCCATGAGCCTGTCGCTAGCGGCGCTCGGGAGGCGGTACAGCTCGGCGATGCGTTCGGTGACAACCTGTACGGTCATGATGATGATGATGATGTGAAAGGAGCCCGAATGAGGGTTGGCCTGACGGTCGAGATCCACGGCGACCACGCTTGCAGTCCAGCACCGCGGTGGACCCAGATCCGGCGGCAGGCCCGCGCCGCGGAGGATGTGGGGTTCGACCTTGTCGCTCTGCCGGACGCCCTCTTCTTCGGGCAGGACAGAAGGCTGAGCATGTGGGAGTCGACGGTGGTCGCCGGGGCCATCGCCGCGGCCACCGAGACCATTGGAATCGCACATTCCGTTGTCAACACGCCGTTGCGCCACCCGGCGCTCATCGCAAAGACCGCCGAGACGCTCGACGAGATCTCCCAGGGTCGCTACACCCTCGGTATCGGAGCAGGAGATACCACGGAGGACTATCGCGCTTTGGGGATCCCAGCCGGCTTGCGGTACTCGCGCTTCGCCGAATCAACTCGCATCATCCATGAACTCCTCAGGCGCGGATACGCCGACTTCGAGGGCGAACACCACTCGGCTATCAACACCAGGTTCCATCCCCGCGGACCCCGCCCCAGCGGACCACCCATCGTCATGGCAGCGGCCGGCCCCCGCATGCTGGCGCTGTGCGCCCGCTACGCAGACGGCTGGAACTGGGGAGCATCCGGTCCCGATCGCCCCGACCACCTCGACGACATCATCGCCAATCTCGATCATGCCCTCGAAGTGGAGGGACGGGATCCTGCAACGCTGCAACGCAGCCTCGACGTTGCCTCGGTCGATGTTCTCGGCGTAGCCGGTGACCGTCGTCCAGGCTCTCTCATCACAGGTACACCAGACGACATCGCCGCCACCCTTGCTACGCTCACCGATTTCGGTATCAACGAGGTCCGCATCGCAGTAACCGCCAACCCAGATCAAAGACCAGACGCGGTGGCGACACTCACCGAAGTCGTGAGTCTCCTCCACGCGATCTAGCGCACCAACCACCTCGGCGGAACCATCGCAGAAGGGACTGTCAGACGCTCCGCCCGCGGGGAGGGTGCGCCGCGGCGGATATCTGCGGTTGTCCACGGGGTCGGTCATCCGTTCGTAGCGGCGTCGGTGATACCGAGGTCGGTTTCGAGGCGAGCGAGTTCGCGGTCGAGAACCTCAGACGTGATGACCTCGACCGGCTTCTCTCTAGGTTCGCAGATGCTGGCTCGGTCCGACAGGTCACGGCAGGCAGCGAACGCCACTTGGTCCTCTTCGGCGTTGAGGGCGAGGCCGATTGGCGCAGTGGACGAGGCGGTCGATCATGGAGACGCCACCAAAATGCCTGGCGACGCCCGATCTGATTCGTGCGAGAACAGTTTGCCAAGTCAGTCGGCAAGTTGCGCTGCCAAGAAGCCCCTGACGTAGTCGATGACGGCGTCGCCTGCGGCTAGTTCAGCATCGTTGTGGTCGGCTCCGGCGATGATCACGAGGTCTTTTGGCTCCGGTGCAGCTTCGTAAAGCCTCCGGCTTTGGTCGACTGGCACAATCCCATCAGCGGCACCAGCCACAACCAGAATGGGCGCATCGACGCGACCGATCCGATCCAAAGATGGGTACTGGTCCCACAGCATCGCTCCTACAGGAAGGAATGGATAGTGGACCGCCGCCGCGTCGGGAAGCGACGTGAATGGTGAACGCAGGATCAACGCATCCGGCGGCCGAGCTGTTGCCAATTCGACCGCGACTGCGGCGCCGAGCGACTCGCCGAAGTAGACGACAGGATGGCCTGGCGAGACTCGCGCTACGAACCCGGAGACGGCTCTCGCGTCGAGGGCCAGGCCGGCTTCCGTTGGGTGACCGGGATTACCTCCGTAGCCGCGGTAATCGAACAACAGCACACCGAATCCGCCTGCAGCGAGTTTGGCTCCGAGGATCGTCCGCCCCGCACGGTTGCCACCGTTGCCGTTGAAGACGATCACCACCGGAGCCGCGGGGCGAGGCGTCCGAAACCACCCTCGCAGCGTGAGTCCGTCGGCGGTTTCGACATGGACCGACTGCCACCCAGGCAGCACGGCGTCGATCGAAGGCAGGTGCTGTTCGGGAAGGTAGATGAGCCGGCGTTGCAGTGACCACAATCCGCCACCGGCAAGAGCGGCGATAGCAGCAATCACGGCAAGCAATCGGATCAACCTCATGTTCGAGTCCCTGCCCTCAGCATATGGCACCAGCGAGGGCCGGCCAACCCACGGGATGGGCGCCGATGGCGTTGGCACAGAAGACTGAACGAGACGTCTGTTAGGCCCGCTACCGGGCGCCTCAGTGGGTGAACCGATGCGGTTCCACGACCTTCGTCACGCCCTCGTGGCGATACTCATTGCGCAAGGTGAGCACCCGAAGACGATCCGGGCCCTCCTCGGGCACGCCTACGGACTGAGCTGATCGCCGGCTTGGGGTTGTGAGTTGTCGACCGACGGCCTTGGTCACTTGACGCACATGTTGACGGCGGCGCTCTCTACGAACAGCCGACCCGGCTTGGCACCTGGCAGGGGGCCGGCCACCTCGACGTTGACGATTCCATCACGAGCCTTCCAGGATTCATCTGAGACCACAACGTTGCCTCGGCCCCACTCGTCCACCCATCGCAGCGTCACTGCTTGCCCATCCACTCGTTCGAGCTGGAAGCGGGCGTTCTCATCGACGCGGAATTTCTTGCTGCCCTCCACTCGGATGCACTTCGTCTTGATTC
>CAYXMJ010000127.1:0-9249 GCA_964465915.1 uncultured Acidimicrobiaceae bacterium
ACCGCGGCGTGGCCCGGCTTGTGCTGATGAAAGTTGTCAAAGCTCCGGCCGGTCAAGGTGAGGCGGCCGGCCTGGACCGGGTCCTGGTGTGACACGATCACGACATCGCCGGCAGGAATCGACGCAAAGGCCTCAGCGGCGGCGGCAGCAAACCGCCCCCCGGCCGCTTCGAGCGGCTCAGGGGAGAATGGCAGGTCTTCGGGGTGGGCCAAGTAGGCCTCGAGTTCACCGGGGAAGCGGTCCGGCAGGTCCTCCCACACGGTGCCCGCCCAGCGGCTGCCGAGCCGCCACTCGGTGAGCCCATCGTCCACGATGAATCGAGCATCCGGGTGAGCCGATGCAATCACCCGTGCCGTCTCCTGGGCTCGCTGCAGGGGTGATGCGACCACCAGCGCTACCGGAGTCAAAGCCAGATAGGCCGCTGCTGCTTCCGCCTGGGCAACGCCGCGGACGCTGAGTCCAAACCCGTCGAGGTCGGCGTAGACCACGTGATCGGGGTTCTCCACCTCGCCATGACGAACCAGTTGGAGGAATCGTGGTGGTGCGCTCTGGACCATGGCGGAAGGCTAGAGCCCGCGCCGGGCCACGTCCCCCCCCGGGCTGCTCTGCTGGTTCCGCTCACCTTTCGACCACTCCGCCGTCCGACGCCCGGTACGCTCGCGGCATGGCCGACCACTTCTCCGAGCCGATCCTTCACGTCGACATGGACGCCTTCTTCGTCGAGGTGGAGCGCTTGACAGATCCAACGTTGCGGGGCGTCCCGGTCATCGTCGGCGGCCTTGGCAACCGCGGTGTGGTGGCCGCGTGCAGCTACGAGGCACGCGCTTACGGCGTGCGTTCCGCGATGCCGATCGTCGAAGCGAGGCGTCGTTGCCCCCGCGCCCGCTACATCGCCCCAACCCACGGCCGATATGGCGAGGTTTCCGGCCAGGTCTTCGAGGTGCTGCGCAGCTTCACGCCTGCCGTCGAGGGCCTCTCTGTCGATGAGGCGTTTCTCGACATCTCCGGTCTGTGGCGCCACTACGACTCCGCGGTCGCCGTTGCAGAGGCGATCCGCGCCACGATCCGAGCCGACGTTGGTATTCCCTCCTCGGTTGGAGTTGCGGCCAACAAGTTCCTCGCCAAGCTCGCATCCGAAGAGGCCAAGCCCAACGGCCTGTGGGTCGTCAAACGCGGTGAGGAACTCGAGTTCCTCCATCCGTTGCCGGTGCGTCGCCTCTGGGGCGTCGGTGAGGCCACCTACGCCGCGCTCGACGCCTTTCGTATCGAGACAGTCGGTGACGTGGCCGCCGCACCGCTTCGTCTGCTCGAGGATCGGCTTGGTCCCTCGCTGGCGCGGCATCTCGTGGCCCTGGCCAACGCGGAGGATGACCGGGCGGTGGAGCCCGGCGGCGAGACGAAGTCGATCTCAGTCGAGGTGACCTATGAGACCGACCTGGATACGGCCGACGCCATTGAGCGCGCCCTGTTGCGCCACTGCGATCGTCTTTCGGCTCGATTGCGGCGCGCCGAACTGGCAGGCAGGACCATCACGCTCAAGGTCAGGTTTGGAGACTTCACCACGATCACGAGGTCCCACACTGGGGAGGTCCCGATCGAGCACACGCCCGACTTGTGGGATGTCGTACGCGACCTGCTGGGTCGGGTCGATCTTGGCGGGCGCGGTGTCCGCTTGCTTGGACTTGGTGCCGGTGGGCTGGTGGCGAGCGCCGACCCGCGCCAAATGTCTCTGGCGCATCCCGCCCGTGACGCCGTCGCCGAGGCGGCCGAGCAGGTGCGAGCCCGTTTTGGTGACGACGCCGTGGTGCCTGCCCGCCTTGTCGACCCACCCGAATCGGACCAGACTCGCAGCTGAGAGGGGATAAAGTCCCCCGTTGGATACGTCGTTTGCTAGGTATACTGTCGGCGGCGGACCACGACATCGGAGGGAGCGGCGATGCCGCTGAACGAGCGAGAGCAGAAAATCCTCGAGGAGATAGAACGGCAGTTCTATCAAGAGGATCCAAAGCTCGCGCAAACCGTCGCCACGACCACGCTCGAGTCCGTCAAGCGCAAGTGGCAGCGGCTCGCCGTCGTTGGGTTTGTCGTCGGTGTTGCAGTGATGCTCGCCTTCTTCACCAGTTCGACCGTGGTCGCTCTCGGTGGCTTTGTCGTGATGGTGGTTTCCGCCGGATATCTGGTCATGAACCGACGACGAGCCAAGGCAGACACCACCAAGGATTTCTCACTCGAGAGTTGGATGGATCGCGTCCGACAGAGGTGGCGTCGCGACGGCTAGAGTGGCCGCCCTCAGGTGAGGGGAACAAGTAAGAACGCTGGGTGTGCGCCGGTGTCCGAAACGCCTAAGTAGGGCGGCGGCGCACGTGAGATGTTGGGAGGAGCGTGTTGGACGGTTTTACCGCGCAGCAGGCCTCGAAGCTGACGAAGTGCACGGCGCATCAGCTGCGCTACTGGGACAAGGTGGATCTGGTGAAGCCTTCGCTCCAGAGCACGGATGGCCGTCCGGGACGACGGCGCTTGTACTCATTCCGAGATCTGGTGGCGCTGCGCGTCGTCAAGAGCCTTCTCGACAACGGGATGTCGGTGCAACGGGTGCGGCGGGCGTGGGACTACCTGCGACGCACCGCCGACATGGACACCCACCTCGCCGAGGTGCGTCTGGTCACCGATGGCCATACGATCTTCCGGGTGGCCCAAGACGAGGATGAACTGCTCGATGCACTGCGACAGGGCCAACTCGCCTTCTTTGTTGCCATCAACGAGATTGCCCGCGCCGTCGAGGACGACGTCACTCGGTTCGAACTCGATCGGGAGCAGTTCCTCGAGATGCTCCGCCGGGTAGAAGACGACGTCATCATGGAAGCGGAATCCGCCAGCGGCTAGGAGGGGGCCGTACCGGATTGCGCCGACGTGCAACGCCTGATCCGGGGTGTCGAGTCACGATCGAGTCGGTGCGGCCGAACAGGCCCCTGATTGCTCGCCCTACTTCTTGCGCCGTCGCTTCCGCACCCAATCCGGCATCAGCGTTCCCGGCCGGTACCAGGCGACCACCCGGCGTCCCGTCGAATAGCGGGTTCCGAGCCGGACCGTGGTCTGCTCCAGCGAGCGGGTTGCCGTCTCGACGTGGTCGGCGTTGAGGGTCTCCGCCGGTCCGTAGAGTGACCGGCCGTATACCGTTGCGAGCGGCGACATGGCTGGGTCGAACTCGGCGGCCAACTCCTGTGGCGTCAGTGCGCCGTTGACGGTTTCGCCCAGATCGCTGAGGCGCGTAACGATGTCTTCCCAGGCTGCCGAGATGTCTCCCTGCTCGAGGCGCTTCATCCTGCGTCGGCGCCGCCACCACTTCACCAGCGGTATGCCGGTCAGCAGGATGAGGGCAACGATCACGAAGGGGGTGACGGTGGTGAGCCACCCGGGCAGCGCGAAGCCGGTGCTCGAGTCGGAGGCACCGGCGAGAGGCGGCAGGCCGTCGAGTAGTTCATCGTCCGGGAAGACTGGGCGACCGGCGTCAGGTGCCTCCCCCCGAATCGCGTCGGGCGCGGGCACGTCGAGGTAGGCGGTGAGGTCGAAGCCGAGATCGTCTTCGATCACCTCGAAGGTCTGCGGCGTGTCGCGCTGGCTGCGGGGGGTGGGGTCGAAGCGGACCCAGCCTTGGCTTGCCATCCACAGCTCGACCCAGGCGTGGGCGTTGCGGTCTCGCACGACCACCTGGTCGGTCTCCCCGGGCACAGCGGTGCCGGGGGTGAAGCCGAGCACGACCCGGCTTGGGATGTCGAGGGTGCGCGCCATGACCGCCATGGCCGTCGCGAAGTTCTCGCAGTAGCCAATGTGATAGTTGTCGCTCTCGGGGTCGAGAAGCCAGGCGGAGAGATCGGTGGCGCCGTGGCCTGGTTCGATGTCCGTCGAGTAGTCGAATGCCTCCGAGTGGAACCACGACTCGAGGGCGAGTCCCTTTTCGAAGTCGGTGCCCAGGTTCTCAGTGCGCAGCCGCGCCTCAGCGGCAATCGCCGAATCCAGGTCCTCGGGCAGCGCCAAGAACACGTCAACGTTGGGGGGCTCCTCGCGGAGTTCGGGAAGCGCCCCGAGACCAATCGTGTCGGGGAGTTCGGCTCCCTTCTCTGCCGCATTCACGAACGAGGGCGAGAGTTGCCCGGTGTCGTCGAGCGCCAGGACATTGACATCGGGATCAGGTACTTCAGCGGTGACGATGTAGCGCATCCCCTCGTAGGAGAGGCCGCCGTCGAGGATGATCGAACCGTCAACCGGCCGCACCCGCAGGTTGCGGTACAGCGTCTCTTCGGCAACAAGATCGGTGGGGGAGTAGGCGCTCGGCAGCCAGTCCTGGCTGAGGAAGGCGATCGAGATGTCGGCCGTGATCGTGTTGGTCTCGCCGGCAAAGGCATGGCCTTCTTGCTCCCAGGGCCGCTCCTCGAGCGGCAGGGCTACAAACCGGTCGGCGTAGAACTGTCCGCCGTCGTAGCTCTCCATGGTGAGGAGCTTGAAGTAGACCTCGTCGGGGGTGAGGTCGCCCTGGATATCGGCAACAAACAGTGGTGTGTTGGAGTTCGAGACCAAGGTCTGCTGGATCGAGATGAACGGGTTGTAGCTGACGCTGCCGAAGTTGTCGCCGCCGTATCCCCGTCGGTTGCGCCAATCAAGCACGCCGTCGTAGGGGACCTGGTTCTGGAACAGGCCGACCGAGAGAATTGCACCAACCACCGTCACGCTGAGCAGTGCCGACGCCGAAGCCCCCATCTTGGGGTGCGCCGAGGGCCATGAACCTCGCGGTGCCATGCGGCCCGCCGTGCTGTCCCGTTCGTCCGAGGTGATGGCGAGGATCATGCCGGCGACCAAGAGGATGAAGACCACCGTGCCCAATAGGCCGGTGCCGGCGCGGTCCATCGTGGCGAACTGCAGCGAAAGCACCAGCGGAGGCACAAGCGCAACGTAGGGATGGCCCTTGAGGAGCCCCCAGGCCAGCAGGGCGCCGGCTCCCCAGAAAACCAGGGTGATCAGGATGACGATGCCGGGCACCGGGATGACCGGCTCGACCCCGCTCTGGACGATGGCGATGGCCTGGTCGAGTTGGGCCCTGATGATCTCCACGCTCGACGCCGTCGGCAGGAACAGGGCGGTGGTCTCGGGGGCCGACACCCGCACGACGGTTATCACCATCGCAAATAGGTTGGCGGCGACCAGGAGCCAGGTATTGAGTCGGTATGAGATGGCGGTCCACGTGATGATGATGCCGAGCATCAGCCCGGCAGCGACAACGAACTGCCACGGCACGCCCGAGATGGTGGGGCGCAGCAGTTGGTTCATCATGAAGAACGCAAACGCCAGACCGGCGAGGCCGGCTATCCAGGAGTTGCGGTAGACCATGCCGTCTCCATTGCTTCACGCCATGCCGGAGCCCAGGTCGCACCCGGCGCGGCGAGCACCGTGATGGCGCCCGCCCTCTTCAGTTGCAGTATGCCCTCATTCTCTTTTTGTGCGACCGTCATTGCCACCGTTTTGACGTAGTCACGACTCAACAGCCGGAAGACGGCTAGGTCGGAATCATCGGGAGCGCCGGTGACCATGATGAGCGCACCGCCGCTCAAACCGGAGCGCCGCATCCTGCCGACGAGCTTGCGCAGATCGATATCCTCGACGGCCTGCACGGTCGCCAGTTCCTCCATCCCGAGGGCGTAGGCCTCGATCGAAGCCACGGTGGTGCCTTCGGACACGCCGGTCCACAGGGTCGGGCTGAAGCCGGACTGGTACAGATGTCGCATTGCCGAAGCCGCCCCGCGGACGGCATGCTCGAAGGCCTCCGTGCCGGAGTAGCTGCCGACCCGGGGATCGAGCAGTACGAGCGCCCGCGACTGCCACGGCATCTCGAGTTGGCGGATCATCAGTTCGTCCCGTTTCGCCGATGACGGCCAGTGAACCCGGCGCAGGTCGTCGCCCTGCTGGTACTCGCGCAGTGTGAAGAAGTCCTCGCCGCCGGTTTGTGAGAAATTCGCCTGCGACGTGTTCACGGTGGGATCCTGACCGCGCACGATCGGCAGCCCGGCGAGTTCTTCGACGGCGGGATACACGACGAGGCGATCGGTTCGTCCGGCGGTGCCGCCGGACTCGGCCATTGCCAGCGGGTCGCGCACCGTTACTGCGGCCGGGCCGACCTTGTAGACGCCCCGGGGTCGGCACAACACTTCGTAGCGGGCAACCACGGGGTCGTCGGTGTCGACGACGTCGGCGGTGAATGCGGCCGCTCCGAGGCCGTGGACCACGTCCTCGACGTTGACGTGGTGGATCCGGCGGCGCCCGGTCATGGCGATCTCGACGATGGCGCGGTCGCCGTCGTGAACTTGGCTGGGGCTGATGCGGCGTTCAACCGCAACCCGGGGCACGGTGCGCCGGACGTGGATGACACCGACGGAAACCGCGAGCAGCAAGAACGCTGCGGCGGCGAGAAGGAGTTGCTCTCCGAAGGCGACCCAGAGCACTACGAGGGCCAAAGCGGCACCGAGCGCTGCCCACCCCCGGATCGTCGGCATCAGACGCCGGCCTTGGTGCCGGGTACATCAACGCCTTGGGCGATGCCGCTGACGATGTCGCTAATCGTGACCCCGCGCATCTGGGCTTCCGGCCGCAAGATGAGACGATGGTTGAGCACCGGCTGGAGCATTGCCTTCACATCGTCGGGCGAGACGTAATCGCGGCCGGAGGTGGCGGCATGAGCACGGGCCGCCCGCTGCAGGAACAGCGTCGCCCGGGGCGATGCGCCGAGGAGCAGTTCGGGGTCGTTGCGGGTGGCGTCGGCGACATCGACGAGGTATGACTTGATGACGTCGGCGACGTGGATCCGGCGGGCAATAGCGCTCATCCGGGTGATGTCGTCGGCGTGTACCACCGCTTGGAGGTCCTCGTAGGTCGAGTGGTCGCCGTGGGTGTCGAGCATCTCGAGTTCTTTGTCCCGCGCGGGGTAGCCCATGGTGATTCGCATCATGAATCGGTCGAGTTGCGCCTCCGGCAGGGGATAGGTGCCTTCGTGCTCGATTGGGTTCTGCGTGGCGACCACGATGAAAGGGAGATCGAGCGGGCGGGTCACCGCATCGACGGTGACCTGGCGTTCTTCCATTGCCTCGAGCAAAGCCGATTGCGTCTTGGGGCTGGCACGGTTGATCTCATCGCCGAGGACAACGTTGGCGAACACCGGGCCGGGACGGAACACAAACTTGGAGGAGTCACGATCCCACACCGAGACGCCGGTTACGTCGGACGGCAGCAGATCCGGGGTGAACTGGATGCGCTGGAAGGTGCAGTCAATCGAGCGCGCCAATGACTTGGCGAGCAGTGTCTTGCCGACCCCGGGCACATCTTCAATGAGGGCATGACCGCTTGCCAGCAGGCACATGGTGATCAGCTCGATCGTCTCGCGTTTGCCCTGGATCACGTGTTCGATATTGTCGGTGATCTCGCGATAGCGTTCGCTGAACCATTGCAGGTCCTCGGCGGAGACCGTCACGCCTGCTCCTTCCTCCGGCGGCGAATGCCGAGGTTACTCACCCTTGCGCGCTTGCGTTCCCCAGCTGTGACGGAACCGGCGAATCTCTGGTGTAACGGTTTGCGGTTACGATCCGTTCCCATGGTGGGCTGGAGAGCCATCTGGACGGTGATGCGCCAACCGCGTTTGTGGCCCGAGGCGTTACGGGCCGCGTCCGCGTTGGCGCGCGACGGTTGGTGGCGTCGCCCGCCCTTCCTCCCGGTTCCCAACCGCGCCTACATGCGTTGGCGGCTAGCAACCGCCTACGGGTCGGCCGACCATGCGATTGATCCCGACGACCTGGTGGCGTATCTTGAGTGGCGCAAGCGCCAAAGATCTTCGGGGGGGAAGTGAGGGGAGATCCGGTGGCGGATTCGCTGCAAGAAGAATTGCTCGCGATCCCGGGTATTGACAGTGTCGACTTTGACGGCGGTGTGGTCGCGCCCGAAGGAGTCCGAGCACGCCTCTCGGCCGGCGCCGATCCCATCCGGGTCGGTGAGGATGTCCGCAGGGTGCTCGCCGAGCATGGTCTGCGTTCCCAGATGACCTCACCAAAGGTGGCCCCCGAGGTGCCGCCGCTGCCGCCGCCCCAGCTGGAGCTGCCGGCGGCTCCAGCACCCCCGCCGGAGGTTCATGCCCCTGTCGTGGCGATGCCCCATGTCGAAGAACCCTCGGAGACCGTGATCGTTGCGGCCGATGGGCCCGAGCCCGCTGCAGAGCCGACGGACGTGGACGTTGCGGAGACCGGGGCCGTGCCGGCGCCGGCCGCCCCCGCTGTGGGGCCGGTGGGTCTCCGCAGCGTGGCTGTTGAGGAAGCCCGCGACGGGCTCACCGTGGTGGCCACCCGAACCGACGGTGTGATGGTGCAGCGTCCGGCCCGTGATTCGGCCAATGGCCTTGATGCCGCCGTCGTCGCCGCGGCTGCCGAGTTGACCGATGATGCGGCCCGCCCCCGCCTGGTTGGAGTCTTTGACGCCGAGGCCGAAGGCGTGGCGGTGGTGACCGTGGTCGTCGAAGTCGATGACGGCTCACTGCGGTCCGGGTCGGCAGTTGTGGGCGGTGGCCGGGCGTTTGGAGTGGCCCGGGCGACCTGGCGGGCGCTCAGTGCGCCGGTCTGATCCGTTCCTTGTGGTCAAAGGCCCGCATCGGCGGGATGAGTTCCACGATGACGTCGGATGCTTCGTCGACGCGCAAGATCGTGGATCCGGCAGCTTCACCCTCGGTGGCGCCGATCGCTCCTACCAGATCGTCGTGCCGATCGGCCTTGGCGAGCACATCACGCACCAGCGTTCGGAGTTGGTCGACGGACGGGTCCTCGAGGAGAGGTAGTTCGCCATCCGCGGTGCTGAGCACCGAGATGTTGCGGCGTCGCAGGTCCCAGACCATCACCTCTTGGATGACCTTGTCGGGGGAGAAGGTCTCGAGCGAGGGAACCACAACGGCATCGACCTGCCCGGCGACCACGATCCCGACAAGGGCTTGGAAGCCCTCACGACCAAGCGACTGGCCGAGCGCACGCACGTCTTGGCAGACGGCGACGAGGCGATGCCCGTTGTCGTTGACCCAGCGGCGAATCCGTTCTGCTTGAGCAAAACCGGCTTCGCCTTCTTGTGGGTCCGGGGACTCCCGGATGTACCCCACCACCCGCACGGCGATGCTCCGTTCGTTGCTGCGCCGAGTCTCGCATCAGCGTCGACGGCGGTCAACGCGCCTTTGGG
>CAYXMJ010000128.1:0-8999 GCA_964465915.1 uncultured Acidimicrobiaceae bacterium
TACGGCAGGAACCCGAACGTCGCGGCGGCGATCGTGATCGGCATCGAGCCGAACTGGAGCAACCACATAGCCGACCAGATCGCCGAAACTGGCAAACCGGTCCGTGCGTTCAGCATCGAACGAACCGGTGACCTGCAGACGATCGCCGACGCCGCTCGCGTCGCCCAGGAGTTCGTCCAGTACGCGACCGAGTTGCCGCGCGTGCCGGTCGAGTGGAACGAGATCCTGGTCTCGACCAAGTGTGGGGAGTCCGACACGACGAGCGGTCTAGCCTCCAATCCGACGGTCGGCCGCGTCTTCGAACGTCTCGCGGAACTTGGCAGCACCATGATCTTCGGCGAGACCACCGAGGTGACCGGAGCTGAAGACAAGATCATGGAGCAGTGCGCCACGCCCGAGGTCGCTGCCCAATTCAAGGGAGCCTTCGACAACTACCAAGACCTCGTTCAGTCCCAGGGGGTCAACCTGATGGGCTCGCAGCCAACGGAGGGCAACATCCGCGGCGGCCTGACCACCATCGAGGAGAAGGCGCTCGGCAATGTCGAGAAGGCGGGCCGCTGCACAGTCGTCGGCTTCCTCGACCAGGCTGAAGCACCCGCCGGCCCTGCGGGTCTGTACTTCATGGACTCGTCGAGCGCCGCCGCAGAGATGGTCACCCTTTGCTGCGCTGCCGGCGCGACCCTTCACCTCTTCACCACAGGCCAAGGCAACATCGTCGGCAACCCGGTCCTCCCGACGATCAAGATGACGGCGAACCCATTGACCTTCGAGACGATGTCGGAGCATGTCGACGTGGACGTCACCGGCCTGCTGCGATTCGAGTACAACCTCGACGGTGCTGCAGACCGCACGATGGAGATGATGGCTCGCACTATCAACGGTCGGCTGACCTGTGCTGAGACCCTGCGTCACGACGACTTCGTGCTGACCAAGCTCTATCGCAGTGCCTAGCCACCGGCATCACTGATCGAGCAGCCGTGGAGATCCGCGTTCCCTACGGGCACTCGACCGTGTCTGCCGAGATCCCCGAGGGATTTGGTGTCGACGTCATCGAGCTTCAGGACCCCCCGGCGGCGACCAGCCCGACCGCCGAGGTGCGTCGCGCGCTCGTAGCACCGCTCGGCGACTTCGGCTGGTCGAGACATGAGGTTGGATCGGTCGCGATCGCCGTCAACGACAAGACCCGCCCGGTTCCCCATCAGCACCTCCTCCCACCCCTGATCGACCGGCTCGCAGGCCTGGGGATACCGGACGATGCCGTCACGTTCTACATCGCGGTCGGTGGCCACCCGCCGATGAGCCCGGAAGAGCACTCAGCCATCCTCCCACCGGAGATCCTGAGCCGCTTTCGGGTCGTATCGCACGATTCCGAACGCGGCGACGGCCTCGTCTTCCTCGGAGCCACCTCGCGTGGAACTCCGGTCTGGGCCAACCGCGGCTATGTCGAGGCGGATCTCAAGATCGTGGTCGGCACCATCGAGCCACACCAGTTCGTCGGCTTCTCCGGCGGCGTGAAGAGCGCCGCGATCGGCCTGGCCGGACTGGCCACGATCAACGCCAACCACACGTTGATGGCCCATCCCGACTCCCAGGTCGGCACCTACGCGAGCAACCCGGCGCGGCAGGACGTCGAAGAGATCGGTCGGTTGATCGGCGTCGACCTGGCGCTGAATGCGGTCCTCGATCAACGACGGCAGATCGTGCAGGCGTTAGCCGGTGACCCGGTTGCCGTGATGGAAGCGGGTCATCCACTCGCGCGCCAGTTCCGCCAGGTCGCGGTGCGACAGGACTACGGGTTGGTAGTCGCGTCGCCGGGCGGCCACCCCAAGGACATCAACGTCTACCAGTCCCAGAAGGCCGTGGCGTCCGCCGCCCGGATCATTCGCCCAGGCGGAACCATCATCCTCACGGCCGCCTGCTCTGAGGGCGCCGGCAGCCGGCATTACGAGCAGTGGGTATCGGGCAAGCGCTCACGGCGGGAGGTGATCGACGTGTATCGCACTGAAGGCTTCCGGATCGGCCCCCACAAGGCGTACCAACTCGCGCGCGACACCGAGCGGGCTCGGCTGTTGGTTTGCTCCGACATGCCACGCGAGCTGGCAAGGCGGCTACTGCTCGACTCCGTAGACGACTTCCAGACGGCGGTCTCCTCCGCCCTGGCAGATCTCGCTCCGGGGGAACGCATCGCAGTCTTGCCACATGCCGCGTCGACGATCCCGTATCTGGACATCGAGGCGGTGCCCTGAGCCGTCGGGTCGGTTCGCCCTCGCTAGAGCGCCCGGCGGTATCGCACCGCCGGGATGGTGATGCCGAGGCAGTGGTCGGTCTCGGCGCCGTCGGCTTCCCAGCCAGCCTGCGGGAGTAGTCCCTCGCTTTGGAACTGGCAGCGCCTTTCCTCAGCGGATCGCGATCGGCTCGGTCATGTCGTCGTGGCATCAGCGCAGCCTGTGTGCCACTGCACGGGCAGGTCTCGATTGTCGCGCCCGCGTGCGGCCACAAATGGAGGCTTAGGTCAAACGGACCGTCAGGGCTTGCGGCTAGGTGGGTGGTCCATGCCCATGAAGACGCCGCCTTCTTTGAGTTCGTCGAGCATCTGGTCGATCCGCTTGCGACGGGTCTCGGGTCGTTTGGCGTTTGCGATCCAGCCCAGGTAGTCGTTGCGCTGGTAGAAGGGCCGCTCGTCGTACTCGTCAGTCACGCCGGCAGCTTCGAGTTCGTCCCGGATGTCTTGCGGCATGGGCTGGACGGGTCGCTTTGCCATGGTTCGACGGTACGCGGTGGTTTCAGTTCTCGATGTCGAGGTCTGCGCCGCCGCTGACGTCGACGGCCACGACAGGTGGGTTGGAGTTCTTCCAGGCTTGCAGCCGTTTCCAGTGCCCCGGTGAACTCCAGTTCGAGCGTGTCGGCACGTTGCTGGGTTTCCTGCTCGGATAACGTAAGCGCGGCGACATGCACCGCGACCTCATTCGGGCGTAGCCCTTCCACACCGTGCCGAAATCCGGCGCTGGGTCGTGCATAGTTCCCCTTCTGGAGCAAGACACGTTTTGTTAGTCCTAGCGGCCGTTCGGGGCGGATTCCTGAAGTTGATGTGACGGAAGGTAAGCAAGCGAGCGGCTTGCGACGGCAGCAGCGGTCGTCTCTGCGGTTCCTGCCGGGCAGGGATGGGCGGCGCGTCCAAACAGCTCCGGCGGTGGCAGGCGGTCTTCACATTGTTCGAACATTCGCTCGGCGCGCCGCGTCGTCGACGAGTACCCTTCATCGAAGGGATTCAGGTTCTTCAAGGAGGGGAATGGTGCGAGAAATGACACCCAAACGGCGAGCGATGCGCGTCGTCGTGACGTTCGCGATGTTGGCCGGATTGGCGTTGCTGCCGACGTCGGCCGGCGCCAACGGCGCCTACGAGTTCTTGTCCCCAGCCTTCGGGATGGATACGGCTCCCGATGGGAGCCTGCTCGTGGCGAACACTGCGGAAGGGATCTGGGAGATACGCGCCGGGGACACCGGCCTGGTCGCCGAGCTCGGCGGCGCTTCCGATGTGGCGGCGATCGGCAGGGGCAACATGCTGGCGTTGACCAGTGAGCCATTCGATCCGGTGTTCGAGCCGACCGCGCAACGGCTCTTCCGCGTTTCGCGCGGGCACGTGAAAGAGGTCGCCAACCTGTATGAGTACGAGATGGCCTACAACCCGGATCAGAGCTGGAACCCGGGCGAGCCGGAGTCGAACCCGTTCAACCTGGCGCACCTCAACGGTGGTAAGGCGCTGGTGGCCGACGCCGCCGGCAACGACATCCTCTACGTCGACGAATCAGGCAACGTGGACTGGGTGGCGGTGCTGACGCCGCAGGCGATCTGCGACGGCAGCGGCCCGGTATCGTTCCTCTGTGACTTCCTCCCGCCGGACTTCATGGCGCAGCCGGTTCCCACCTCGATCGCCGTCGGGCCCGACGGGCATTACTACGCGGGCGAACTGACGGGCTTCCCGGGCACGCCCGGCTGGTCACGGATCTGGCGTATCGAGAACGGAAGCCGTCATGTCGTGTGTCCCAGTGACGCCTGCGTCGAGGTTGCTAGCGGCCTGACGTCGATCGTCGACCTGGAATTTGGTCCCGACGGCACGTTGTATGTGGCTGAACTCGATGCTGCCGGCTGGTTCGCCACAGAAGGCGGTCCGGTCGTTGCGCCCGCTGCCGGAGGCACGGTGCGAGCCTGCGATGTCGACACCGGGAGCTGTCCGGTCATCGCCGATGGCCTGGACCTGCCGACCGCGGTCGAGGTCGACAAGGACGGCAACGTCTGGGTGATCGAGAACGACTTCCTCCCGTTCGGTACCGCAACGGTCCGGCCGCTGTTCTAGCCGTCGGAGATGTTGATGAGGGGTGGGTCCGTGTGGCCCGCCCTTCGTCGCGTTCTGCACGGAACACGTCGCCCGTCGGTTCACTCCGAAGGCTCTGACGGAGGATCCGGCCCTCAGGGCTTGCGGCTGGGTGGGTGGTCCATGCCCATGAAGACGCCGCCTTCCTTGAGTTCGTCGAGCATCTGGTCGATCCGCTTGCGACGGGTCTCGGGTCGTTTGGCGTTTGCGATCCAGCCCAGGTAGTCGTTGCGCTGGTAGAAGGGCCGCTCGTCGTACTCGTCAGTCACGCCGGCAGCTTCGAGTTCGTCCCGGATGTCTTGCGGCATGGGCTGGACGGGTCGCTTTGCCATGGTTCGACGGTACGCGGTGGTTTCAGTTCTCGATGTCGAGGTCTGCGCCGCCGCTGACGTCGACGGCCACGACCGGTGGGTTGCCGAAGACCGAAACGTTGGCTCCACCGGAGGCCTCGCCGGTTGCCGACTCGCTGGCGTACACGTTGAGGGTGGCGCCGCCGCTGGCGTCCAACACCACTGAGGCAGCTTCGAGTTTGCGCAGTTCGAGGTCGGCCCCGCCGCTGACGTCGGCTTGGTAGGCGTCGGTGGCTCCGCTGGCGCTGACGTTGGCGCCGCCACTTGCCGAGATTCCGACGAGGCGGTCGGTCACGACCGTCACGACCCTACGGGCGCTGCCCGAAATGTTGGTGCTACCGGTGAGCTTGATGACGAGGGTGTCGCCGCTCACGTCTGTCGCGACGTTCTCGAGGACGTTGTCGTCGTACATGACCTCCACTGAGGTGGGCAGGGTCGGGTCGACGGTGATCTCCACGTTCACCCCGCTGCTGGCCTCGATCCGATCGAAGGAACCGACGTCTCGTTGTTCGGTGACGATGGTGCCAGAGCCGGTCGTGCCGCACGCGGCGAGGAGGAGTGCTGTGACCACAAGGAGCAGAAGGAGGGCGCCGGGCTGCCTGGTCGAGGATGTCATGGGGAGATTCCGTTCGATAGCTGAGATCATCCTACGACTGCCGACGCCGCCGAAGCCGGGCCGCCTGGTGTGGCGACCCGACTTCGCCGCGCGCTTCATTCCCCCTTCTTGGGTTTGGGTGCCTAGGGCAACGGCAACCCCGGCGCGCCTGCGTAGACCTTGGCGATGCCGGGCCCGGCGAACCCCGGCGGTACTTCGAACGCCAGGTTCGTCACGAACAAGTTCTGCCGCTCCCCCTTACCGGTGCCGAAGGCGAGGCTGGCGGGGAAGGTCAGTCCGTCCTCGAACGTGGCGATGGTCTCGATGGAGCTGCCGTCGCGGCTCACCTTCTCGACCGTGCTGCCGGTGACGATCGCAGCGTAGATGTTGCCGTGGACGTCGAGGGCGATGCCGTCGATCATCTTCGGCCCGAAGAGACCGTCACCCGTGATCTGCGTGATCACCTCGATGGCGCCGAGGCTCCCGCCCTTGAGGATCGGGATCTCCAGCAGTAGGGCCTTTTCGGTGTTGGCCACGATCAGGCTGCCCTGGTGGTAGGCGATCCCATTGGCTCCGATCGGGAACGGGATCGGGATGGGAGCGCACACGCCGGTGAGCAGGTCGTCACGCAGCAGCAGCTCGGCTGAGCCGCCCTTGGGCACCACCCAGATGCCGCCACGCCCGAAGAAACCATCGAAGATGGCGCCCGGTGTGACGGCAGCATCACAGAACGGGTAGTAGTCGAGGCCGTCACCCTCCGGGTCGAATGAGAACGTCTCGGAGATGTAGAGGTTGCCCCGTTTATCGAATGCCAGCGCGTTGGGAAGCGCGATGGCATCGGTGCCTGGTACCAGTTCGAACCCGCCTCGCATGTCGATCTTGAAGACACCAACGAATTGCTGCGCGGCGTAGACATGTTTCCCGTTGGCGTCGACGGCGAGCCCGGCTGCGCTCGGCCCCGGGATCGTGGCGAGTACTTCGCCCTGACCGTACGGGTCGTACTTCCAGACCTCGGTGTAGCCGGCCGGGAATCCGATGCTGATGTAGACGTTGCCGACGTTGTCAACCGCGACCCCTTCGGGCCCGGCCGCCGTCGGCGTGAAGTCGGGGAAGTCCGGCGGATCGGCCGCCGCCGGGCCGGCGATCATCATCATGGCGATGACCAGAATCGGAACCAGGAATCTGCGCATTCTCCCTCACCCCTTCAGGTCCGCGGTGGTGGTGGGCGACGCAGCCTTCTTCCCGGCCGCGCCGCGGCGGAGCCTGACCTTCGACCGTACGGGGCGCGGGGTCCCCTCGCCAGAGGAAGAGTGCCCTATGGCGCGCTGCTGGATCGCTGTTTCCGCAAGGCCAAGGGCCTGCGTGTTCGTGCCGGCCGCTTCCGCTCGAACACCGCGGATTCTGGGCCTTTCTGTCATACCCAGGAGATACGGTGTTGCCATGATTGACAACGCCGTCACTGCTTCGATCGATGCCCTCGAGAGTGAGGTGATCGCGCTGGAAGGGATGATTGCTCGGGCTCGTTTGCACCAGGCTGAGTTGCTCGGTCGGCTCAACGCTGCTCAGGTCGCCACCATGGATGGGTGCCGGTCCATGCTGGAATGGACGGCCTCCCGGCTCGACGTAACGTACGACACCGCCCGGCGGCTGATGCGTACAGCTTCGGCAGTAGCGGAGGATCCCGATATTGGCGAAACCCTTGCCGGCGAGCCGTCGTTCGATCGGATGGTCGAGACGTTGCAGTTGGTGGATACGGGAGCCCCTCCATCCGTGGTTGCCGACAGCGAACGATGGGACCTGGCCGGAGTCCGGCGGGTGGCCGCACGACACCGACGGCTGCGCAGGGTCGATGAGGAACAGGCGTACCGCGAAAGATACCTGGCTACCCAAGCGTCGCTCGACGGCACGGAGGGTCGCTTCTGGGGGCAATTGTCCGGCTTCGAATTCCGGCTTTTCGAGAAAGCGGTGGACCAGCGGGCCGACATGTTTCGTGACCTGCCCGGTCCGGTATCGATCGCGTCTGCTCGTCGGGCCGATGCCCTGGTGTCCATCGCGCAAGACTCTTTCGAGGCCGGTGAGCGGGACGCTGGAGATGCGCATTCGAGCGACCCTCTCGTCACGGTGTTCGTCGACGGGCGTCTCGCTGCTGAGACCCGTGGCGAGGCCGGTGCCGAGATCGAATTCGGCCCGAAGGTCGGGCCGGCCACCCTGGAGCGCATTCTCTGCAGCGGCGCAATTCAACTCGTCGGAATGGCAGGCGGTGACCCGGTGGTGGTCACCGAGGCTTCCCGTGCGATACCGCCTGCGGTCCGTCGCCTCGTGGTGTGGCGCGATGCGGGCTGCATCATCGACGGGTGCCGCAGCCGTTACCGTCTCCAGCCGCACCATGTGAAACCCTGGAGTGAAGGCGGCTGCCACGACCCCGCCAACCTGACGACCCTGTGCTGGTATCACCACCACGTCATCGTCCACGGCGAAGGCCGCCGCCTCGATCCGCAGAGCCCACCTAGCCGGCGACGCTTTCTCAGACTTTCCCGGGCCGACCCTCCGTAGTTACGGCTCGGGCCCGCGCGTCCGGTTGCAGCATCCGCAAGCTCTCCGATCGCCTCAGCTTCGGCTCCGGATCCGCGCCATCGCAGAGGGAGGTCTTTGGCGCGCGCGGGCAACCTCCTCGTATGCCTCCAAGCGGGGGAAGTCTCGGGCTGTGTTGGGGGCGACGTCACTTCGCGCGCCGCAGGAGCAGCCAGGTGTCCGCGGCGAACACCCGTGAGATCGTCATCCGTGGTGCGGCTGCCCCGGGGAGGGCAGCGTGGACCTCCCACCTCATCAAAATGAGACGCGATGTTGCGCACCCATCCCCTGCTTGAACGAACCCAACTCCGAGAATCAAGGGGGATCGGTCGCCACGGCGTCTGTTGAGGTGTCTTCGGGCAACAGGAGAGCCCTCCGCCTCTAACAGTGAAGGGCTCTCCTCGAGGTTCTCGAATACTCAGGGCAACGTCTGCATCACGACTTCGGCCCACTTCGGCATCAGCTCGGTCGCCGGAGCCATCAGCTGCCAGTCGAGCTTCGGATCGGTGAGCCGGGCCTTCGTCACCATCTCGTAGAACTCATCAGTGTGAATGAGCTCCCAGAGCTTCGCCTCGTGATCACCGGGGAGCAGGATCACTCCACCTCCGCGGTTGGAGATGAAGGCCAGCGGCTCGTGGCATAGTCCCTCTGCCGCCCACTTCCCGAAGGTCATCATGGCGTCGTTGAATACCTCGACGGCCATCTTCTCACGACCGGCAACGGGAATGTGGAACTGGAAGAAGAGCGCGTACATCGAATCACCCCCTCTCTAAGCGCTCATCCATGAACTCCAGCGCGTCGTCGCCTCGATATCAAGAGGACAAGGACCTGTTCGTTGCCAATACTGAGGTGCCAGCCCCCGGAAGGGCAGGTGGGAAGCATGCCATCGGTTTGACGACCTCGTTCTCGGCTGTGCTGATAGCGCCACCCGATTCGAGCACCTCAGTCGCCACTGATCACATGCTACGTCGGGCACCGGTTCATCGCGTCCAGTGGAGCGGCCGAGTCGGGTCTCGCGTTCGGCGGCGGCTTCGCGGGTGACCAGTCATTATTGACTATTCGGGGAATGGCCCTCCACGTCCGGCGGCCGATTCCGTATGTTGATCGGACG
>CAYXMJ010000129.1:0-8987 GCA_964465915.1 uncultured Acidimicrobiaceae bacterium
CGTTTGCATGGCCTTCTTGTCCACGTTCTTCATTTCGAATGAAACACCGACCGTGCAGTCGCCCTTGGGAAGGGGGCTGTCGGAGGTGAGTATCTGCTCCTCGAGCCCGATGAAGTTGTTGACGTACTTGAGGGTTCCCTCTTTCACGTAGAGCGAATGCCCGCCAAAACGGCTCCCGTTGGCGAACAACACGCCCTCGGGTGAATCGCCGAAATTGACCTCCACGAGGAACTCGAACGATCGGCCCCGGATCTGGGCCATGTCGCCCTCGGGAAGCATCGCCGTATTCGGGAAGTAGGTGTACCGCGTCTTGGTGTGATCCACCAGCGAGGGGCGCACCGTCCCTCCAACCATCTCAGCCGGCGCTCGATCGTCGATCGGCAGACCGTTGTAGAGGGCCGCCTCGTAGAACCAGAGGTTGATCATCTCCTTGAGCTTGTCCGGGTGCTCGTCGGCCAGGTCGTGCATCTCGCTTCGGTCAAGATCCACGTGGTAGAGCTCCCACTTGTCGTTGTTGAAGTCGTCCCACCCACCGGTCGCCGGGTGCACGGTGTTGGCCTTCCATCCGTCCTTGTAGATGGCGCGGGTCCCGAGCAAGCCGTAGAACTGGCTCTTCTTGACGGTCTTGGCATCAGCGTTCTCGAACGTGTACACCATGCTCTGACCCTCGAGCGGCATCTGCGGATAGTTCTTCACCGTCTCCGGGAACTCGATGCCGAGCATCTCATAGATCGTGGGGGCGATGTCCGAGACGTGGCTGTACTGATGCCGGAAATCGCCGTTCGCCTTGATCTTGTCGCGCCACGAGATGATCAGCGGATCGCAGATCCCGCCGTTCCACACGTAGCGCTTGTACATCTTGTACGGCGTGCAGAACGCCTGCGCCCAGCCTGTCGGGTAGTGGTTGTACGTATCGATGCTGCCGAGCACGTCGTAGTACTTCATGTTGTTCTCGATGGTGTCGGGAATCCCATTGAAGAACAGACTCTCGTTCACCGAGCCAGTAGGGGTTCCCTCACCGGATGCGCCGTTGTCGGACGAGACGATGAAGATCGTGTTGTCCCACTCACCGAGATCCTCGATGAAGTCAAGCAGCCGCCCGATCTCATGATCGGTATAGGACGAGAAGCCCGCGAACACTTCGGCCATCCGCCTGAAGAGCTTCTTTGATTCATCGTCGAGCGTGTCCCACGGCAACACGTTGGGTGAAGGCGCGGCCGTTGGACGACTGGTGAAGAGGCATGATGAGCGCCCCGTGGGCGTCGACCTGGATAACTCCTTTCCTCCGGGTTCGTCAGTCGTCGTGGTCGTCGCCGACGGCCGGCACCTCGACCGGGTCCGCCGCCTCTTGCGAGATGCCGAAAGGTTCCTCGAGCGGGCGATCGATCCCGACGACTACCAGGTACTTCAAGACGTCCTCGTGCCGGCGGTCGTGCACATCTAGGGCCCTGTCGGACACACAACACCGTGCGGGACCGCACCCAGCAGCGCACCCTCATCCGGGAATCCGCCGGGCGCGGTCATTCCTCGGCGTGGGTCCTTGCCGAAACTGGCTAGCCAAGACCACCGATGCCGCCTAACGTCGCGAGGTCTGTAGCGGCCTGCGGCCCGGCTGTCGCGTCGTGACGTTTCGAATTGCCTGGGAGGCATGCAATGGTCTTTTGGAACTGGTTCTTCCTCTTTTTCATCTTCATCCCACTGATAATTGCGTGGGTCTATACCGCCATCGACATCTTCCGCCGACCCGACGAGGGCGGGTTCACCAAGTTCCTTTGGTTGCTTCTGATCCTGTTCCTACCCATTCTCGGCATGCTGATCTACTTCATCGCTCGCCCCAGCGATCCCGAGATCGCCGAACGCGCCATCATGTGAACCACTGGTAGTGGCGGTCTGCCTCCCCCCGGGTTTGCCGGGGGAGGTCGGCACCGGCGCTGGGAGAGATGTGCAGCAATGACAACGAAGGGCTGATCGCAGATGAGTGACGTCCTGACCACGCTGGTTCAGGTCTCGGCGTTGGTGTTTGTGCTGGCGTCGATGTTGGCGATGGGGCTGAGCCTGACCATCCCGCAGATCATCGCCCCGCTCAAGAATGTGCGTCTGGTGCTCGTAGCGTTGGCGTTGAACTTCATTGCCGTACCGCTGTTGGCGTGGGGCATCCAGGCGGTAGTGAACCTCGACCAGGACCTCTACGCGGGGTTGGTGTTGGTGGCAACGGCAGCGGGTGCACCGTTTCTACCCAAATTGGCGCAGGTGGCGAAGGGTGATGTTGCGCTTTCGGTCGGGTTGATGACGATGCTGATGGTGTTGACCGTCGTCTACATGCCCCTTGCGCTACCGCTGTTTCTATCCGACGTCGACGTGAGCGCCTGGGACATTGCCAGCTCGCTGATCACCATGATGCTATTGCCGTTGGGGATCGGATTGTTCATGAAGGCCCGCTGGCCGGGAACGGCCGATACTTTGCAGCCGCACATGTCGCAGGCTTCCACGTTTGCAATCCTGTTCCTCGTGGTCGGCGGCATCATCCTGGCATGGAGCGACATCGTTGATCTGGTCGGAACCGGAGGTCTGCTCGCCGCCGTGGTGTTTCTCCTCGTGGCGTTGGTCCTCGGCTACTTCTCGGGTGGTTCGGATCCCGCGACCCGCTCGGTGCTCGGCCTTGGCACCGCGCAGCGCAACCTCTCAGCCGCACTGGTGGTCGGGGCGCAGAACTTCTCGTCCGAAGCCCTGACCTACGTGATCGTCATCGCGCTGATTGGCCTCGCCATGTTGATACCGATCGGAGCGGAGTTGGGCAAACACGCCGAAAAGGTATCGGCCGCCACGTCGTAGAACCGAGGAGTCCTAGGGGGGTGTTGATCAATTGGCGTGCGGGCTCGCCCCGGCCACGAACTGTCTGGTCACCGGCTTCGTGGTGAGCCCAAACTGACATTGTTCAACAGGGTCCTAGTGGTCCGCCCGAAAGGTGCGGGGACCCTTGCCGTGCTCCCAAATCGCACCTTCGAGGGTGGCGTCGGTAGCGTCGGCCTGAGCGGCCAGCGTTCCCGTGAAGTCGACTCCCGAGATGTCGGCCCCGGTGAAGCGAGTGCCGCGTCGGGTCACGAGTCGGTGAGCGAGCTTGCGCAGCTCCCGGTCACGGGCATCGAGCTTGAGGGCTCGCTTGGACAGGTAGACGAGCAGCATGCTCACGATGATGGCGGCCAATCCTCCGTGGGCGCGGCCGGCGGCGAGACCACCGATCACGGCAACGATTGCGATCGCCCAGGCACCGAAGGTCCCGCCGATGATGCGACCGAGTACCCCGGCGAGCGTGGCGAAGGCGGCCAACACGAGTAGGCCGATGAGTCGAAACGCATACACGTATCGGATCTCACCGGCGATCGAGTACACCAGGGTGACGTCAACTACCACCACGACGACGAGCACGATCACTGAGGCCAACAGCGCCGTCCGAACGCCTCGGAAGATGAGGAATCCCAGGAACACCACGACGACCAGTACCAACAGCCAACCGGCCATCTTGTCCCGCCAGTCAGGGGCGGCAGCGCCATCACGGATCGTGTCGGCGAAGTAGCCGATCATGAGTCCGGCGGCGATCGAGATCGCCAATGCTGCGACGAAGATCAGTGCGCCGGTGAGTGGCCGGACACCGAGGCGGGCGTCGGTGAAGTTGGCTTGGGCGAGCCGAGCGTCGGTGAAATCAGATCCGCGCACATCAGCACCGCTGAAATCGGCCCCGCTGAGGTCTTGATCGCGGAATGAACGGCCGCGAAGGTCACGGCCACGGAAGTCGTTGTCCGTCGTATCCGCCCCTTGTCGCTGCTGTGATTGTCCCACCGTCGAAGGTATCAGCGTTTCTCTGATCGGCTAGCCAGTTTCGGCACGATTCCGCTGTATGACGCTTGGGCTTGGTGGGCCCCAATACAAGCGGCGCCGGCGGGGGCCGGCGCCGCTCGGTCGTTGGGCTCTTCTGCTCTACTGCTTGGACATCCCGTGCATGGTTTCGACATCGGCGTTCTGGATCGCCTCGGCCGTGAGGTCGAATCGCACCTCCTTGACGGTGCCGGTGAACGGGAACGTCGGTTTGTAGTTCGCGTGGTCGACGCTGTCGCCGTAGTCCATGCCCACGCTGATTCCCTCGATGCTGAACAGGAACGGGACGGTGACATCCATGTCCACAGATCCCACCTTCGTGCCGTCCACGAATAGCGTCCCCGTCCCCGGAGCGCCCTTGCCCTTCATCGGTTCACCCTCGCCGGTGACTGCGAACTCGTACAGGATTGTGTGGTCGCCTTCGGCAAGCTCGCTGTCGACGTCGATGCGGAAGTTCTTTCGGGCAAGGTAGTTGTACACGAAGTGCAGCTTCTTGTCCTTCATGAACAGCGAGTAGCCACCGGTGTGTGCACCGGAGGCGTAAATCACGCCGTCGGCGCCGCCCGACGGGATCGTCACGTCGGCCGCAATGGTGTGCGACTGGCCGTAGACCTTTGGCTGCACGAGCGCAGCAACCGGGTTACCTGGATAGAACTTGTATTGCGTCGTTGAGGTACCAGGCATCGGGCGAGGCATGTTGATTCGCGAACCCATCTCTCCCTGGAGAGGGAGGACGTCATACTTCTCGGCTTCCTGCCACCAGAGCGCGATCATCTCCTTGAGCTTGTCCGGATACTTCTCGGCAAGATCGTGCGCCTCAGCCGGGTCCTCGTTGAGGTTGAACAGCTGCCATTCACCCTCGAGGGCGTCCAGATCCTGCGGGTGAATCGGGTCGCCGAGGTTGCGCCCTCGTTCCTTGCCGGTCGCATAGTCCGGGCCTGGATAGCCGCACTCCGCTCGCCATCCGTCCTCATAGATGGACCGACAACCGAACATCTCGAAGTACTGCACCGTGTGCGTTTCGGGTGCGCCGGAATCGGTGATCGTGTCGGCAAGACTCACGCCGTGGAACGGCTCCTGCTTGATGCCGTTGATCATGTCGGGCGGGTCGATGCCCAGGAGTTCGAGGACCGTTGGGACCATGTCGATCGCGTGTCCGTACTGATGCCGAACATCGCCCTTGAGGTCGAACCTGGCGGGCCACGAGATCATGAACGGATCGGTCGTAGCACCGCGGAAGGTCTCCTTCTTCCACCTCCGGAACGGCGTGTTGCCGGCGTGCGCCCATCCCCATGCGTAGTGGTTGTACGACTCTGGTGTCCCGAGCTGGTCGATATGCGCAAGATTGTTCTCGAGGTCCTCGCCGAGGTAGTTGAAGAAGTCGTACTCGTTGAGGCTGCCGACCTCGCCGCCTTCGGGGCTGGCGCCGTTGTCCGAAATGAACATGATGAGCGTGTTGTCGAGCTCGTCGATCGATTCGAGGAAGTCCAAAACGCGTCCGAAATGCCGGTCCGTGTAGGTCACATACCCGGCCATGACCTCCATCATGCGTGTGTACAGCTTTTGTGCGTCGGCCGACAGCGAGTCCCAGGCCGGGACGTCGGGATCCGGTGGTGAGATCTCCGCGTTCTCGTCGAAGAATCCAAGCTTCTTCTGATTGGTGAAGACGACCTCGCGGTACTTGTCCCATCCCATGTCGAAGACGCCGTTGTACTTGTCCGCCTCCTCGGTGAATATGTGATGCGGCGCATGGCCCGCACCTGGGCAGAAATACAAGAAGAAGGGCTTGTCCGGAGCAATATTGTGGGCGCCTGCAACCATCTTGATCGCCTGATCAGCGAGGTCCTTCGAAAGGTGGTAGCCGTGCTCGGGGGACCCGGGTGCATGGGTCGAATGGTTGTCAACCGTGAGGTCCGGGTACCACTGGTCGGTTTCGCCGGGAAGGAATCCGTAATATCGGTCGAAGCCACGGCCCAATGGCCACGTGTCGAAGGGGCCGGCAGGGGTCTCAGTGGTTGAGACGCTGAGGTGCCACTTGCCGAGTGCGAACGTGTTGTATCCCTGTTCCCTCAGGATCTCGGACAGGAAGCCATGCTGCTTGGTCATCCGGCCGTTGTAGCCGGGATAGCCGGTGGACCACTCGCTGATGGAGCCCATGGCATTCGTGTGGTGGTTACGCCCCGTGATGATGCACGTACGTGTGGGGGAGCACAGTCCGGTGGTGTGAACGTTGGTGTAGATCGCTGCCCGCTTCGCGATCCTGTCGAGAGCAGGCGTCTTGATCAGGCCACCGAATGGCTCGAGCTGGCCAAAACCGACATCGTCGAGCACGTAGAACAGGACGTTTGGTGCGCCGTTTGGTGCTTTCGGTGGGACCGGCCACGCGGTCGTCGAGTCGAACTCGGTTTTGCCGATCGTCCCCGGGAATTCCTCTTTCCCATCAATTGCATATGTCACGAACGTGTCGTCTGCCATCGCAGCGCCTTCCTCTATTCACCCGGATGCCACCCGGTCATCGTCTGTGCCGTAGCGGGCCGTCGCGAGTCATCGCAGCGCGAACTCGCCGTGGAGCGGGCCCTGGTCTCCAGGCTACGGAGCCAGAGTGGGGGCGGCTAGCCAGAATCGGCAAACTACGCGGTGAAAAGGCGAGTTCGGGCCTCCCGGCGACTGCGGACTAGGAAGCCGCTGAACAATGTCAGTTTTGGGCTCACCACGATGGCCGTGACCAGGCAGTTCGTGGCCGCGCGAGTCCGCACGGCAGTTGATCAACACCCTCCTAAGCGGATGCCGGCCCGGCGGGCGGCGGCGGTTTGGCGCTTGCGGCGCTGACGGCATTGCGGACGGTGTCCTGGATGCGGTGTTCGCCGATTTCGTCGGCGACGCCGGTGAGTTGGAGGATCCTGTGGGTGCCGGCGTGAACTCTGGCGAGCGCGAGGTCGACTCCATAGCGCTGGCAGTACTCGAACAGGCTGGTGATAGCTGCGGCGCCGGTGTCGTCGATGAGGAACACTTCCTCGAAGTCGATCACCAAGGTGTGGGGGAGTGGGCCATTGGTGGCGGCTTCGATGAGGATCCCTTCGCCGGTGGTCGTGAAGGCCTCGGCGTTTGAGAAGATGAGGGGTGCCGAGAAGCGGCAGACGATGACGCCGGGAACGGCCTCGGCTTGGGGGTTGGCTTCGCCGTGGCGGCGTCCATACAGCCAGCGTTTGACGAGGTAGTCGCCGGTAGCGGGGTCTTTGCCGAGGATTTCGCGTCCGGGGAAACTGACCCGATAGATCATGTAGATGATCGACAGGATGATGCCGATGATCATGGCGGGCAACAGGTCGAGGGCGAGGACGGTGAAGAAGGTGATGAAGGCGAATGTGAAGTCGACTTTGTCGATGTGCCAGAGTCGTTCCAGTTTGCGGGGGTTTGCCGAGCCCCACATTGCGTTGATGACGATGGCGGCGAGTACCGCCTCGGGGAGCCATTGGAATGCGGGAGCGAGGAAGGCCAGGGTGAGCAGCACGAAGCCGGCGAGCAAGATGTTCGACATCTGGGTCTTGCCGCCCGCCGCCATGTTGGCCGATGACTTGGCGAGGCTGCCGGTCACGACCATGCCGCCCAATACGCCGGCGCCCAGGTTGGCGACGCCGTAGGCGCGGAACTCCTGGTTGGTTTCGAGTCGGTCATGGGTCTTCTTCGATATCACGCTCGATGCGCCGGTGCCTTCGGAAATCCCCACCAGGGCAACCACGGCCCCCCCGAGGAGGAGCGTTCCCCACGTCGAAGCGTCGATTCCCGACGGCAGGCTGAAGGAGGGGAGGCCCTGAGGGATCTGAGCGACCAGGTCGATGTCGGGATCGAATATGGCCACGAGGATCGAGGCCAGGACTACGGCGGTCAGCGCGGCCGGCAGTTTCGGGATGAACTTTTGGATGGCGAACATCATCAACAGCGAGCCGACGCCGAGTATTGCCGCGGTCCAGTTCCAATCACCGATCTGGGAGATCGCGGACCAGAGTTTCTCGAAGGTGTTGTCACCCGACTGGTCGACGCCAAACAGTTTTCCGAACTGTCCAACGATGATCTGGATCGACATGCCGATGATGAACCCTGCCATCACGGCCTTTGAGATGAAGTTGGTGATCCATCCCAGTTTGGCCAACCCGGCCACCAGGAACACGGCTCCGGTCGTCAGCGCCAACGCTGCGGTCAACGCCACGGCAGTGTCCTGATCGCCCCCCGAGAGGCCGCCCACCACGCTTGCAGACACGGCCGCTACCGACCCGGCCGCACCAAACACCAGCAGCTTCGATCCGCCGAACATGGCGTACCCGATCAACGCCAACGGCGCCGCATAGAGGCCGATCTGGACCGGAACTCCGGCCACCGTTGCGTAGCCGAGCGACTCGGGAATCAGCAACGCGGCAACACTGACTGCGGCAATGAGATCCGCAGAGAAGTACTTGCCCCAGGGGTAGCGCGGCAACCATTCCCCGATTGGGAACCAACTCTCCATCGTGGTCGGCGCCGTGGGTCTTGCCGAGGTGTTGTCCGGGGGTGCGGTTTTGCTGCTCACGCTCAACGAGACCTCGTTACGAGGGGGAAATGCGCCGTGGCCGACCGACGGCCCAAGAGAGGGCCGCCGGTCGAACCAACGACGGATAGTGGCTTAGGAGTCGACGGCGTCGGTGATCTCGTCGTCGGACTTCGAGATGGCCTTCTGCAGCTTGTCGTAGTCGTCCTGGCTGATCGCCTTGTTGACCCGCTTGTCGGCGTCGGTCAGGGCGCCCTCGACGCGGTCGAGGTAGTTGTCGTCGACGACGACAACTACCGCAGACGAGTTCGGCGGGAAGTACTCGTCGAGTTCGACGCCGAGTTCCTTCTCTTCGTGCTTCTTCGTCAGATGCCCGAGCAGAGCTCCGATGCCGGCACCGATCGCCGTGGCGGCGAGCAGCGGGGGAGCGAACAGACCAACGACGAGGCCTATCCCGCCGCCGATCCACGCACCGGCCACCGTGTCCTCATTGGCCGCGCCCTTCTCGAGCACGTCGACATTGCCGTCGGCGTCGCGGCTCATCACCACTGCACCCTCGACCTTGAAGTCGTCGCCTTCGGCGTCTTTGAGC
>CAYXMJ010000130.1:0-8876 GCA_964465915.1 uncultured Acidimicrobiaceae bacterium
TAGGAGCCGTGCTCGACCAGCTTCCCGTGGTCGAGCGGAGCCGGATAGGCCGTCAGGTGTCCCCGAATCTGAAAGACACCGTCGATGGCCAAGCCTCCGCCGGCAACCACCAATACCCAGCCGAGCGCGGCCACGATGCCGCGAACGTCCCGCTCCGGAGCCCACAACAAGGCTGCGGCGACAACCCCGAACGCGATCACCTGGGCTGCCACCCACCATCCGCCGCGCGCTGCAAAACCAGATCCACCGTTCATGAATGGCAACCCTAGGTTCGCAACGACGCTGTGTTGCGGATCAGCGAGCGGCCGGTGGCCTCCCCGACGAACGCGGGCGCCGAAGTTCGCGCACCCACCAGGCACCGCCGAACAGCGGAGCGAGGACCATCCAGAGCCACATCCAGCCGTCGACGACGACAAGACCGAAGTTCTCCAGACTCGCCAGTTCGCCGTAGGTGATCCAGAACTGCAGGTACGAGGTAGCGATCAGAACGACCGCAGTAGAGACGCCGACCCGTACCGCCAACTCGGCCCGGTGCCAGCGCCACACCAGAGCGACTGCGATGGCTACCACGAGCACCAGCGTCCAGAACGTCCAGTTCGCCTGGTCGCGAGACATGCCGAGTCCGAGCCGAGAGTCGTCGAAGATCACGTTGTCGAGGAACTTGGGCCAGGCCTCGTAGAGCACGAGGGATGCGAGCGACATCTGAGCGCCGAGGGCGCTGACAAACAGGTCCGTGAGCGGTCTCATGTCGTTGAGTATGACACCCGGCACACCGCGGACCAAGGGCCCAAGACTCAGAATGGGTCAGGCGACGTCCTGGATCGGAACCGATGAGGCACCGCGCGACCAGTCGAGGCGGCTGACAAGCAATTGGGCAACAACCCCGGCGATGACGGCCATCGCGATGTAGAGCAGCGCCGGATCCGGCCTGACGACCAGCCACACGACATAGGCGGGGTACGGCAGAAGGCCGGCGATGACGAAGACGGAGAAGCCGGTCTTGGCGGCGTCAGAATAGAAAGGCCGGGTCGCCAACCAGGCACCCAGGCCGGCAACCGCCGATGCCGTCAACCAGAAGGCCCCGCCGATCAGCACGTTGACCCACGTCTCGTCCGGGGCGCGATCGAAGAGGTTCACGAACACCACAGCCACAACGAGCGCGCCGATGACGCTGCCACAGGCGGCCGCAATGGCGCCACGAATTCGAGACGGTGTATCCGGTACTCCCACGTCGACAAGCCTACGCGGGCAAACCCCGCTCTGTCACTCGGTTCTTCGGCAATCTCGAACCAAGGTTGATAGTCCAAGACTCAGATTATATGGCATAGATCTGGTAGTATTCTGGTTGTGATTGGGGAGATACCACCAAAGAAGGAACAACCCAACCCAAGCCATGGATATCAACGTATTCACCCAGAAAGCTCAGCAAGCCATCCTGGCGGCCCGTGACGGCGCGGCACGGCGCCACCACCAAGCGGTGGCTCCCGGCCATCTCTTGGAGGCCGTGCTCGGGCAAACGGACACGATCGTCTACCCGCTTCTCAACAAACTCGACGTGAACCCGGCCGAACTGCGGGGCCCGATCGATCGCTCTTTGGCCTCGGTTCCCGCCGTGCACGGAGACGCCGGGGAGGTCGGATTTGGCCCCACAACGCTGGCCGTGCTCGAAGCAGCCCAGGCCGAGATGCGGGCTATGAAAGATCAGTACGTGTCGATGGAGCACATTCTGCTTGCGCTCGCCGCCTCCCCTGAAGACATCGGATCATCGTCGCGCGACTTTGGCATCACCAAGGACGCCATCCTCGCCGCGTTGACTGAGGTGCGTGGGGCCCAACAGGTCACCTCGCAGAACCCCGAAGACACCCTCGAGCCCCTCGAGAAGTACGGCCGCGATCTGGTCAAGCTCGCTGCCGCCGGCAAGCTCGACCCCGTCATCGGGCGGGACGACGAGATCCGCCGGGTGATCCAGGTGCTGACTCGCCGTACCAAAAACAACCCAGTCCTGATCGGTGAGCCGGGCGTCGGCAAGACGGCGATCGTCGAAGGCCTCGCTGAACGCATCGCCAACGGTGATGTGCCTGAAGGCCTGAAGAACAAGCGCATCGTCGCGCTCGACCTGGCCGCAATGGTGGCCGGCGCGAAATACCGCGGTGAGTTCGAGGAACGTCTCAAGGCCACCCTCGATGAGATCAAGGCGGCTGAAGGCGGGATCATCACCTTCATCGACGAGATTCACACCATCGTCGGTGCCGGTGCAGCTGAGGGCTCGATGGACGCCTCCAACATGCTCAAGCCGATGCTGGCCCGCGGCGAGCTGCGCCTGATCGGCGCCACCACCCTCGATGAGCATCGCAAGCACATCGAAAAGGACGCGGCCTTGGAGCGCCGCTTTGCTCCTGTCGTCGTGGCTCCCCCATCAGCGGAGGACACGGTCGGAATCCTGCGCGGCCTGAAGGAACGGTACGAGGTTCACCACGGCGTGCGCATCACCGATGCTGCGTTGGTGGCCGCCGCCGTGCTCTCCGATCGCTACATCACGGCGCGACACCTGCCCGACAAGGCCATCGACCTCATCGACGAGGCGGCCTCACACCTGCGCATCGAGATCGACTCGATGCCTGAGGAGATCGACGAACTGGAGCGGCGTCGCCGCCAGCTCGAGATCGAACGCAACGCTCTGCAAAAGGAGAGCGACGCTGCTTCACGCGAGCGCCTTGCTGCGATCGAGCAGGAACTTGCCGATCTGGGCGAGGACCTCGATCGACTCACCGCCCACTGGCAGCTCGAAAAGGAGCGGATCGACGCCATCCGAGGACTGAAGCAGCGGATCGAAGAGGTCAGGGCCGACGCCGAACGCAGCGAACGCTCCGGCGACCTCCAGCAGGCTGCCGAGCTGCGCTACGGGACCTTGCCCGACCTCCAAGGCCAACTCCAGGACCAGCAGGATCAGCTCGAGAAGCTGCAGAGCGATCTCGCCATGCTCAAGGAAGAGGTCGGCGAAGAGGACGTTGCTGAGGTCGTCTCGCGTTGGACCGGCGTTCCGGTCTCCCGCCTGATGGAGGGCGAGGTCCAGAAGCTGATCCGACTCGAGGAGCACCTCCACGAGCGGGTGATCGGTCAGGACGAGGCGGTTGATGCCGTGGCCAACGCGATTCGGCGCAGCCGGGCCGGCCTTTCCGACCCGCATCGCCCGATCGGTTCGTTCATCTTCCTCGGACCCACCGGCGTTGGGAAGACCGAGCTGGCGCGGGCTCTTGCCGAGTTCCTGTTCGACGACGAGCGGGCAATGGTGCGAATCGACATGTCCGAGTACATGGAGAAGCACTCAGTCAGTCGGCTGATCGGTGCGCCTCCCGGATACGTCGGATATGAGGAGGGCGGCCAGTTGACCGAAGCGGTGCGGCGCCGCCCCTACTCGGTGATTCTGCTCGACGAGGTGGAGAAGGCTCACCCCGATGTCTTCAACACGTTGCTGCAGCTGCTCGACGACGGTCGTCTCACCGATGGTCAGGGCCGCACCGTCGACTTCACCAACAGCGTGCTGATCATGACGTCGAACCTAGGTTCAGAGTTCATCGACCCCGATCTACCCGAGGAGGCCGTCGAGGAACGGGTCATGAACGTGGTCCGCGGTCACTTCCGGCCTGAGTTCATCAACCGAGTCGACGACGTCATCGTGTTCCACCGACTCAGCCGCGAAGATTTGCGCCAGATTGTCGGGATCCAGTTCGACCAACTGCGCGCCCGGCTGGCCGCTCGCCGGATCGACCTCGAGTTGACCGACGAGGCCGCCGACTGGCTGACTGAGCACGGCTACGACCCGTCGTTTGGTGCCCGTCCGCTGAAGCGGCTGCTGCAGCGAGCCATCGCCGACCCGCTTGCCCTCGAGTTGCTCGACGGCCGGTTCGTCGAAGGCGACGTGGTGCGGGTGGTAGTCGAGGGTGACGGTCTAGCGTTCGCCTGAGACCACAGCCTCACCGACTCCACTAGTCCAGAAGCCCCCTTCCCGAGCTTGGGGAGGGGGCTTCACGACGTGTGGATCATGATCTCGCTACGGACCGGAGGCTGTCGACTCCTCGTCTTCCCGTCGCCGTGTCACCGCCAGCAGCAGCAGGCCTGCGCCGAGGAGGAGTAGTCCGACGACCAGGATCCTGGCGAGCTCGGCTCCGGTGCGCGGGAGCTGGCCGATGACGATCGTGACCGAGTCGACGTTGTCGGTCACATCTGGTTCACCCACCGGTCCGGTTACCACGACCACTGCGGTGTTGGTGATCTCGTCACCGGGCGAACCTGACACGGTGGTGTTGATGGTGATCGTGGCGGTGCCGCCGGCCGCGAGATCGCCGTCGAGCACGCACTCCACCGTTTGGCCGTTCACGGTGCACGTCCAGCCAGGTGCACTGACACCGTTGATGATCAACGCTGCGGGTACCTCGTCCGTGACCGTGATCGGGCCGAAGGCGGTTGCGGGGCCTTGATTGGTGACCGTCAACGTGTAGTCCAAGGGCTCATTGGGCTGAGGATCGCCCGATGAGGTCTTGGTGAGCACCAGGTTGAACCCACCGACATACCCAAAGTCGACGTTCTCAGTGGTCTCTCCCGGGTTCACAGTGACCGGTGTCTGGCCGTCGAGGACGCCGTCGGGATCAAAGGTCGGTTGGAGGTCGGCCGGCACCGTAGCGAGATCCACCACCACCACGTAGTCACCTGCCGGAACATCGATGAAGTCGTACGTGCCGTCTGGGTTCGTGACCGTGGTCCCGATCACGACATCGTCACCGCTGCCGACAATCCCATCGGGGCCGGGATCGATCAGCTCCACCGTCACACCTCCGATCCCGGTCTCACCGGGATCGATCACACCATCGGAGTCATCATCGACCCAGACCGCTCCGGTGACGTTGCCGAGCTCGTCGAACACCACCGGGGTGGGGTCATTGTTATCCGTCGGGTTCCCGTTGCTGTCGGGATCCACGTCGGGACCATCCTGTGACACATCGCCCACGGTCGTTCCGCCCGGTGAAGTTCCGCTTGCGGTCGCCGTGTTCCAGTAGGGACCAAGCTCCGTGCCCGGCGTCACCACAACCGTGATATCGATCGTGCCGGAGGCGCCCACGGCGAGGGTGTCCGAGCCGGTGAGCAGGTCGATGTCGGCGGCTCCGTCGAAGGTGCCGGACGTCGTGAATGTTGCCGAAGATACGGTGACCACGCTCCACGTCTGCGCCGGGGCGAAGGTGGTCGCCAGATCGTCCTGGACCTGGACCCCGGCCAGCTCCACATCACCGGTGTTCTCGACAACGAGTGTGTAGGTGACATCGAACGACCCGTCACCGTTGCTCGTCGGACCCGCCGTGACGTCCTTGGCGATACCGATCGATGGCGCCTCGTCGAACGATACGGGCGTCGGGTCGTCCTCCACCGGGACGCCATCACCGTCTGGGTCCGGATCGACCCCGTCGGTCGAATCGTCGGTCACCGTCCCGCCGCTCGGGGTGGTACCGACGACCGTCGCGGTGTTGTCGTACGGACCGGGATCGGCTCCCGGTGTCACCGTGAAGGAAATCTGAACGGTGCCCGTGTCGCCCGCATCGAGCGACTGGCCCGCAGCCAGGATGTTCGACGCCGCCGTGCCATCCCACCCCGGGTTCGCCGCCAAGGTCCCGTCGATTGCCGCAAAACCTGTTGGCGAGATCGCTGCAAATTGGGTCACCACGTCGTCGTAGATGGCGAGCTCCGACACGGTCACGCCACCCAGGTTCTCGACGGTGAGCAGATAGGTCACGCCGTAGGTGCCGTCCCCATTGTTGACGACACTGGACACCGCCTTCGCCAGCCCGATCACCGCCGGGGAAACGACCGCGTTGTCCTCGTCGTCCTCGGACTGGTCACCATCGTCGTTGTTCGGCGTCGAGTCCGGGTCGAACTGGTCGCTCGCCGTCACCTCAGCGACGTTGACGTGGTCGGCTGGGGGTGCCTCGACCGTTGCATCAAACGTCACCACCGCGGGGGCACCGGTCGTCACCGTCAGGCCCGACCACGTGATCGTCGAACCCACCAGCGTCCCGCCGCCCGAGATGTTCGAGATACTCGAGTAGCCCGCGGGCACCACGTCCTCGACTGCGACACCGGTCGCATCATCCGGGCCGGCATTGGTGACCGTGATCGTGAACGTCACCACGTCACCGATCACCGGGGTGGCATCGTCAACCGTCTTGGTCAGCGACAGATCGGCCTGCTCTGGCGTGACCGCAGCGTTGTCCTCGTCGTCCTCTGACTGGTCACCGTCATCGTTGCCGGGCGTCGAATCCGGATCGAACTGATCCGATGCGGTCACCTCAGCCACATTCACATACTCACCGGCAGCACCCGTCGGAGCTACCACAGTGGCGTCGAAGGTCAGGACCAACGGCGTCGCCGTCGACACCGACAAACCGGACCACGTGATCGTCGAACCGACCAGCGTCCCCCCACTCGAAATGCTCGTGATGTTCGAGTACCCGGCCGGGACCGTGTCCTCAACCGCCACCCCCGTAGCGTCATCTGGACCCCGATTCGACACGGTCACGGTGAACGTCACGACATCGCCCACATTCGGGGACGCATCCGACACCGACTTGACCAACTCCAAGTCGGCCTCTTGCGGAACCACGGACGTGTTGTCCTCGTCATCCTCCGACTGGTCACCATCATCATTGCCCGGCACCGAGTCAGGGTCGAATTGATCAGAAGCCGTCACCTCAGCCACGTTCCCGTAGTCCGCTGGTGGGGCCACCACGGTCGCCTCGAAGGTCACCACGATCGACCCGAACGCGGGCACCGACAAGCCCGACCACGTGATCGTCGAACCAACCAACGACCCACCATTCGAAATGCTGGAGATAGCGGAGTACCCGCCCGGCACCACGTCCTGGACCGCCACACCCGTAGCGTCATCCGGACCCAAGTTCGACACGGAGATCGTGAACGTCACCACATCACCAACATTCGGTGACACATCCGACACCGACTTCACCAACTCGAGATCGGCCCGCTGTGGAACCACGGACGCGTTGTCCTCATCATCCTCAGACTGATCCCCATCGTCATTACCCGGCGTCGAGTCCACATCAAACTGATCGGATGCGGTCACCTCAGCCACATTCAGATACTCGCCGGCCGTCCCGATCGGGGCATCCACCGTCGCCTCAAACGACACCGTCACCGGAGTTGCCGTCGACACCGACAAACCCGACCACGTGATCGTCGAACCAACCAACGACCCACCGGCAGAGATGTTGGAAATGGCCGAGTACCCGGCGGGCACCAGGTCCTGCACGGCAACACCGGTGGCATCGCCGGGTCCGAGGTTCGACACCGTGAGGGTGAACGCCACCACATCGGCAACATTCGGTGAAGCATCCGACACCACCTTCGACAACTCCAAGTCCACCCGCTGGGGCACCACCACAGCGTTGTCCTCATCATCCTCAGACTGGTCGCCGTCATCGTTGCCCGGCGTCGAATCCGGATCAAACTGATCCGCGGCGACGACCTCGGTCACATTGGCGTATCCCGCCGGCGGCGCCAGCACCGTCGCATCAAAGGTCAAGGTAGCGAAGTCTCCAGCCGCAATCGCGAGGCCGCTCCACGTGATCGTGGAGCCGGCCAACGTGCCACCGTTCGAGATGCTCGTGATGCTCGAGTAACCACCCGGCACCACATCCTGCACCGACACACCCGTCGCATCATCCGGACCGGCATTCGACACCGTGATCGTGAACGTCACCACATCACCAACATTCGGAGAACCATCCGACACGCCCTTGACCAGCGAAAGGTCCGCTGTCTGGGGTGTCAGACCAACGTTGTCTTCATCATCCTCAGACTGGTCGCCGTCATCGTTGCCCGGCGTCGAATCCGGATCGAACTGATCCGCGGCGGTGACCTGAGCGATGTTGAGATAGGCGGCCGGCGGCGGCTCCACGGTGGCCTGGAAAGTCAGACTGATTGAGTCAGCAGCAGCAACCGATAGACCCAGCCAGGTGACCGTCGAACCCGCCAGAGTCCCACCGTTGGAGATGTTGACGATGCTCGAGTAGCCATTCGGGACAATATCCTCGACCGCAACCCCGGTTGCGTCCGCGGGACCGGCGTTGTTCACCGTCACCGTGAACGTCACCACTTGACCGACCAGCGGGGCGGTGTCGGAAATCCCCTTGACCAACGACAGATCGGCAACCTCCGGGACCACGACAGCGTTGTCCTCATCGTCCTCAGACTGGTCACCATCGTCGTTGCCCGGCGTTGAATCCGGATCAAGCTGGTCGGATGCGGTCACCTCAGCCACATTCAGATACTCGCCGGCCGTCCCGGTCGGGGCATCCACCGTTGCCTGGAACGTGAGGGCCACCGGGGCCGCCGTCGTCACCGACAAACCCGACCACGAGATCGTCGCACCTGCCAGCGTGCCGCCGTTCGAGATGCTCGTGATGTTCCAGTACCCGCCCGGCACCACATCCTGCACCGACACATCCGTCGCGTCATTTGGCCCGGCGTTCGACACCGTGATCGTGAAGGTCACCACATCGCCGACATTCGGCGACCCGTCCGACACACTCTTGACCAAGGACAGATCCGCCTCCTGCGGTGTCACCGCGGCACTGTCCTCGTCATCCTCGGACTGATCACCATCGTCATTGCCCGGGGTGCTGTCGGGGTCGTGCTGATCCGAGGCCGTCACCTCAGCGACATTCACATACTCATCCGCCGCCCCGGTTGGGGCATCCACCGTCGCCTGGAACGTGAGCACCAGCGGAGCCGCCGTTGTCACCGTCAAACCCGTCCACGAGATCGTCGCACCTGCCAGCGTGCCGCCGTTCGAGATGCTCGTGATGTTC
>CAYXMJ010000131.1:0-8811 GCA_964465915.1 uncultured Acidimicrobiaceae bacterium
TCTTCGGGTTGGCGCCACTCTTCAGGCAGACCTCGATGTCGCCGCTCACGGCCCAGGGGAGGCCAAACGGCATCACCCCACCCGCCTTGGTGGACGGGACCAGTTCCACTTCGGCTTCGCCCGACGTTGCGATGGTCTCGTGCCCGAGCACCTGGGCGAAGGCGGTCTGTATCTCAACGTCGGGCAAACGGACTCGCATCTTGGTCAGGTCGGCGGTGAACGACACGCAATCCGAGCTGTTGGTCTTGGTGTATTCGCCGGGCTTCTCGGTGTCTGCGCATCCGGCCCAAGCAGCCTCCCACTCGTCGAAGGTCAAGTCGGGTTCGATCGTGCTGAAGGTGATCCGGATGACTTCGGTCTCGGCGTCATCCATTGCCTGGCCTTCAGGCTTGTCCGCAACAAACTGGGCGCCGGCAAGGGCTCCGGTGTCGGCCGCGGCTTGGTTCTCGCGTAGCTGGGACCAGGCCATGGCGCCGTCGACGGCGATCGCGGCGAAGCCGAAGAGCATGATGAGTGAGATGGCGACGATGACGAGCGTGGCCCCTTCCTCGTCGCTGCGGAGACGGTCCCTCAGGGACACGTGTAGCTCCCGCCCGCACCATCGACCCACCAGTCGGTTTCGCCACTCAAGGGCTGTTCGATGCGGAATTCGATCGTTGATTCGATGTCGAGGTTGCCGAAGATGCCGTCGAGCATGCCGGTGATCGTCTGGTAGGTGCTCGAGATAGTGATCTGGGCGAGGCCGCCGGTGCCGCCTGCAGTCGAGATGGGCGTGATGGTGACCACGGGGGTGGTGGCCGGGTAGACGATGTCCATGCGGGCGCAGGCTTCCTGGGCGACGGCTTGGACGTCGCCGTAGTTGACCGCCGCCAGCCGGGCTGCTTCGCGAGTGCCATGGCGCACGTCGTTCTGCTGGGCGAAGGCCCACGAGGCCTCGAGGATGCCAAACAGCATCACGATCAGCAGGGGGAGGATGATGGCGAACTCGACGAGAGCGGCGCCCTTCTCTTCGCCCTTCGCTCTCTTGAGGTACCGATACACCGGATGCTCCTCTATCGCTTCGGTGCTTGTCCAGGGTGTCGATCCCAGCTGTCTGTGATCGCTTCCTTCCCCTACTGATTCGGCAGAAAGCAAGACAGAACTTGAGCGCGACGTGGGATTTCGAGGCCGTACAGGCGCCGAGGCCCGGGCTACTTGGTGAGCTCGATGGTCAGCGTTGGGATGCCGCCGGGACCGCCGGGGACGTTCGGATCGGTGCACAGCGTGGAGGGCAGTGCAGCGCAGGGAATGATCAGCGCCGACACCCGGTCGACGGTGTCGTTGTCCCGGCCGCAATCGAACTCCTGGCCGGCCTCGTGCATGTACCAGCCGTCGGGGTTGCCCGGTCCGGCGGGGGCAGCTGTCACCCAGCACGGTTCGGTGGCTCCGCCGACCCGCTTGCCGGCTTGGTAGAGCTTCTGGAGATAAGCGGGGACGTAGTTGTTGATGTGGATCGGGCTGGTCGTAAGGTCGGCTTCGGCGACTTGCGGGATGAAGGCAAAGCGCCCGGTGGAGGCGATGCTCGCATCGAAGATGTGGTCGCGGTTTGGGGTGTTCTTCCACTTCGTGAGACAAAGGACCATCAAGTCTTTGAGGTCGTAGTAGTCGTATTGTGCGTCGCCGCGGTAGGCGCGCGCATCGCGGCACTCCTGCGGGACGGTCACCGAGTCGATGTCGGAGCGGATGTTGTCCCATAGCGGGGTGTTGTTCATTTCTTCGCCGGAGAACTGGTACCCGGAGGGGACGTCGGGCCCAACCTGGAAGCGGGGCAACACGGTGGTGCCGTCATACTCTGGGCCCAGGTCGCAGGTGCCGTTGCGGGTGCTCAATAGGCCGCATCGGAGTTTTTGGGCGGTAAGGCCCGACTGGAGATCGAAAGTGTTGGGATTGGGCACCGTATTGGGGCAGTTTGTCCCTTCGGGCATCACCGGGTTGGTGATCAGATCTACTCCGCCCGGATAGTCGGGTTCGAAGGCCCCTGTGGTGTGGTCGATCCCCGCCGCAATGGTGTAGTCGAGCACGTTGGCTCCAGGGCGCGAGCACTCTATGGCCGGAGGCGAGGGACTCTTCTCTTTGTAGAAATAGGGATCCAAGGTTCCGAAGAACTGGGAGGAGACCCCGAAGAGCGAATCGTCGCAAGGGTCCAATCCGCCACTGGGCGACGGGTTGACCGGCAGGAGTCCGTTGCTCGCATCGACGCCGGGGCCGTTACCAGTCCACTGGGGGGGAAGCGCGTTCGGGCTGGGGTTGGTCCGCAAGCAGATCTCGTCACCGCCGGAGGCTCCGGCTGTGGCAACAAACGGGGGAGGGTTGCCCTGCCCCGGGAACTTCCAGGTGGCGTTGGCGGCGGCGGTCACCCGCAGCGAGTCCACGCCTACCACCCCGGCGAAGTACGTGTCGATCTCACCGACCGGTAGCGAGACGCGGACCTCGTTGACGCCGAAGCTGACGCATGGCGTCGCCGGCGTGAGGCTCAGACCGGCGGCCGTTCGCGGCAGGGGCTCGGCATCGCTGCACTCGTTGACCCAGTCGCTGGCCGAGTAGGAGATCGTCGTGTTCTGATCCACGAAACTGATCGCTTGATCAAGGGCGTCCTGGGCAGAGCCGCCCGGCCGCGAGAGTTCGACGGCTGCAGCCAGTGCCGCGGCGTCGGCGGTGTTCTGCGCTTGGCGGCGATGGGCGTACTGATTGCCCACATCAACGGCGAAGGCGGCAAACCCCATCAGCATGACCAAGGTGAGGGCGACGACAACGAGGACGGCACCAGACTCGCCATCGCGGCTGATTCGACTGGTGAGTCGTGAGGTGAGGGAGCGAAGCATTTGGCGCATGGTCAACAGTTGAAGTCGGTGTCGGTGCCGAGAGTGGCGTCGGGAACCTGTTCGAGGCGTACATCGACCTCGGACGACAGGGTGGCCCCTCCGAAGATGCCGTCGAGGAACCCGGTTAGGCCTGCATAAGGGGTGCTGACGATGACGGTCGCCGTGTCGCCGATGACGCTGCCGGTGCGGATGCGCACCGTGGTCACAGATTCGTCACCGGAGAAGTGCATGCGGTCGCACACCTCAGCCGCGACTGCGGCGTCACCACCGACGTAGTTGGTGGCCGTCAGGCGGGCGCCTTCGCGGGCGCCGTGTCGCATCTCGAGTTGCTGGTTGAACGCCCAACCCGCTTCGACGATGCCGAACAAGAGGGTGAATAGCAGAAGGCTGACCACGGCGAACTCGACGAGGGCCGCACCCTCCTCATCGGGATTGTCGCGTCTGGCGCGCCACCTTCGCATGGTATCGAGCCCCTTCATCGCCTTTGGACCTACCTTTCCTGCGGCCCCCAGAATGGGAAAGACCGCCCTACGGGGTCTTGTATCGGCAAATGGGCGAACAAACTTGAATGCGAGACGAGGAAGTTCCCGCGACCCGATTTGAACGCCTGCCACTTGCTCAGCTCCACCATGAACACAGGCTGGCTGCCGGGCCCTGGTGAGGCCGGACCTGCGCAGAGCGAGCTGCATTGGTGCCGATCGACACCCCTGCGTCCTGGGGCAGCGTCCGCCAGGGATTGGGTCTCGCCCCAGCTCAGCCGGCTATCAGGAGCGGGATCCGGCGTTCGGCGCCGGTGAGGGCGCCGTGGTTGCCGACCATGCGATCGTCGCTGCGGCGGTGCAGCAGCAGGTAGTCGTCGTTCGCGACGAGGACGCCATCGGGGGCCCGGTCTGCGAAGGCTGGATGGTTGGGCCCGGGTCCCCACCAATCGGCCATGTCGGCAATCGGTACCCAGGTTGCCGGGAGTCGGGTCGCCAGCGGTTCGCCATTGCCGCGCACGAACATGGCCCGGCCGTCCCCGTAGAAGACTCGGCCCTGATGATCGGGCTTGGAAATCCTCGTCTGGCGAACCTTGGGGAAATCAATGTGGCCGTGGTCGGCGGTCCCCACCGCCAACGCATGGGATGGCAGCCTCAGGGCCAACTGCTCCCAGGCCCAGACGACCGTGCGCATCGCTTCGGTGTACTCGTCGGACCGTTGTCCGTGTAGGTGAGCAGCGAAGTCAACGTTCGGCAGGTAGGCGACAACGAGTCTGCCCGGCTCGGCAGCGAGCTGCGCGGTTGCTTCAGCCCATTGCGAATACGTGGTGATGCCCTCGAAACGGCAACCCCGATACAACGCCTTCGTGAGTGGCGAGCCCTCGAAGCCGGCGGGCTGGACGGTAACGGCCTCGATTGACGCCGCGGCGAGCCGCTCCCACAGGTTCGGAGCCGGCAGCAGGTTGCTGGTGTCGTAGTCGATGGCGTCGCCCCACAGCGTCGTCCACTTGATGGTGTTGACGACTGCCTCTGCCTCGGGAAGCCACGATTGGTAGCCGAGCAGCCCGTGCTGCGATGGCGGCAGCCCGGTTGCGATCGTTGCCAGGCTCACTGTGGTGGTGGCCGGGAACGGCGCGTCGATGGCGGCGACACGGGCGTCCCGTAAAGCCTGGGCTGCGGGGTGGGAGAGCTGGCCGTCTCCGAGGCCGTCGAAGACAACGAGCACGTAGGTGTCGGCGTCGGGGATGTGGGCCGCCAGGTCGGCGTGCAACGGGACGAACGCGGCCGAACCGGTGAGTCTGGTCTCCAACTCCGCCATGAGGTTCGGCAGCGACCCACCCGAATAGTCGGGCACCTTGATGGTTGGCATGGGGTGAGTTTCGGCGGTTGTGAGGCCGCTCACAACTTGTTGCGAGGAATGGATCAGCTGACGGCGTGTCGGCGGCCCCGACTGCGGTCACCGTGCGATGACGAGCGACGCCCCGGCTTGACTTTGGGGCTTCCGAGGCACTTCCTATACTCGCCCCCGACGCTGGGGTGTTCCCCAGGGAAGGCCGCTACCTGCTGAGGGGTTTGACGGGTGCTCGAATCGTATTTTGAGGGCTACATCACGGTCGCGGTATTCGCGGGAGTCGGTGCGCTCATCGTCGGCGCCGGGCTATTCGTTTCCAAGCTGATCCGGCCCAACAACCCCAACCTCATGAAGTCCCAGGCGTACGAGTGCGGCATCGACCCCGTTGGCTTCGGGTGGAGCCAGTCCCACATCCGCTACTACATCTTTGCGCTGCTGTTCCTGATCTTCGACATCGAAGCGGTGTTCATCTTTCCCTGGGCCTCCCAACTAGAGCGGTACGCCGATGCAGGGCTCGGGGGGTTTGTTCTCGTTGAGATGTTGATCTTCATTGCGATCCTGGTGCTCGGTCTCGTCTACGCGATCCGCAAAGGGGTCGTCAAGTGGGAGTGATCGACAAGTTTGGTCGTCTGAAGCCGGTTTCGTGGCTGCTCAACTGGTCCCGGACCTACTCGTTGTGGTACTTCCAGTTCGGCCTCGCCTGTTGCGCGATCGAGGTCATGGCGGCGGCAGGGCCTCGCTACGACATGATGCGCTTCGGTATCATCCCGCTTCCTGCCTCGCCTCGACAGTCCGACCTGATGGTTGTTGCAGGCACCGTCACCGACAAGATGGCTCCCGCCGTGCGACGCCTCTATGACCAGATGCCCGATCCGAAGTACGTCATTTCCATGGGTTCCTGCGCCAACTGTGGCGGCCCCTACTGGGACTCGTACTCGGTCACCAAGGGTGTCGATCAGATCATCCCCGTCGACGTCTACGTGCCCGGATGTCCGCCGCGGCCCGAGGCGCTGATGGAAGGCATCTTGCTGCTCCAGCAGCAGATCAGGAACGAGGACATCCCCGACAAGTGGAGCCAGAGTGACCGACTCCCCGCCTGACGGCGACGCGGTCGACGACGCGGCCGACGCCGTCGAGGCCGAACTCGAGGAGAGCGGCTTCGCCGCAGAACTTGCCGCGCTCGTTGCTGCCCCGCTGTGGGTGGATGAGTTCGACACCATCCGCCTCTACGTGGCCAGAGAGAACTGGGTCGATGCCCTGCGCTTGGCTCGCGACGAGGCCGGACTTACCTTCTTTGCCTGGCTGTCGGCCGTCGACTGGTCGACCGAGGTGGCCGTCGGCGAGGAGGTCGCCGAACCGGACGAGCTGATCGATCGCTACGAGGTGGTGTGCCGGCTTTCCTCCGTCACGAGTCCACGCGGCGCTCACTTCTTCACCGAGGTACCGAAGGATGACCCCGTCATCGACTCGGTCGTGTCGCTGTTCGGAGGCGCCGAATGGCACGAGCGTGAAGCTGCCGAGATGTTCGGGATCACGTTCGTCGGCCACCCGTATCCGCTGAAACTCTATCTGCCCGATTCGTTCCAGGGCTTCCCGTTGCGCAAGTCCTACCCATTGCTGTCCCGAGAGGTGAAACCGTGGCCGGGAACGGTTGACGTGGAGAGCATGCCGGAGGCCGGCGGCCCATCGACGGCCAACGTCGAGGCGGGCGACACCGGGGGTGACGAGTGACCGACGTCGATGCCCGTGCTGCCATGCACCTCTCCGACGCCTCGGTGTCGGTGGAGCTCGAAACCCAGGGCATGACGCTCAACATCGGACCGCAGCACCCGTCGACGCACGGCGTGCTCCGCCTCGTCGCCAAGGTCGAGGGCGAGCGAGTGACGAGCGTCCAGCCGGTCATCGGCTACATGCACCGCGGGTACGAGAAGCTGAGTGAGGTCAGGACGTACGCCCAGATCACGGCTCTCGTGAATCGGATCGACTGGGTCTCCGGGTTCGCCAATGAGATCCCATGGATCCGTGCCGTCGAGAAGTTGATGGAGATCGAGGTGCCCGAACGGGCCCAGTGGATCCGTCTCATCCTCTCCGAGATGACCAGGATCTCCTCCCACCTCCTCTTCATGTCGTCCTATCCGCTCGAGCTCGGGGCGGCGACACCGCTGATGTACGCCCTGCGCGAACGCGAGTACGTGATGGACCTCATCGAGAGCGTTACCGGCGGCCGATTCCACCCGAACTTCAACCGAGTCGGCGGCGTGAAGCCGGTGGCAGGCGGCGGTTCCACCCAGAAGAAGGTCTCGCAGGATCTGCCGGCCGGGTTCTTCCAAGGAACCCGCGAGGCAATGGACCGGGTCGACTCCGTGATGGACGAGCTCGACGAACTCGTCACCGGGAACGAGATGATCCGCGCCCGGACCATCGGCGTGGGAGTCATCCCACCCGAAAAGGCCATCGAGTTCGGGCTGTCGGGGCCGAACGCCCGGGCGTCCGGCGTCGACTTCGACCTGCGCCGCGACGGCGAGCCCTACCTGCCCTACGACCAGGTTGACTTCGATGTCATCACCGAGCAGACCGGTGATTCCTTCGCCAGGTACCTCGTTCGCAAGGAAGAGATCCGCCAAGCCGTCCGCATCGTGCGCCAGGCGATCGACACCATCAAGCCGGGACCACTCCAGGCCAAGGTGCCAAGAGTGCTCAAGGTGCCCAAAGGTCAGGCCTATGTGCGGACGGAGAACCCGAAGGGCGAGATGGGCTTCTACCTGATCTCAGAAGGGGGTCGCATCCCCTACCGGGTCAAGATCCGTTCCGCCTCGTTCTGCAACCTCTCGATCCTCTCTTGGATTCTCGAGGGTGCCCTGGTTCCCGATCTCGTCGCCATCATGGGCAGCCTCGACTTCGTCCTCGGAGACGTGGACCGATGAGCTCACCGATGGCGATTGCGGTGCGAGCGAGGAGTTTTGGCTCCGCCGAAACTCCTGACGTGACCTCCTCCGGAGGTCACGCATGAACTTCTGGCTCGAGTTGGTGATCAAGACGGTGCTGGTGCTCTTCCTGGTGGTGCTGCCGGTGGCGTTGGTGGTGATCTTCGGTGAGCTCAAGATCTCGGCACACATCCAGAGCCGGATTGGTCCGTACTTCGCGGGTGGCCGCTTCGGGTGGGCTCAGCCGCTTGCCGACGGTGCGAAGTTCATCCAGAAGGAAGATCTGATCCCGGCCGGCGCAGACAGCTCGGTGTTCCGTTTTGCGCCGTATGTGGTCCTGATGGGCACGTTCGCCACGTTTGTGGTCATTCCTTTCGGACCGGACCTCGCCGCCGAGAAGCTCGACGTCGGCATCTTCTTCCTTCTAGCGGTCTCTTCGCTGTCGACCCTTGGGGTGTTGATGGCCGGCTGGTCGTCGGCCAACAAGTACTCGCTGATCGGCGGTTTGCGGGCGGCGGCGCAGCTGATCGCCTACGAGTTGCCGCTGGTGCTGGCGGCGGTGGCCGTGGTCATCCAGGCCGGAACGTTGTCGTTGTCGGGCATCGTCGAGGCCCAAGCCAACATGGAGATCTTTGGCCTCGGCATCCACTTGCCCTACGTGCTGACCGGGCAGATCCTGAGCTTCATCATCTTCACCATCGCTGCGCTTGCGGAGCTCTCCCGGATCCCGTTCGACATGCCGATCGCCGAATCCGAGCTCACCATGGGCTACCTGACCGAGTATTCGGGCCTGCGCTTCACGATGTTCTTCCTGGGTGAATACGCCGCCATGATCTCGCTTGCTGCGGTTGCGTCGACTCTGTTCCTCGGGGGCTACTACCTTCCCGGGCTCGATACCGATGCCCTCAAGGTGGCCGGACCCTTCATCCTGCTCGGCAAGACGCTGATCCTGTGCTTCGTATTTATCTGGATGCGCTGGTCGTGGCCGCGGTTGCGTGAGGACCAGCTCCAGTCGTTGGCGTGGAAGTGGCTCATCCCGCTGGCCCTCGCCAACATCGTTGTCATCTCCATCTTCAAGGTGGTGCTCTGATGGCCGGGCAGACCAACGGGGGCGGATTCCCGCTCAAGGGCCTCTTCACCGGGATGAAGGTCACCATCATCGAGCTCTTCAAGAAGCCGGTGACGGTGAACTACCC
>CAYXMJ010000132.1:0-8811 GCA_964465915.1 uncultured Acidimicrobiaceae bacterium
GAGAAGCTCGCCGAGCGGCTCGCCAAGCTCTCCGGCGGCGTTGCCGTCATCAAGGTTGGCGCTGCCACCGAGGTGGAGCTCAAGGAGAAGAAGCACCGCATCGAGGACGCCATCCAGGCCACTCGTGCAGCCGTTGAAGAGGGCATCGTGCCCGGTGGCGGCGTTGCTCTGCTCCGTGCACAGGATGCCGTCGACAAGCTGCGTGGCGGCACCGACGATGTGAAGGTCGGCCGCCAGCTCGTCAAGGGCTCGCTCGAGTCGCCGCTTCGCCAGATCGCCGTCAACTCCGGTCACGAAGGTGGCGTTGTCGTCGAGCATGTGAAGAACGCCGAGAACGGTGTCGGCTTCAACGCCGCCACCGGCCAGTACGAGGACCTCATGGCCGCCGGGATCATCGATCCGGCCAAGGTCACCCGTTCCACGCTGCAGAACGCCGCTTCCATCGCGGCCCTGCTCATCACCACCGAGGCGCTCGTCGCCGAGGAGAAGGAAGATGAGCCCGCCGGTGGCCACGGCCACCCCGGCGGCGGCATGGAAGGCATGATGTAACACAGGAGCCTTTGATTCGGCCTCCGGCCGAAGCAAAGACCAAGCGAAGGGGTTTCGAGATCGAACAGATCTCGAAACCCCTTCGCCGCGTCGGCACTCATGTGCCGACGCTACGGCGTGGTTGTGACCGCGCGATGCGACGTGGTGCGGGCTCGGCACATGAGTGCCGCCGTCTTGTGTTGCGAGGATGAAGCCGGAGGGAAGCTACGGCGTAATTGTGAACGCGCGCAATCCAGGGACCCCGAGGACGGCACATGAGTGCCGCCGTCTCGTGTTCCCAGTGCGAGGTGCCCGGTCCGCGGTGCCGGCGCTACGGCGTGGTTGTGACCGCGCGATGCGACGTGGTGCGGGCTCGGCACATCAGTGCCGCTGTCTTGTGTTACCGATGCCAGGTGCCCGGTGCCCGAGGACGCCATTCCGCGTGTCCTCCCTCACGGAGTGGGGGAGGTGGGCCGAAGCCGCAGGCTGCCGTCTCCGTAGGAGACGCTCGGTGGAGGCCGCAAGCCCAGGGGGCGCAAGGCGCGGCCCGCTCCCCCCCCAGCCCTCGACGAGCGCCCGACCGCTCCCTTCCGGTAGCCTGCTGGTGATGCGCACCATTCGCGACTGGATCTTCACCATCCCCTTCCTGATCGCCTTCGGGCTCACGTTGGGCTTCTACGACATCGTTGGCCGGCTTGCGTTGCGCCGTGGGCCGCGGGCATTCGAGAGGTCGATGGCCTCGTTGCAGAAGTCGCTGGTCGGCACCATCCGGATTTGCGGCACACAGATCACGATCGAGAAGTCCGACCTGATCGAGCCGGACCGGGGCTACGCCATCATCTCGAACCATCAGAGCATGTTCGACATCGCCATCATCGGCGGGACGCTCTACACGAACTACCCCAAGTATGTGGCCAAGAAGGAACTCGGGAAGTGGATTCCGAGCATCTCGCTGAACTTGACCCGGGGCGGCAATGCGCTGATCGACCGCAAGGACCGCAGCCAATCGCTGCGGGCGATCAGGGAGATGGCGGCGACGGCCCAAGAGCGCGATGTCAGCGTCATGATCTTCCCCGAGGGCTCCCGTAGCCGCGACGGCGAACTGCGGGAGTTCAAGCGGGGCGGCACGTCGATGATGATCAAGGAAGCCGACCAGCTTCCGGTGATTCCCGTCGTCATCGATGGGTCATGGCGGCTGCTGGTCAACAACCTGTTCCCGGTGCCATATGGCACCAAGGTGCGGGTCCGCTTTGGTGATCCGATTGCCCGCTCTGAGGGCGACGCCGATGAGGTGGCACAAGAGGCCGAGGCGTGGATTCGTAAGACCCTCGACGAGTGGCGCCCTAGCGAGTGAGCACCCGGCGGAACTGCCAGGTGGATAGGGCCAAGAGCGCTGCCCCCATGGCAAGCAGCACACCGAGTTCGCGCACGATCCCCGTTGCCGTTCCACTCAGGCGAATCAGTTCCGAATAGCCGTCGATCGCCCAGGCGTGCGGGGTGACGTGGGCGATCTGACGCATCGTGTCCGGGAAGATCTCGAGCGGGACCATGGCGCCACCGAGGGCCGCCAGCAACAGCGAGAAGAAGACCGAGAGCCCGGCGGCCTGCTCGGCGTTCGAGAAGGTGGTGCCGATCAGCATGCCGGCGCCGGTGCCGACGAGGCTGAACGTCACCATGAGCAGTGCTGCCCCCAGCGGGTCACCCCACTGCACGTCGAAGGCCAGCGCGGCGATGCCGATGATGAACAACCCCTGCAGCAGAGTGACCAGGTACCGCCCCAGCGTTTCGCCGGCGATGATGGTGCCCGCCGACGTTGGCGTGGAGAACATGCGCCGCGACACGCCGAGCTGTCGGGCCTGGATCAGCGCAGCCGATGAAGTGGTGGCGGTGAGGAACACGAACATCACGAGGTTGCTGACGGCGCCCAGTCCGAACTGGCCGAGGTCCGTCTCCTCATTGGTCCCAATCGTGGCGACCGTGACCCGGGGGAGATCGACGTCCACGGCCGCCGCCAGCTCGGTTGCTTGCGGGATGGGCGTGCCGGTGACGTCTGCGGCGAACCTGCCGGCGCGCAGAGCGGCGGCGTGTTCGGTCACGGCCGCATTGACAATCGTCTGCACCTGGAAGCTGCTGGAGCTGGGCGCAGTGATGAGACTGAGTGTGGTCGAGGTCCCAGAAGTGACCAGTTCACCGTATCCGGCCGGGACGATCATCGCCCCATCGATTTGGTTGCGTCGAACCTGGAGGCGCGCCTCCTCCTCGTCGTCGATGATGATGACATCAAGACCGTCGGCGGCCTCGAGACGACTGTTCAGGTCGGCGGCGGCGGCACTGTCGTCGAGGATGACGATTCCGATGCGCGGGGTGAATCCCGATCCGAAGACGAGGCCGATCACGAGGATCAGGATTACCGGAAGGATCAGTACGAAGAAGATGTTGCTTCGGTCTCGAAACAGAAGTCGGACGCTATTGGCGGCAACGACGAATGCTTTCATGATTGCGCGACCATCGAGCTCGCCCGCCACATACCGATGCCGCCGAGGACGACGGCAAACACGAGCACCGCGCCGGCCGCCGGAAGGATGGTGCTTACCCCGGCGCCGGCCGAGAGGTCTTGGAACCCATCCATCAGCCAGAAGTGGGGAGTGAGCCTGCTGGCAACGGCCAGGAACCCGACGTCTCGCGTGATGGGGAAGAACACACCGCCGACCATGCCGAGCACCACAACGACAAAGGCGGTGAGGGCGCCGGCCTGTTCCGCCGTCTTGGCGGACATCGCAACGACTGCGGTAAGCCCCATGGCGGCAGCGACGCCAACGATGATCAGTAGCAGCACCCCAAAGGCGTTGCCCCAATTCGCCCCCATCAGCAGTGAGCTGGCCCACCACAGCACGACGGTGCTGGCAATGCCGATCGCAAATGAGGAAAGCAGTTTGCCCACGAGGATCGACTGCCTGGAGATGGGGGCGGCGAGCAGCCGGGCCATCGTTCCGGTGTCGCGTTCGTCGACCAGGCTGAGGATGCCGAACTGCACGGTGAAGAACAAAAAGAAGACGGCAATGCCCATCGCAAAGAACGTGGCAAAGTCGAACCCGGACTCCTCGGCCTCGATTCCCTCCAGCATGACGGGCGTCGCTTGTTGCTGAGCGTCGGCAACGAGCGCGGCGACCTCGGCCGGGTCGATCCCACTGCCTGCGGCCTGAGCGGTCGCCACCGAGAGTCTTACGGCGTTGATCTCCTCGGTAAAACTGGACGCGATTGACGAGACGACCTGAGCCTCGATCGGGAAGTCAGGATTACCGACCACAACCAATTCGGCGGGCTGGTTGGCGCCGACTGCGGCGGAGAATCCGTCCGGGATCAAGATCGCGGCGCTCACCGCACCATCGTCGATCCGAGCGCGGGCCGATGCCTCGTCGGAAGCGGTGGTGACGGTGAGGAAGCCGTCTTCTTCGACGAAGCCGAGCAGTTGCCAGAAGCCGGCGGCTACCTCGCCCCCGTCGGCGTCGTAGACCACGACGTCGCTGTGGAACTCGCCCTCGGTGACGCCGCTGAGGGTGGCGTTGAGAACGAAGGCCAGGCCGAGGGGGATGACCACGGCCAGCAGAATCGCGGAACGGTCGCGGAGCCGTTCCTTGATGTCCTTGGCGGCAATGGTCATCGCGGCCCGCATCAGTCGCGCAATGCCTTACCCGTGAGGTGCAGGAACACCGCCTCGAGGTCGGGTTCGATGACCTGGACCGAGTGCACGGTGGCTCCGGCGGCAGCGGTCGTCGACAGGATCTCGGTCAGTTTCCCGGCAGCTTCGGTGGCCACGATCTCGATCGTGCGGCCCTCGGACGTCACTGAGTCGACACCGACCATCGCCGTCAACGCGGCCACGGCGGCTTTGCCATCTCCGGAGACCTCGAGACGAACCAGGTCGCGCTCGCCGATCAGGGCCACGAGTTCGCGTCGAGTCCCCTCGGCAACAATCTTGCCTTCGTCGATGATGCCGACCCGATCGCAGAGGCGTTCGGCCTCCTCCATGTAGTGGGTGGTGTAGAGCACCGCCATGCCTTCGTCGCCCAAGCGTTCGATGCTGTCGAGGATGGCGTTGCGGCTCTGTGGGTCTACTCCGACGGTCGGTTCGTCGAGGATGAGCAGGGCAGGGCGGTGGAGCAGTCCGATCCCGATATTGAGACGGCGCTTCATGCCGCCGGAGTACTCCTTGGCCTTGTCGTCGGCGCGATCGGTCAGTTCGATGATGTCGAGCACCTCGTCGACCCTCGTGTCGAGGTTCTCGATCGCATACAGCTTGCCGAAGAACCGGAGGTTCTCCCTGCCGGTGAGGTCGGGGTAGATCGCGAGATCCTGGGGGACCAAACCCATCTCCGCCTTGGCGGCGACGTTGGTAGTGGTGACTGCTTCGTCGCTGATCGTGGCCGTGCCCGAGTCCATTTCGAGCAGGCCGGCGATCATCGAAATGGTCGTGGTCTTGCCTGCGCCATTGGGTCCCAGCAGTCCGTAGGTCTCACCGACGGCGATGGAGAACCCCACGCCGTCGACCGCAACCAAATCGCCGAAGCTCTTGCGAAGGTCCGCGGCGCTCAACACCGATTCATGGGTCGTACTCATGGCTCCAAGCTAGCGGTCGCGGCCTCGGCCGTGTTGGGCCGGCGGTCCCTGTTCCGTGGATTCCTGGAGCGCCTCGGCCAAGCCGTCGGCGGTCTCGATGAGGTGTTTCAGATCGTTGGCAAACCGGGTCGCCGGCCCACCGTCGACCACATCGTGGTTGACCGCCAAGGTGAGGGACAGAAGCTCCCGGGGCCGGACCTCGCCGTCGACCATGGCGGGTTTGGTTGAGATGCCCCCGACGACGAGCTGAAGGGTGTGCTGGGGCAAGGCGATGCCCCAGAATTGGCTATCGCCGTACATCCCCAAGGCGGTGACAGAAACGGTGCCCATGTACTTCTTGCGGCGATGGGGGTTGCGTAGCAAGAGGCCGTAGATGGCGCGACGTATCCGGGCGGGAAGCCACAGGAAGGCCCGGACCGGCGACCAGCGGTGATCGTGGTCGCGGAAGGTGTCACTCTGATGCCTGCGGACCTCGTCGTGGATGCGGCGCAGAGGCTTGTTGCCCGCCTCCCGCACCACGTGGGCCAGCGGGAAGCTGAAGTCGCCCGCCGGCACCTCGGCGATGACAACGACGTCGACCTCATCAAACACGATCACCCGTCCCCGGAAAAGGTAGCCCTGCACCACCGGGTGAAGGGCAACCGCACGAGCTAGACAACCCACGATGAAGCTGGTGAAGGAAAACGCCTCGCCGCAGGTGGCGCGGTGGTCGCTGATGAGGCGGCGGGCTTCGGTCACATCGACCTCGAACAGACCGTAGACCGTAGGCTGATGCATCGAGATGGCCGTGGCATCCATGACGAGCCGACGAGACAGCGGAACTTGGCGCGTGGAATAGCCGGCCACGACTACTCCTCCGCACCAGCCAGGAAACCGCTCACTCGTGCGATGACCTCGGCTTCCGCTTCGCGGTGGGGAGAATGGCCGGCGTCGGGGATCAGCCAGACCTCGGTCGGGCCGCCAACGGCGCCGGCTATGACGTCGACGTGTCCTGGCGTGGCGTAGTGATCGCGCTCTCCCTGGATGATCAACGTCGGGCAGGTGACGTCTTGGATCTCTTCGGTGATGGACCATTCTGCGAATGCCGGGCTTAGCCACGTGTCGGCCCACGCCGCGAACATGGCGTCGACCTTGTCGCCGTGATAGGCGAGCAAGCCTTCCCGCAGCGGTCCGGCTTCGAACTGGGCACGGGCCGCAACGATCCCGCGCTGGGCGGCCTCCTCGACGCTTACGTGGGCTGCCTCGATCACAAGGGCTGCGGTGGCCTCCGGTTCGCTGGCGGCGAACCACAGCGCAATGGTGCCGCCGTCGCTGTGGCCAAAGGGGATGCATCGGGCGATATCGAGGGCATCCAGCAGCTCGGCCAGCACCTCGGCTTCTCGTGCGTGGTAGTCGACCGGGCGCGGTTCGGTGAAGCCATCGGACTTGCCGTGACCTTGCCGGTCGTAGACCAGAGTGTTCAGGTTCGTTCCCATTGCCAGCTTCAGCGGGAAGTCACGCCACTGGTCGATCGAGCCCAGCCCCTCGTGGAGGAACACCAGCCACGGGGCATCGACGGCGGGGTTGACCATGATGCGGCGCACCGCCAGCCGGATCCCCGCAACGGTCACGCTCACGTCGTCGATCATGTCTTCAGTATTCAGCATCCGCCCGGCGGGTTCCACTAACGGCGACGCGAATCGGTCTGGCTACGCCCCGGGATCGAAGAGGGTCGTGCTCGTTGAGGTCGAGTTGGCGGTGCCTTCGGGGCTCTCGATCACCTGCTGGAAGGCGACCCAAATCACGGCAGCAACCGTGACCGCGACCGCGGCCACGAGGAGATGCTGCACAAACTCGAGCAATCGTGCCTTCACTGCCGGCCTCCCATGGGAAGAACGATCCTATGCGGTCGGGCAGTTCCCGTCACATAGACGGAGGCGCTGTGGAGTTGCGGACCGCGGGCCTCACACCCAGGCTTGGTCGCGGTAGCGGTCGCGTTCTACTTGCCACTCGTCGACGAGTAGGCCCCAGATGGTGTGATCGAGCCACTCATCGCCGACCTTTACCTCGTGGCGCAGGACGCCTTCGAGGGAGAAGCCGAGTTTGGCGGCGACTCGCTCGGAGCCGAGATTGCCGACCGCGATGCGAAGGGTGACTCGGTGCATAGCGAGGTCCTCGAAGGCGATCTGGAGCACCCGCACCACGGCTTCGGTGCAGATGCCCTGCCCGGTCTCGTCGCTGCGGGTCCAGTACCCGATCTCACCGATGCGGTTCGGCCTCGAGGTGAACCAAACCGAGACGTTGCCGAGGTGGCGGTCGGGATCGTTGATGCGACGGATCGTGAAGTCGAAGGCGCGACCTTCGTTCCACGACGCCATCGAGTCGCGCACGAAATGCGAGGCAACGCTGCGTGAGTATCGGTCGTTGGCCCACGGCAGCCACTTCTTCAGGTCGGGAAGCGACGCCGTCGCTGCATCGTGCATGGCGCTCACGTCACGACGGCGAAACGGGCGAAGTACCAGCCGGGGAGTGTGCCGGGCGCGGGGGTTGAGTGACGTCGCCATGGTGGGCAAGCCTATCGGCTTATCCTCATCACATGAGCGATGTTTGGCGCAAGCTCGAGGCGCTGCCCCAAGTGGAGTATCCGGCCACGGCGCGGTCGGCCGTGCTCGTGCCGCTCTACGAGGACGACGACGGCGCAGTGCGGGTTGTGCTGACCAAGCGTCCGGACGACATGCGCACCCACCCTGGAGACGTCGTGTTTCCCGGCGGGATGATGGAGGCCGGCGAGGACCCGGTCGCCGCCGCCACGCGGGAGGCCTGGGAAGAGGTTGCCATCCCGCAGGACTCCATCATCGAGATCCTGGGTGGATTGTCCCCAATCACCACTCGCAACCGCTCGAACCTCATCATCCCGGTTGTGGCCCGAATCGAACGGCCCGCCGAGCTCGTCCCGGACCCTTCCGAGGTCGACCTGATCATCGAACCAACGCTCGACGAGATGATGGACGAGAGCCGTTGGCGTACCAGCGATTGGATGGGCCACACGCTGTGGTTCTTCGAGTTCCCCGAGGCCGTGTTGTGGGGTGCGACCGGGTTCATGATGCGCGAGTTTCTTGACTACCTGCGCTGAGCGCTCATCCCGCTCTTGTTGATGAGATCCCAGAGGTGGTCGACGTGACGCTGCTCCGTGGTGGTCTGACCGATCGAAACCCGGATGAATGAGTCGTCACCGAGCTTCGACGCTGTGAGGTAGACCTCGCCGCTTGCGTTGAGCGCCGCAACAAGGGCATCGGTTGGGGCATTGCCGCCGACGTGCCGGAAGCAAACGAGGGCGAACGGAACCGGGGCGACCAACTCGAAGCGAGGGTCGGCGTCGACCTTGGCGGCGAGTTCTTGGGCGAGACGCACGTGCTCTCTGATGTGGTGGCGGATCCCGGCCGCTCCGTAGCTGCGCAGAACAAACCAGAGCTTGAGGGCTCGGAAGCGTCGTCCCAGCGGGACATGCCAATCGCGGTAGTCGATGACCTCGCCGGTCTCGGACGCCTGGTTCCGTAGATAGGGGGGCAGGATGCTCAGGGTCTCGAGCAGCGGCGCCCGGTCGGCGACGTAGAACGCCGAGAGATCGAAATTGGTGAACATCCACTTGTGCGGGTTGAAGGTGTAGCTGTCGACCAACTCGAGCCC
>CAYXMJ010000133.1:0-8791 GCA_964465915.1 uncultured Acidimicrobiaceae bacterium
TCCACAACATTCGGTTATAGCTCTTGGTGGCATCACCCGGAGCGGTGGGGTCGATCGCCATGTTTGACCTCTTTGATCCGGATGCTCCTCCGCCCGACGGAAACAACTACTACCGATGGGGCACGCCCGATTTGCCGACATCCGGAGACGAAGCCGTGGCGCGGTACCGCGAGCTGCTCGCCACACTTCGGGTCACCCATGATCGGGATCTGGCGCTCGAGCTGGCCGTCGAGATGGAGCGGCTGCTTGCCGACGAAGCGGTCATCATTCCGCTCTACAACCGGCTCGTCGTCGGGGCCTACTGGGCCGACGAGATCGCCGGCTACGAGGTGAACCCAACGCAAGCCGCCCACACGTGGAACATCGATATGTGGCACCGCGTCGATCGGTAGCCGCGGTCGGGGCACCCGGTGGCCGCGTCCCACGTCTCCTCTGACTTGCATCAAACGCTGTGGCGCTAGAGACTGCGCCTATGGCTACCACACTCGTATTGCTGCGTCACGGTCAAAGCGTTTGGAATCTCGAGAACATCTTCACCGGATGGACCGATGTTGCCTTGTCTCCCCAGGGGATGGAAGAGGCGGCGGCGGCCGGTCGGTTGATGGCCGAGGCGGGCTATCAACTCGATGTCGCCCACACGTCGGTACTGGTGCGTGCCATCGACACGCTGCATCGAGCTCTGTACGAGTTGGGGATGACGTGGATTCCTGTCAAGAAAGACTGGCGGCTCAACGAGCGCCACTACGGGGCGCTCCAAGGGCTCAATAAGAAGGAGACGGCCGACCGGCACAGCCCCGAGCAGGTCCACATCTGGCGCCGCTCCTACGACACGCCGCCGCCGGCGCTCTCCTGGGACGATCCGCGCCATCCCCATTTTGATCCCCGCTACGCCTGGATGCCCCCTGAATTGCCGCCGGCGACCGAGTGTCTCGCGGACGTCGTCGACCGGATGCTGCCGTACTGGTACGACGCCATCGTTCCCGACCTGCGCGCAGGAAGACATGTGATCGTTGCGGCTCACGGCAACAGTCTGCGCGCTCTGGTCAAACATCTCGACGGGATCTCAGATGAGGAGATCACCGGCCTCAACATCCCGACCGGGATACCGTTGGTCTACGAGTTGGATGCCGACTTGCGACCCATCCGGCACTTTTACCTGGGAGATCCGGAGGCGGCAGCGGCGGCGGCGAAGGCGGTCGCCGACCAAGCCAAAGGGTGATACGATCCTTGCCGTCAGAATGGAGTTGCGGTCGACTCCAGGATTTGCCAGACAATAACTTGTAAACCTCGGCCGCGGCATCCATACTCTCGCGTGCTCGACCCGCGTTGCGGCGGGTCTCGTGCCAAGAAAGGGTTCCTTTGGAACTGCTAACTGGGATCGTTGCGGCGCTCCAGGTCATCGTTTCACTCCTGCTGATCTTCTTGATCCTGCTTCACGCGGGGCGGGGAGGCGGCATGTCCGACATGTTCGGAGGAGGTTTTGGTGGCGGTGGAGCTGTCAGTGGATCCACTGTGATGGAGCGCAACCTCGATCGGATCACTGTGGTCGCTGCGGTCGTCTTTGGTATCAGCACGTTCGCTCTGGACATGCTGCTGCGCTGACTCCTCGCTGAGGACCCCAGTAGTTCAGGAACTCACACGTTACTAAGGAGGCAACACCTTGACTCGATTGTGGCGAAGCCGCAAGGTCATCTGGTTGGCGGCCATCCTCGCCTTTGCGCTCGTAGCCGCTGCCTGTGGTGGCGACGACGATGCGGCGGAGACGACGACAACGGCCGGCGAATCAGAAGAGACCACAACAACTGCCGCCCCTGAAGAAACGACAACGACTGCTGCACAAGCAGAAACCACTACCACCACTTCGGCTGCCCCCGGCAAGGCGTATGGTGGAGAGGTGATCGTTGCCGACGATCAGGAGCCCCCGACCCTCAACCCGTTTGTTCCGGGTGGTGACAACTTCATCGTCTCGATTGTTGGCCAGGCCTACCAGGCCGGCGCGTGGGAGATTGATGGATTCACCCTCGAGTACATTCCCGAGATCGTCACCGAGCTGCCGAGCCTTGACAACGGCGGCGTCGTTGTCAACGACGACGGCACTCTGACGGTCAACTACGTCATCAGGGACGAAGCTGTCTGGGCAGACGGCGTGCCGGTTAGCGGCGCCGACTTCCAGTACACCTTAGATATCATCATGGATCCCGACCTTCCGGTGGACAAGACCACGTATGAGGACATCATCGCGACTGAGGTCGGCGACAAGACGTTCTCGTTCACGTTGGCCGCGCCAACAGTGCTCTTTGAGCTGATGTTCGGTGGCAACTACGTGATCATCCCGAAGCACGCGGTTGAGGGCTCGGACTTCACCACCGACTGGAACGACACCATGTGGCCGTCCGTCGGGCCGTTCATCCTTGATGAGTGGCAGAAGGGTGAGTTCATCCGGGTAGTGCGCAACGACGCCTACTGGAAGACCGATCCTGACACCGGTCAGCAGCTGCCGTATCTCGACTCCGTTGTCTTCCGGTTCATTCCGGAGACCGAGTCGATCATCAATGCTTTCCGGGCTCGTGAGGTTGACGTCATTCAGCCGCCGCCGGCAACTGAGACCATCGAAGCGCTGCAGTCTCTCGAGCCTGAGGGCGCCAAGGTCGAAGTTCTGCTTGGACCCGTGTGGGAGCACTTGAACTTCCAGTTCGGTCCCGAGCGCCTGACGGCCAACGAGAACTCGATCAACGACAACCTGTCATACCGCAAGGCCGTTGGCCACACGGTTGACAAGAACCTGATCGTTGATGAGATCCTCGCCGGTCAGGTCGAGCCGCTGAACTCCTTCCTGGATCCTGTTGCTCCGGCCATCTCGACGGGCGCGTGGTCGCAGTACGACTACAACCCTGAGAAGGCGATGGAGTTGCTCGACCAGGCCCGCACGGAGACCGGGGTCACGGACATCTACACGGTGTTCTCGACCACGTCGAACAATGATGCCCGCGTGAAGCTCTCCGAGCTGTTCGTGGACATGTTCTCCGCAGTCGGCATCATCTATGAGAACGCGCTCGAAGATTCGCAGCTGTTCTTTGGTGAGACGCTCGACAACGGCAAGTGGGACCTGGGCGAATGGGCATGGGTGGGTTCACCCGGCCTCTCCGGTTCGGTCTCGCTCTACGACCTGTTCGATCCGGAAGCTCCGCCGCCGGAGGGTGGCAACTACTACCGTTGGGGCACCCCTGACTCCTCGGTCATCGACGAGAACACGGCACGTTTCGCCGAGATCCGTGATGAACTGAACGTGTCGGTCGACCCGGACGTGTTGGTTCCGCTTATGCAAGAGGGCGAGAAGATTCTCGCCGACCAGAACGTCATCTTCCCGCTGTACGCCCGTCTCGTGACGGCTGCGGTGTGGGCTGACGAGGTCGGTGGCTTCAAGCACAACCCGACGCAGGCAAGCCACACATGGAATATCGAGGATTGGTACCGAGTCGATCTCTAGATCGATCATCGATCCAGTTCTGAGAGGGGCCCGCTTCGGCGGGCCCCTCTCGCGTTGTCGGTGACGCTCCGCGGCGAACGTTCCGGGTCGGGGCCCGCAATGAGGCGGCGACAGCAGCGCGATGTCGGTATAGTGAATGCTCTTGAGAGACGGAGGCAAGGCGCATGTTCGCGTACATCGTTCGTCGACTGGTGTATGGACTGGTGACGCTGCTCGCTCTGAGTATCGTCGTGTTCTTCCTGATCCAGGCGGGCGGTGGCTCGCCGTTGGATCGTCTCAAGGGCAATCCGCGCATGCTCCCCCTCATCCCGGTGCTCACGGAGCACTTCGGCCTGGATCAACCCGCCTACCTTCAGTACATCCGCTGGGGCACCAACTTCCTGACCCCGGTCGACGTCCCAGCTGAGGACGGGACATTCATCCTGTTCGGGAAGTTCGGGATCCGGGGCTGGGGACCAGTAGTGGCCTTTGTGTTGGCGCTGGGGTACACGGTGTGGGCGTTTGTGGCGAAGATCAACCGGAGCTGGTGGCGGACGTTTCGAGCCTTCTCGGTCATTGGTGTTTGGCTGGCCGCGTTCTGGTTCTCGATGCCTCGCATCGCTTTCCAGCTGAACTGGTCGCAGTCGTTCCGCGGTGACGGCGATGTCTGGGATCTCATCTGGGGCTCCGCCGGAGCCACCTTCAGACTGGGGCTGACGGCGCTGTTCCTTGCGCTCCTCATCGGGATTCCGTTGGGGATCTATCAAGCGATCCGCCAGTACTCCTTCTTCGACCAACTTGGAACGGTGGCCGCCTTTGTGGCGTTCTCGATGCCGATCTTCATTCTCGCTGTCGGCTTGCAGCTGATTCTGGCGCTGTACCTGGAGAAGTGGACCGGGGTGAAGCTCTTCTACGTGGCAGGAATGACAAGTACCAACTATGCGGACTTGTCGTTCATGGGCAAGCTGGGCGACATCTTCCAACACCTCGCGCTGCCGGCACTGTCGATTGCGCTCATTTCGACAGCGGCATACTCACGTTTCCAGCGGGCCTCCATGCTCGAGGTGATGCACAGCGACTACTTGCGAACCGCCAAAGCGAAGGGGCTTCCCCGGCGTCGCATCATCGTCAAGCACGCACTGCGCAACGCTCTCATCCCCATCGTCACGTTGGTAGCACTCGACATTGCCACCATTATCGGCGGGGCGATCATCACTGAATCCATCTTTGGCTGGCCCGGGATTGGGCGCCGCTACATCGACGCCATCCGGACCGTCGACTACCCGGTGGTGATGGCGGTCGTCATGTGTATCGGGATCGGAATCGTGATCATGAACATCGTCGCCGACATCTTCTACGGCGTCCTCGATCCCAGGGTTCGCTATGACTGATGTGGCAAATCGTCCTCCGGACGACGAAGCCGCCATCGATGCCACTGAGGGCATCAGCGCCGAGCCGGTAACCCAATGGGACCTGTTCATCTCCCGGCTCCGTCGCCACCGTCTGGCGATGGCCGCCGCCATCTTCCTGCTCTTACTGGCGTTGATCGCCGTTGTCGCGCCGTTGTTCACCTGCCCGAAGGGCGAGCCATACTGCGGCAAGGTTCTCGAGCACCCCGCTGAGCAGCTGCCGGACGAAACGGGACGCCTCCTGGTCAACATCGCTCCGCGGGGCGGGCTGCCGTTCGGCACCGACGACCTGGGCCGCGATGTGATGTCGCGGGTGGTGCACGGCGGTCGGGCCAGTTTGACGGTAGGACTGGTCACCGGGCTCATGGTTGCCAGTCTTGGAACGTTGGTTGGGGCCTTGGCTGGGTATTATCCCGGCCCCGTCGACCAATCCCTGATGCGGTTCACCGACCTGATGTTGGGGTTGCCACTGTTGCCCGTCGCCATCGTGGTCGGCCGCTTCCTGCCCGAGATCACGTGGCTACCCGAGACCATACGCAAGGGCCCCTGGGGCATTGCCTTACTGTTGGGCTTGCTGTTGTGGGGCGCACTGGCACGCATTGTCCGCGCCGAGTTCCTCTCGCTGCGAGAGAAGGAGTTCGTCGAAGCGGCTCGGGCGGCCGGGGCTTCCGACCGTCGGATCATCTTTCGCCATATCCTGCCCAACGCGATGAGTCCGATCATCGTGCAGACCACGCTGATCGTCGGCACTGCCATCATCATCGAAGCGGCGCTGGCCTTCCTCGGGTTTGGCGTGCAGCCACCGACACCGACGTGGGGCGGGATGGCGGCCAGCGGAGGACAACTCGCGGTGCGTGGTTTCTGGTGGCTTCTCGTGTTCTCCGCCACAGCACTGGTGTTGACGGTGCTGTCCGTGAACTTCATCGGCGACGGATTGCGGGACGCTCTCGACCCGACCCAGACGATTGAGCGAAAGTAGGGACCTATCCGTGGCTGAGCCGCTTCTCGACGTCCAAGACATCCGTACCTACTTCAGCACCGAGGAAGGCGTTGTTCGCGCCGTAGACGGCGTTTCGTTCAGCGTGGATGCCCAAGAACGGCGCGGCGTGGTGGGGGAGTCCGGGTCGGGCAAGTCGGTGACGGCGATGTCGATCATGCGTCTCATCGAGCCACCGGCCGGCGAGATCGTGACCGGCCGCATCATGTTCGAGGGACGCAACCTGCTGGAGCTCTCCGACGAGGAGATGCAGCACGTGCGCGGCGGCCAGATCGCCATGATCTTTCAGGACCCGATGACGGCGCTGAATCCGGTCTACACGATCGGCGATCAGTTGATGGAGACGATCCTGCTGCATCAGGACGTCAACAAGAAGGAAGCCCGCGAGATTGCCATTCAGGCGATGGCCGACGTCCAGATCCCGAACCCCGCGGCCCGCATGGAGGACTATCCGCACCAGTACTCGGGTGGCATGCGGCAACGGGTGATGATTGCGATGGGTCTGTCGTGCAACCCGAAGCTGCTCATCGCCGACGAGCCGACCACCGCCCTCGACGTGACGACTCAGGCCCAGATCATGGACCTGATGCTGAAGCTCGCCGACGAGCGTCATACCGCCGTGCTGCTGATCACGCACGACCTGGGTGTCGTTGCCGGATTCTGCGACACGGTCCAGGTGATGTACGCCGGGATGATCGTCGAGTCTGGTACCGCAGGTGACCTGTTCCACAATCCTCAGCACCCCTACACGTGGGGCCTGCTCGGCTCCATGACGAGGATGGACGAGGCCCAGCAGCACCGGCTGGTATCGGTGCGCGGCGCCCCGCCGTCGCTGATCGAGATGCCAACGGGATGTCGGTTTGCGGCCCGCTGCGACTTCGAGATCGATCTCTGTCGTGAGTCGTTGCCGATCCTCAGAGTGAACGAGGGGAAGGCACCCCAGGCCGTGGCATGTCACCGGGCCGCCGAACTCGATCTCAAGCTCAAGGTTCCCGAGGAGGTGCAGCAGTGACGGACGCCGACGAACCGAGCATCCCCGATACCCCCGCTGCCGCCGATGCAACCGGGGACGTGACGGCCGCTGGCGATTCGGTGAAGCCGGCGGATTCGGAGGCAAGTACTGGTCCCGAGGACGTGGTCTTTACGACCGCCGATCTTGATGAGCAGCTGCCCACGCAGCCGGGCGCATCGACCGATCCCGCGTCTGCTGCCCAGACCGGCAGCGTTGCGGTAGTTGCGCCCGATGACGGCGACAATGAGCTACCCAGCGACGTGCTGATCAGGGTCAAGAACCTGGTGAAGGAGTTCCCGATCACTCGGGGGATCTTCTTCAAGAAGAAGGTCGGCTCGGTCCAGGCCGTTTCGGACATTTCGTTCGAGATCAAGCGTGGCGAAACGCTTGGTCTGGTGGGGGAGTCCGGTTGCGGCAAGTCCACGACGGCTCGCGCCATTCTGCGCTTGCTCGAGCCGACCTCGGGTGAGGTGCTCTACCAGGCTGAGGAAACGCCCGAGATTCCAATGAAGACCGTGGATATTGCGTCGGCCGATCGCGACACCTTGCGGGCCATGCGACGAGAGATGCAGATTGTCTTCCAGGACCCGTACGCAAGTCTCAACCCGAGAATGACGGTTGCGTCGATCGTTGCCGAGCCGATGGTGGTGCACGGGGTGGGGTCGAATTCCGACCGTCTCGAAAGGGTGAAGGAGTTGTTGAAGGTTGTCGGGCTCAGCCCCGAGCACACCAACCGGTACCCCCATGAGTTCTCCGGCGGGCAGCGACAGCGCATCGGCGTGGCCCGAGCGCTGGCCCTCAACCCAAGCTTCATGGTTCTCGACGAACCGGTGTCGGCACTGGACGTCTCGATCCAGGCCCAGGTGCTGAATCTGATGCAGGACCTCCAGGAGGAGTTTGGGCTCACGTACCTCTTCATCGCCCACGACCTGTCGGTGGTGCGCCACATTTCCGACCGGGTCGCCGTGATGTATCTCGGCAAGATCGCCGAAATGGCCGATCGGCGCACCTTGTACGAAGAGCCGATGCACCCGTACACCCATGCACTGCTGTCGGCCGTCCCCATCCCCGATCCGACGATTGAGGCCACCCGACAGCGGATCATTCTGGAGGGCGACATCCCATCGCCGGCGAACCCACCGCCGGGGTGCCGCTTCAACACCCGCTGCCCGATCGCCGTCGAGGGCGTGTGCGACGTGGACGTGCCGGCGTTGCGCGAGCTGGCGCCGGAGCACTACGTGGCTTGCCACTATCCCGAAGTACAGAAGGTCTTCTAGGAGTCTGGGCTTTGGCGTCGCGGCTAGAGGCTACGCCCCGCTATCGAGAGGAGTCCCGAATGGGTTTGGTCGATGATCTTTCCAGTCTGGTCGGCGAGGAGATCGGTGTTGGTGAGTGGGTGACGATCACCCAGGAGCAGGTCGATATGTTTGCCGAGGCGACCCTGGATCACCAGTGGATCCACGTTGATCCCGACAAGGCCGCACAGGGCCCGTTTGGCACCACCATCGCCCACGGATTCTTGACGCTGTCGTTGGTTTCCGAGATCGCACCGTCGCTCGAGGTGCCCGGCGTGCGGATGGCGATCAACTACGGCCTCGATCGGGTTCGGTTCATCTCGCCCGTTCCAGTGGGGTCTCGGATAAGGGCCCGCAGCGTGCTCGAGGAAGTCCATGAGGTACCCGGTGGAATTCAAGTCAAGAGCGAGGTGACGATCGAGCTCGAGGGCGGGGAGAAGCCCGCTTGTGTCGCCGAGACGCTGGCGCGGTTCTACGTCTGACCGGCCCACATTCGGCAATGCTCAACCGGCGGTATACTTCCGGGCCGCTCGGCCGGGAGACCCTTCCGACCGGTGCCACGTCGGAGTGGCGGAATTGGTAGACGCGCTAGGTTGAGGGCCTAGTGAGCTT
>CAYXMJ010000134.1:0-8704 GCA_964465915.1 uncultured Acidimicrobiaceae bacterium
CGAGCAGGGTCACATCGATGTCGATGCCGTCGCCCTCGGGCGCGTCGGAATCATCGGCGGCGTCGGTCGGCGACGCCACCTCGATGATTGAGCTCTGTACTTCTCGGTCGTCGGTCATGGTTTCCTTCGCTTGCCCTCTCCAACCAACCGGCTGGGGGCCTATTCCGAATTCGCACTACCAGTGTAGGAGTATTTGGGGCGGCACGAGACCTTCGGTTCATAGCCCCAACTCTGCCGCGGCGTTCTCCAGATCCCCCGGCCCGGCGATGGCTGCAATTTGGGCCGCTCTGGCCGGGTTGTGCACCACGTAGAGGTGATACCAACGCCACATCGAATCGAACGGCACGGCCACGCTTTCGACGTCGACGACGTCGGCGTGGTCGACGTCGACCGGGAACCTCGCCACCTCCCCGTCGACATCGATAGCGAGGTCACCGATCACATCGACAGCAGTGTCGTCGCCGGGGAAGACCGCCCGCACCAACCATGTGCTCCGCCACGGTGGAGGGGGCTCCCACAGGACCACCGGGTTGAGCGATTCGAGAGCGGTCAACACCGCATCCAATCGGTCGCCCGTTGTGCAGATGTCGAGATCGCCGACGGTGACCTCGAGGCCGCGAGCGGCCAGCATGGTGCTGCCACCAACGACAAACGGAATGTCACCGTGGCTGAGACGCCGAGCCACCTCTGCCAGCGCGCCCCTGAGGCGTGGCGCCAGGAACTCAGCGGTTAGCGCGGCCATTGCGTGCCCGGTCTCGGGCTGAGCGGATTCCGCACCGAGGGGTCGCCGGGCACCATGGCAATGCCGGAAGACGTCTGACGGATGTGCCACGCGCCCCCCGACACGGCGCCGACCAGCTTCCCATTGACCCGAACCGTGAACGGCCCCGACGCGCCCAGAGTCACATCGGACTGCCCCCACGTCAGCCCGACTCGGACAGTCTCGGGGATCAGATCGCCGGCTTCTTGGGCGGCCAAACCCGTGTAGTAGTGGGACAGGATCGCGCCGTAGGTGAAGCCTTGTTCGGCCATCGCCTTGGCTCCGTATTGGCTCATTCCGATCTGGTGACCCCAGCCTTCGCCGGTAATGACAACTCTGGCTCCGGGTGGAAGGTCGCTTGGAGGCAAGTACTCGACCAAAACCGGAGCTGGGGCCTGAGGCGCCGGCTCCAGCTCAGCGTCGAAGGTGTAGGAGAGAATCGCTTGGGGCCAACGCCTGCCGCTCGGCGCTTGGGCCGGCAGCAACCCTGGGAACAGCTCGTCGCCGTACCGATTGAAGACTCCTCTGACGTCGGTCATCAGGATGGACGTGACGCCCTCGGGCGACTCGATCCGAAGCTGGGATCGGCCGCCGCCCTCGGGGGGGCCGGCCACGGTGGCGGATTCGATCGGTCTGCCCACCTCGTATCCACCGGCGGCGAGCACTGCGACGAACACGTCCTCGGGGAGGTCGACGACCCACTCCTCGAACGGAGTCACGCCCTGCTCGGGAGAGTCGACGCCCTGCAGGTAGGGAATCGCAGTCGAGTCCCACACATCCTGCACCGATCGGGTCCGCGACCCGGCGCTCGACGAATACAACGCTTGGGCGGGCAGTCCGTCGTGGACGAGGATCTCGCCGGTGGTGGTCTCGATGGCATTCAGCCATCTGCCACCATCTTGGCCCTCGATGGCGCCGACCCCGGCGTAGACCTGGCATGCCGAGGTCGCGCAGATGTCGTAGCCGTGCTCCCGTCCGGTTGCACTTCTGCCCCGCGCGAGCGTCCAGGCGAGATAGGTGCGCGCCGCCACCACCTGGGCCTGCAACGCCGCCTCGGGCCACGAGAATGGAACCTCGCGGATGCCGCTCAGGTAGGTGTCGAGTTGAACCTCCTCGACCACAGCGAGCCCGTCGCCATACAGCACGATCTCGATCGGGCCGCCGTAGCTGCGGTCGTTGAGCTCGAAGGTCGTGTCCCCAATGGCCTCGAGCTCGACGACTTCGGCATTGCCCGCCGTAGCCGGCGAGGTTGCCGTAGCCGGCGCCGCGGCCGCCACAACGGCAACCACAACGAGCAGGACTGCAAACCATCGGAGCATCCCGCGATTGTGTCAGCTTGTGGTACGTATGGGTGGCAAAACCAACGGCGGAGCATTCAGCCGCGCCGAATCCTCGCCCCCATCGCTTGGAGCTTCTCGACGAAACCCTCGTAGCCGCGGTCAATGTGGTCGGCCTCGTTGACGGTGGTCTCGCCCTCGGCGCGCAGCCCGGCGAGTACCAGGGCGGCACCGGCGCGGATGTCGCAACCATCGACCTCGCACCCACTGAGACGGTCGGCCCCTCGGACAACGACGTGCTGGCCATCCGTGTGGATGTCGGCACCCATCCGATTGAGCTCGCCGATGTACCGGAACCGCGCCGCATAGACATTCTCAGTCATGATCGAGACACCTTCGCCGATCGACAGGAACGCCACCATCTGGGGATGCATGTCGGTGTGAAAGCCCGGGTAAGGCAGCGTGGCGAAGTCAACCGCCACCGGTCGCCGGGGACCGCGGACCTGGAGCCAGTCCTCGCCGGTCTCGATACGACATCCTGCCGCTTCCATCTTGCGCAGCTCCATCCGGAGATGATCCGGGACGCAGCTCCGCACCGTGACCTCACCCCCGGTGATCGCCCCGGCCAGGGCGTAGGTGCCCGCCTCGAGGCGATCAGGGACAACCCGATGCTCGGCCGGCTCCAGATCGTCGACGCCGAGGATTCGGATCGTCGAAGTGCCGGCACCTTCGATCTTCGCTCCCATCTTGTTGAGGAATTCGGCAAGGTCGGCGAGTTCCGGCTCACGCGCCGCGTTGGTTATGACAGTCTCCCCGCTCGCCAGAACCCCGGCGAGCAAGATGTTCTCGGTAGCTCCCACACTGGGGAACTCCAGAACGACGTCGGTACCAACGAGCCCGTCGGGCGCCCGACCTTCGAGCACCCCATGTTCGAGTTCGAACTCTGCGCCCATTTGCCTGAGCCCTTCGAGGTGCATGTCGATCGGCCTCGACCCAAAATCGTCGCCACCGGGAAGCGCGACGCGCGCAACTCCGCCCCTGGCGAGCAAGGTCCCCAGGATGAGGATCGAAGCCCGCATCTTTCGGACCAGATCAAGCGGCGCCTCCGGGTTCGGCGTCTCGGGAACATCGATGACCAACGAAGTCCCCTCCCGGACGCACCGGGCCCCAACGTGGTCGAGCACCTGGGCCATGATCTCGACGTCGAGGATGCCCGGAACGTTGTGGAGAACATGACGCCCCGGCGCCAGTAGCACCGCAACCATGTGTTTCAAGACTGCGTTCTTGGCACCCAACACGGCGACTTCGCCGCAGATGGGTGTGCCCCCGATCACGGATATGGCGCTCATGACAGGAAGTCTACGACCACCTGAGGGCAGACGGCCGCGGCTCACCACCCGGATGGCGCGGCAAGGTAGCTAGATTGCCCACATGGCAACCTCGCGCGAAACGGCACGCCGATGAAGGTCGGCCTCTTCCCGACGTGCCTCGTTGCGGCGTCCGCTCCGGACATCGCCCTTGCGACCAGAACGCTGCTCGAACAGCAGGGCCATGACGTCGTGCTGCTCGAAGCCGCCACCTGCTGCGGCCAACCGGCGTGGAACTCGGGGCAGCACGAAGCCGCCCGTCCGGTGGCCGCAGCCTCCCTGGGAGCGTTTGTCGACGCCGACGTCGCCGCCATCGTTGTCCCGTCGGGAAGCTGCACCGCCATGATCCGGGACTACTGGCCCCGGCTGTTTGCCGCCGACGCCGACCAGGCCTCGGCCGTCGCCACCGCGCTCGATCGCACGATGGAGCTCACCGAGTTCCTTGCGGCACACGCCACCGAGCCGGTAGAGGTGGCCGACACAGCGGACGAAACGGATGAAGTTCTCTACCACCCCTCGTGCCACATGACGCGTTTGCTCGGTCTCGTCGACGCGCCGCGCCACACGCTCGAGCGCTCCGGCTTGACCCCGACTTCTCACGCAGCCACCGGCCAGTGTTGCGGGTTTGGCGGCCTGTTCTCCGTCAAATACCCCGAGCTATCTGTCGCTATGGCCGACGACGTCCTCGACGGCATGATCGATGCCGAGGCCACCACGGTGACCGGCTGCGATCTGTCCTGCCTTCTCCAACTGTCTGCCCGCGCCAAGTTCCGTGATCTCGACCTCAACTTCATCCATGTCGCGCAACTCGTTGCCGGACGCGACGCCACAGGGGGGAGGGCGCCATGACCGAACGCGCTCCGCTGCGGGAGCGCGCGGCATCCGGTGCCGCCGACGGCGGGCTCCGAGCCAATCTTCGCCGCGCCGTGACCCAACGCGAATCGCGCAAGGCGGAGGCGTACACCGAGTTGGCCGACGCCGACGATGCCCGTGCCGCGGCGCAACACATCAGGCTCGACACGTTGCGCAAGCTTCCCGAGCTGCTCGGGATGATGGCCGACAACGTCCTCGCCGCCGGGGGCTACGTTCACTGGGCGGACACTGGAGACTCGGCCGTCGACTACGTCGAGAGTGTGCTGAAGCGTCGCAACGCCACCCGCATAGTGAAATCAAAGTCGATGGTCTCCGAGGAAATCAGCCTCAATGCTCACCTCGAGCAAGCCGGCTACGGTGTTACGGAGACCGACCTTGGTGAGTGGATCGTCCAACTCGCCGGCCAGACACCCAGCCACATTCTGGCCCCCGCGGTTCATCTCAATCGGACCGAGATCGCCGACATTCTGGGCACGGAGTCGCCCGCGCCGCTCGCCAGCGATAGCTCCACCCTCACCAACTTCGCGAGGTCAAAGCTGCGTGAGGCATTCTTGGAGGCCGATGTCGGTATCACCGGCGTCAACTTCGGGGTCGCAGAATCGGGGGCCGTCGTCATCGTCACCAACGAAGGCAACGCCGCGCTCACCACCGGACTCCCCAAGGTTCACATCGCCCTGATGGGGATGGAACGCATCGTGGAGTCCTGGCGCGAACTTGACGTGATGATGTCGCTGCTCCCTCGCGCCGCAACCGGCCAGTCCATCAGCACCTATGTTGATTGGGTCGCCGGAGCGCGTCGCGACCCTGAACAGGACGGCCCCGATGAGTTCCACCTCGTCATCGTCGACAACGGACGGTCCGACATCCTTGGGTCGGAGTACGACCAGGTACTCACCTGCATCCGGTGCGGGGCGTGCTCGAACGTCTGCCCGGTGTACACAACGATTGGTGGCCACGCCTACGGGTCTGTGTACACCGGTCCCATCGGAGCCGTCCTCACCCCGCTGCTCAGTCCCGACGCTGGGCTGAATGACCTCGCCTTCGCCTCGTCGTTGTGTGGCGCGTGTTGGGAGACCTGCCCCGTGGGAATACCGCTCCACGACCACCTCCTCGATCTCCGGCACCGAGAGTCCGGCGCGGCGGGACCCACCGAGAGGGCGGCCTGGAAGCTGTGGTCGACGATGTGGAGCAAGCCGGGCCGCTATCAGCGGACGCTGTCGACGGCGGCCCGGGTCGGATCCGTGTCCTCACTCCCGTTGCCGGGACCACTCAAACGTTGGGCAACCGGGCGAACCCCGATCCCCGTCGCCGACAAATCTCTCCGCAAGGTATGGAAGCGGCCGGGATCATGACCGCATCCGCCTCGGTCCGAGAGTCGGGCGATCGCCAAGGCTTCCTTGCGAAGGTGGCGGGAAGAAGCGAGCTGCCGACCACCCCCCACCTCATCCAGCCCGCCACAGAGGGGGACACGGTCGACGGGGTTGCCTACACGCAGGATCTCTCGGACCTCCTTGCCAGCTTCACCGCGGCGGCCCGCAAACACGAGTCGGCCGTATACGTGGTCCACAACGACGCCGACCACCTCGCCGCCGTGCTCGACATTGCATCCAGGTTCACCGTCGAGCAGTTCTTCGTCTCGGACGAGGCGGTGTCTCGCGAGTTCGGAGATCTGCTCGAACAAGCCGGAGCCACGGCGCGCACCATCGCAGACCCAAAACAACTCACCCAGAACGACACAGTGGTGACCAGCGCCGCCGCAGGCGTCGCCCTCACCGGATCGATCGCGCTCTCCAGCGGGGCTCTTGGGTCGCGGCTTGTCACCGCTCTACCCAAGAACCACATCGCCATCGTTGCGGCGAACTCGATCGTTTCAACCCCGCGCGAGATCTACCAAGAGTTTGCGAAGGGGCGCTGGCCCGGTTCGGCCCTCACGATCGCGACCGGACCCAGCCGCACCGGCGACATCGAAATGGACCTCACCCTCGGCGTACATGGCCCCGGAGAAGTAGTGATCGTTGTCGACGCCCGCCCGTGAGGGTCAGGACCCCAGCCGTTCGAAGCTTTCCAGGAAGACCTCAGCGTGCGCTTCCCAACTCGAGTTGGGCCCACGCACTTCGACGCCCAACCCATTGACGCTGTCGAGACCGATCAAGCGAAACCACAGCCTGCCATCCTGAAAAGCTCCAACGGACTCAACCGAACCATCCTCCAGCGCGCGCTTCTCGGCCAGTGAGGCATTGCCACCGTCGAGCGATGCCCAGAAGACGTCGACGACGCCCGACACGCCTTGAGGCCACTGTCCGCCGCTGACGGTCACCAACCCCTCCATATTGACGCCCGAGGCCGTGGCACGAATCTTGTCAGGATCCGAGGGATGGTGAAAGACCACGTAGGTGTCCCCAGTCTCCTCAACCACCCAGTCCGACGGACTCGATATGCAGAAGGTCTCGGTGCAAACCAACTCGGACCCGGCAACGGGTGGGGCCTCGGGACCCGTTGAGCAAGCGGTCGCAAGCACCACGACTCCGGCGAGCAACAACACAAGACGACCAGCCATGGCGGCAGAGTACCCGGGCTCGGGGTGCCGCCCGACGTTAGATTGGCCACGACGGGTCGCCCGAGTCGACCCGCGTAGCCAGCGAACCAGAAAGCCACCTAATGCGCATCGTCATCGGCGCCGACCACGCCGGATTCCCCCTGAAAGAAGAGCTGCTTGGACTATTGGCCGATACCGAGCACACCATCGTCGACGTCGGCACCGACTCCACCGCCTCGGTGGATTACCCCGATTACGCCGCAGCCGTTGGCCGTGCCGTGATCGACGGCCGCGCCGACCGTGGCATCGTCGTCTGCGGATCCGGGGCGGGAGCCGCCATCGCAGCCAACAAGCTCGACGGAATCCGTTGCGCTCAGGCCAACGACACCTACACGGCCCACCAGGCCGTGGAACACGACGACGTGAACGTCATCGCCCTAGCGGCGCGCGTCGTCGGCCCCTCACTGTCGTGGGAGATCGTCGAATCGTTCCTCGGCGCCGAGTTCATTCCCGAGGACCGCTACGTGCGACGCCTCAACAAGGTCCTCGACCTCGAGCGAGACCACCGCTAGCCGACGTTGCTCTCCCCGCGGCGGTATACCATTGCTGCGTCCCCCCGACGAGCGGCGAGTAGGCCAATGACCAAGAAACCACCCGAGAGCTACCTCAATCGAGAGCTGAGCTTGCTCGACTTTCAGGAGCGAGTCCTTTCGCTGGCGCAACGCGAAGATCTCCCCCTGCTCGAGCGGGTCAAGTTCGCTGCCATCGTCAGCCAGAACCTCGATGAATTCTTCCAGGTGCGGGTGGCCGGTCTCATCAACCGGGCTGCCACCGGTGGTTCTCCGGCTCGTGATGGAATGACTCCCCGCCAGCAGCTGGCAGCAATCCACGCCCAGGTGCTCGAAATCAATGAAGCCATCGACGAGTTGTTTCTCGATGAGTTGCTGCCGGCACTCGACAAGGAAGGGATCCGTCTCGTCGATTGGAGCGACCTCGGCCCTGAGGATCGGGCCGTTCTGGACAAGGCCTTCGAGGAGCAGTTCTTCCCCGTGCTCACACCCTTGGCCGTCGACCCATCCCATCCCTTTCCCTTCATCTCCAATCTGTCACTCAACCTTGCCGTCGTAGTGCGCAACCCGGCGAGATCGGCACCACATTTCGCTCGGGTCAAGGTGCCGCCGTCTCTGTCGCGCTTCATCGCGCTTGCCGACGGAGAACGGTTTGTTCCGATCGAACAGGTGATCGCAGCTCACCTCGGCAGACTCTTCGAAGGTGTGGAAGTTATCGACCACTTCCCTTTCCGGGTGACCCGCAGTGCCGACTTTGCGGTGGAAGAGGAAGAAGCCAACGACCTCCTCGAGGCAATGGAGGCCGTCCTGCGCTTCCGCCAGCGTGCCGCCGAGGCCGTCCGCCTCGAAGTAGGCCCGGACGTGAGGCCCTCGGTGCTCGACTTGCTCGCTCGAGAATTGGATCTCCCCGAGGATGCGATCTACCACAGGGCCACCCTGCTCGACCTCGGTGACCTGTGGAGGTTCTACGGCCTCGATCGCCCCGAAATGAAGGACGAGACCTTCACACCGACCACCCTGCCCCGGTTGGCGACTCGCAGCGGCGTCGAGCCGGACATCTTCGAGGTCATCTCCGAGGGCGACATCCTGATCCATCACCCCTACGAGTCGTTCGCCACAAGTACCGGCGCATTCGTGGCCCAGGCGGCGGCCGACCCAGACGTATTGGCGATCAAGCAGACTTTGTACCGCACCTCGGTCCCGGAGGACCCGGCGATCGGCGGCGAAGAGGCAATCGTCGAGTCGTTGATGGCAGCCGCCGAGGCCGGCAAGCAGGTCGTCGTCCTCATCGAACTCAAGGCACGCTTCGACGAGGCAGCCAA
>CAYXMJ010000135.1:0-8659 GCA_964465915.1 uncultured Acidimicrobiaceae bacterium
GATTCGTATACGACCTCCTTGCTCGAGGGCGGCGTCGATGTGGTCGGCCGCAAAGTCACCGAAGAGGCCACCGAGGTATTGCTGGCCGCCAAGGACGACGCGGTTGGCGCCGGCGACCGTGTAGCCGAAGAGGCGGCCGACCTGCTCTATCACCTGCTGGTACTCCTCGCCGAACGCAACGTCACCCCCAGCGACGTCCTCGAGGAACTCATCCACCGCCGCCGCTAGAGAGGGTTTTGGCGGACATATGCGCATCATGATGCGCCATTGTCCGCCAAAACCCTCTACGCCACGGTGGCTCGTAGACTCGTGGTGGTGCGCCGCCTGCTCATGTTCATTGTGATCCTCGCCGCCGTGCTCGCAGCCTGTGGGGGGTCGGACGTCGACGTCTCAGATGTTCCCGAATTGCCGCCGGTCACCGGGGACGAGATGATGGCAATCCTCGCCGCATCTGAGCAACCCGTGGTCCTCAACGTGTGGGCTTCGTGGTGCATCCCGTGCCGCTCCGAGGCACCGCTCCTCGAGCGGGCCGCCGATCAGTTCGCCGGGGAAGTCACTTTCATCGGCGTCAACGTGCGCGATGGTCAGAGCGGTGCCCGCGAGTTCATCGCTGAGTTCTTCCCCGATGCCCCGATCGACCACTACCTCGACCGGCCCGGTGATGTGCCCATTGCCCTGGGTGGCAACACCGGGGTGCCGCTGACCTTCTTCTATGCACCACACGGCGAACTGGTCCAGCTGCACAGCGGAGTGATCGACGAACGCACCCTGGCGCTGCAGATCGACGAGATCCTGGCGCGGACGGGCTGAGCGTGGAGTTCTCCCTGCTATTCGCGGCGCTGATGGGGATGCTGGCGATGTGGGCGATGTTGTGGTGGGAGGCCAAGCGCGGCAACGCCGCCGACTGCGCTCGCAGCCTGTGGGATGTGGCACTCACCGCGGCCGTTGTCGGCCTATTTGTCGGCCGGCTCGCGGCCATGATCGGTGACGGGGTGAACCCGCTCACCAATCCAAAGGACATCATCATTGTCCGCGGCGGGGTCGCCACCGGATGGGCAGCACTCGCCGCCATCGGCACGGTGCTCGTGATGGGTGGCAAGGAACGCTGGATCGTCGCCGACGGCCTCTCGGCGGCGGCGTTGGCGGGGCTGGCCGGCTGGCACTCCGGATGCCTGGCACGCGATGGGTGCCTCGGGACGTCCAGCGAACTGCCGTGGGCGCTCGCCCAAGAGGGCTCAGCCGTCACCCGGCATCCTGTGGAACTCTACGCCGCGGCGTTGTTGGCGATCGGCGCATTTGGCCTCGCCGTCTGGAAAGCTCGGGGCCGGCCACCTCTCGGTGCGCCGGCTGCGGCGGCGCTGGCCATCGCCGGTGGGGTGCGTCTGATAACCGAACCGATGCGGCTCGCCCTATCCGCCGGGCCGGCGGTGTGGTATTGGGCCGCGTTCCTGGTCGGCACAGTGGCACTGATCATCCTGCTGTGGAGAAAGCGAACCTCGTCGGCGACAACCGCCGCTACGCCCCCAACGCAACCAGAGCGTCAAGCCGGTCCCTGATGTCGTCCGCACCCAGCGGCCCGGCCCAGGTGTCGGCCACCACATCGCTACCGGTGATCAAGAAGGTCACCGGCTGATACGGCACCCCGTAGAGATCCCAGATCGAGTCGTCGAGACCCCAGTCGAGCCGGGAAAACAATGCGTCGGCCTCAGCAGCGGTTTCGTCCAGGCCGCTACGACCGGCGACGGCAACAAAGCGAACGTCGTCCTCATAGTCGGCGGCAACTTCATCAACGACGGGTAACTCCCGTCGACAGGTCGATCACCACTCGGCCCAAAACACCAGGTAGACCGGCTTCTGTTCGTCGCTCAGCACGAACGTATCGCCCGAACCGAGCGCAAGTGCAAAGTCCGGAGCGGCGGGGCCATCGACGACCGGCGGCGCCTCGGTAGCGGCGGTGGTAGTGGGGTCCTGCCCCCCGTCGGATTCGCCTGCGGTGGTGGCAGTGGTGTCGGCGGCGCCGTCATCCTGGGGCGTTGCCGTCGTTGCCGGAGCTCCTGCAGCGGTCGATGACGTCTCTGCGCCGTCGCCGGAGTCGTTGCCTCCACAAGCGGCGGCAACCATGGCAATCGCGGCCACGAACAAGATCCATCTGCGCATGGCGAGCAAGATACCGGGTACCGGGCGCTAGCGCAGCGTCTTTGTCGCCTTGTTCACCAACTGTTCACGGATTGTCGGCACCTGCCTGCTCCTCAGCGGCCAGTTCACGACGCAGTACCTTGCCCACGAAGCTCTTCGGCAGTTCGTCACGAAACTCGATCGTCCGAGGGATCTTGAACCGGGCCAAACGTTCCCGACAGAAGTCGAGCAAATCATCGGCGGTCACCTGGGAACCGGACGCGAGAACGACGAACGCTTTGCCACGTTGGTTGTCGCCGCCGACGGGAACGCCGATGACGCCGGCGTCGACCACCGCAGGGTGCTCGTACAGCACGTCCTCGATCTCACGCGGGTACACATTGAAGCCACCAGACGCCAGAATCATGTCCTTCTTCCGATCGACCACGCGGAACCAGCCGGACTCGTCCAACACGGCAACGTCGCCGGTGTGGAGCCAGACGGTGCCGTTGTGGTCGGTGCGCAGCGCTATCTCGGTCTCCTCCGGCATGTTCCAGTAGCCCCTCATGACTTGGGGGCCGCTGACACAGAGGACGCCGCGCTCGCCGGGCCCCAGCGTGTTGCGCTCGGTCTCCTCATCGACGATCTTGGCGTCGGTTCCCGAGAGGGGCACCCCGATGAAGCCGACCCGATCCTCGGCACCGAGCGGGTTGCAGTGGGTCACCGGTGAGGCCTCGCTGAGGCCGTACCCCTCTACCAACCGCGCTCCGGTGGCATCCTCAAAATGGCGTTGGATCTCCGCTGGCAAGGCGGCGGCGCCGCTGAGGCAGATGTTGATCGAACGAATATCGTACTTGCCTGCGGTCACGTGGCGATGGCGGCTGATGGCTCCATAGAGCGTCGGCACGCCGGGAAGGACGGTCGGACGGTGAGCATCGATCACCTTGAGCAGGCCGACCAGGTCACGGGCATCGGGCACGATGATCATGGCCCCCGTCCGCAAGACCGCGAGATGAGCGCCCACCGTCAGCGCATAGCTGTGGGTGAGCGGCAGCGCCAGGAGCACGGATTCCTCGAGGTCCTCGAGTTGTGGTGCAAAGGCGTTGACTTGGTGGAGGTTCGCCATCAGGTTGTCGTGGGTCAGTTCGGCGCCTTTGGGTATGCCGGTGGTTCCGCCGGTGTACATCAGCATGGCGGTGTCGCCCGGACCGGTCGTGACCGGCTGCGGGGTGCGGGCCCGGGCAATCCGGTCGTGGAGCCACGACGTCTCGGGATCGTCGCGGATATCGACCCGATGTCCGTCCTTGCGTTCGCGCAACAGGGTGAACAGCGCCCGGGTCGGACCCTTGAAGTACTCCTTGATGTTGGTGACGAGCACATGCTCGAGTGCGGTCTCGCTCCGGGCTTCCTGCACCTTCGGGTACATCATCGAAAGCACGATGGCCACCTTTGAGCCGGCGTCGGCGGTTTGATGGGCGAACTCGGTGGCGGTGTACAGCGGGTTGCTCGGCACCACGATTGCTCCGGCCCGCCAGGCGGCGTGGTAGGCGACGATCACTTGCGGACAGTTAGGCATGAAGAGCGACACCCGATCGCCCGGCACCACGCCGATGTCCTGCAGCGTGGCGGCGAGCCGATCAACCAGATCGTCGAGCTCTCGGTACGAGATCTTGCGGTCGTAGAAGATGATGGCGGTGTGTTCGGGATGGGCACGCGCCGTCCGGCGCAGCAACTGGTCCAGCCGCATCCGCTCCCAATCGATGTCGACGGGTACGCCGTCGTCGTATTGGTCGTGCCAGGGCCGCGCCGTCATGGCCACAACTTACTGCGGAGCAACCCGCCCGCGTCTGCCTACTCGGCGAACTCGCTGCTCATCGCGATCACTCGTTCGAGCACACCTTGCGCATCACCGGAATCGATTGCCTGCTGGGCCAGATCCACTCCCTCAACGAAGCCTTCGGCCATGCCGGCTGCCACGATAGCGGGAGCCGCATTGACCACGGCGATGTCCCGCTTCGGTCCGCCCTCTCCGGCGAGGATCGCCAGAGTGATGGCGACGTTCTCCGCCGCATCGCCTCCTCTGAGGTCATCGAGCGTGGCCCGCGCCACGCCAAAGTCCTCGGGAGTGAACTCGGCGTGGGTGATCTCCCCGGCCTTGAGCCGGTAGATGTACGACGGACCCGTCGTTGTCAGCTCGTCGAGGCCATCCTCACCGTGGTAGACGAAGGCGACCTCGGCCCCGAGGTTCGACAGCACGTGGATCATCCGTTCGGCCATGCGGTGGTCGGAAACCCCAAGCGCCTGACGCGTAGCCCGAGCCGGGTTGGCCAAGGGGCCCAGGAAGTTGAAGACGGTGCGCACCCCCAACTCGCGTCGCACCGGGCCGGCGTGCCGCATCGCCGGGTGGTATGCCGGGGCAAAGAAGAACCCAAACCCGATCTCGCGCACCATCTGGACCGTCACCTCGGGCGGCAAGTCCAGCCGGACTCCGAGCGCCTCGAGCAGGTCGGCTGATCCGGTCTTCGATGATGCTGCCCGATTGCCGTGCTTGGCGATCTTGGCGCCGGCGCCTGCAGCAACCAGCGCGGCCGTAGTCGAGATGTTGAAGGTGCCTGAGGCATCGCCGCCGGTGCCTGCGGTGTCCACGACTGGTTCACCGATGTCGACCGTGACTGCGGCGTCCAACATGCCCTCGACCAGCCCGGTCATCTCCTCTGCGGTCTCACCCTTGGCTCGGATCGCCACGATGAATGCGGCAATCTGAGCTTGGGTGGCGCGACCGGACATGATCTCGTCCATCGCGGCATGGGCCTGCTCTCGGCTGAGGTGCTCCCCAGCCATCACGCGGTTCAGGAGCGGGGGCCATGAGAAATCGGTCATGGGGGCGACCATAGTCGCCCCTATGACCGCGGTCCGCCCAGCCGATCAACCGTAGGTGGCTAGCGGGAAGCTGAGGACGTCTTGGGCGGCCGCCATCACCGCGCCACCCGGGACCGGGTCCCCGCCGGTGGAGGGTTCCAGAACGCGACAAACCGCCCTCCGCAGCCGCACCGCGGCGCAGGGAAGGGCGGTTCGAAGGTTCTCTAGGCGGATTTGCGAAGCAGGCGGCGCCGCTGCTTTTCGGTCATTCCGCCCCAGACGCCAAACCGTTCGCGGGCTTCGACGGCGTAGTCGAGGCAGTCGGACCGCACCGGGCAGGTGGCGCAGATCGCCAGTGCCTCGTCGACAGCGTCACGGGTCGTCGGGAAGAAAACTAGGGGATCGGCGTCACGGCACGCCGCAAACACCATCCAGGGCCGCTCCTCGGTGATCGGTACCTCGAGGAACTCGGTGGGATTGTCTTGGATGTCGAACATTCGGCACCTCCATGGGTGTCGGACGCTTGGGGTTGAACTATCTGGACCGGGTCCGTCCGGTCTCCCCTATGACGACGGGTTCCCCGAGACGGTTCCCGTCTTACGCGATTCTCATGTTCGGCCATGGCGCCCAAACGAAATGCCTGGTCAGCATCGTTTCAGCTACAATGCTTGGCCTGCAGGACCGGGTAAATGGATTTGGGAGGAAGCCCTGCTGTATTTTGCCTACACCGCTCGTATCGCCCCCGACCACATGGCCAAGGTCGCCCCGAGCGCTGAGTTTCAGTTCATCGCACATCTGCCCGAGTGGGGATTGGATTTCCCCATTGAGGGCAACGGATGGGAAGGGCACCTGCCGACGGTCGTCCCCGAAACCGGCAGCACGGTCTGGGGCGCCGTATTTGCCGTTCCCGACAAGGAACTCGACGACCTCCACGCCGTCGAGTCCGAGGAACAGCGGGTTGCCAGCACCATCGAGGCGATGGACCGCAATGGCAGGCGCCATCAGGTGATGGTACACGTTGCCAAGGGCAATGGTTCAAGCGCCGCTTCCGCCCGCCCATCGGCCCAGTACCTCGAGATCGTGCTCGCGGGCTGCCGGCACTGGAGTCTACCGTTCGGCTACATCGCCGGTCTCGAAGAACACCTCCAGAACGCTTGACCGCGTCGTGATCTTCAATTGGGGCGCCGTCGCCCTCGGAGCCATGACCGGACTCGGGGCCGCCCTGATGGCCTTCCTGATCCTCGGGATCACCGGCGTCCTCGACTCGTCCAACGCGGCCATCCCTGTGGCCTTCCTCCAGTTCCTCGCACAACTGCTCGCCGGGTACGTCGCAGCCCGCTTTGCCGGCCGCGACGCCGTCATCCACGGCAGCTTCGCCGCCCTGCTGCTCTATCTGGTTGGGTCCACCATCACGCTCGCCGCCGCCCCCGACGCGGTTGGTCTTGTGACCCTGGCCCTGTTCGCCGTGGTGGCTGCCGTTGTTGGCGCCGCGGGCGGACTATTGGGCGACCAGCGGACCCGGGGCTGAACGGAGCGCCACACAAAACGGCGCTCGCGGGAGTTGCCCATCCCGCCTCGTCGCTGCGCTCCTCGGCACCTCCCCCGTCCTGCGGTCGGGGGAGGACACCCTTGTGCCTTTTTGCACAAGTAGGGCCTTTTGGCCCTATGGTGAGATGCATGAGATGCATAGCCTGCACAAGCACTGATCATCCGCAACTGGAACACCCACCACCGCACAATGGCCGTACTCCTCACCACCAAGGACCTTCAGGAACTGATCAACGTCGACAAGTCGACCATCTACCGCATGGCGGAGGACGGTCGGCTTCCTGCGATCAAGGTGGGCAGGCAGTGGCGGTTCCCCTCCGATCAGATCACCGAGATGCTCGGCGGGGTCGTCGATCCCCCCTCCGACGTCCCCGCCGTGGCATCCGGTAGCGCCGTACGAGACCTCAACCACCTCCTCCCCACCGAAGCGGCTCAGGCGATCGCCGACCTGGCCGCCGATATCTTCGATGTAATGGCGGTGGTCACCGACATTGAGGGAAACGCCCTCACCACGGTGGCCAACCCCTGTGGCTACTTCGCTGCCGTGCAGAGCCAGCCCGAAGCCATCGACCAATGCATCGAAGGGTGGCGCCGACTGGCCATCGCCGTCGACCTCGAGCCACGGTTCATGCCGACCCATCTCGGCTTCCTCTGCGCCCGCTCATTCATCAGAGTCGGCAGCGAATTGGTCGGCATGCTGATCGTTGGTGGCGTCACCCCGGAGGTTTGGCCGCCCGATGACGCCGCCATCCGCCGGATTGCAGACGAACTCGGCGTGCCCGTCGACGTGATCGCCGACCACGTCGAGGAGACGTACTACCTCGACGAGAACCATCGTCGCTGGGTCATCAGCCTCCTCCCCCGCCTGAGTGACCTCATTTCCCGGTTGGCGGCGGCTCGCAGCGAATTGCTTTCCAAGCTCGACAACATCGCTCTCCTTGCCGGAGAAGCGAATTCAAATCAAAGGAGCACGACGTGAAGAAACTCCTCGTTCTCGGGGCCGGGACCGCCGGCACAATGGTGGTCAACAAACTGCGGCCGCGACTCGACGACGACTGGCAGATCACAGTCGTCGATGCCAACGAGGCCCACCACTACCAACCCGGATATCTCTTCATTCCGTTTGGGATCTACAACCGCAACGACATCGTCAAGTCACGCCGCGACTTCGTTCCCGCCGGGGTCGAGTTCGTGCTCGGCGAGATCGACGTCGTCGAACCCGAGGCCAATCGGGTCAAGCTGATGGATGGCACGACCTTCGACTACGACTACCTGGTCATCGCCTCCGGCACAACCCCGCGGCCGGATCAGACCCCCGGCCTCGAAAGCGATGCCTACGGCGACACCATCCACGATTTCTACACCCTCGACGGCGCCGAAGCCCTCGCCCGCAAGCTCCAGACCTGGGACGGCGGCCGCATGGCAGTCAACGTCATCGAGATGCCGATCAAGTGCCCGGTCGCCCCGCTCGAGTTCACCTTCCTCGCCGACTGGTACTTCCACGAACGCGGCATGCGCGACGCCGTCGAACTCGTCTACGTCACTCCCCTGCCTGGTGCCTTCACCAAACCGGTCGCCTCAAAGCACCTCGGCAGCCTGCTGACCGAGAAGAAGGTCATGGTCGAGGAGGACTACTTCCTGATGGAGGTCGACTCCAACGAACAGAAGCTGGTCTCCTACGACGAGCGTGAGGTCCCTTACGACCTGTTGGTGACCATCCCGGTCAACATGGGCGCCGACTACGTTGCCCGCTCCGGAATGGGCGATGAGCTCAACTACGTACCCGTCGACAAGGGGACGTTCCTGTCGAAGGACTACGACAACGTGTTCGCCATCGGTGACGCCTCGAACATCCCGACCTCCAAGGCCGGCTCCGTGGCCCACTTCGCAGTGGAAGTCTTCACGGAGAACTTCCTGCGCCACATCGCAGGCATGGAGATGACGGAGACCTTCGACGGTCACGCCAACTGCTTCATTGAGTCGGGATTTGGCAAGGGCATGCTGATCGACTTCAACTACGACACCGAGCCGCTCCCCGGCAAGTACCCGCTGCCGGGGATCGGACCGTTCTCGCTCCTCAAGGAGACCGAGATGAACCACTGGGGCAAGATGATGTTCAAGTGGGTCTACTGGAACC
>CAYXMJ010000136.1:0-2478 GCA_964465915.1 uncultured Acidimicrobiaceae bacterium
AGTCATCTTCCCAAGCGCCGACCATGAAGTCCCACACGTCGGGAAGCTCGCCGACCAGACCCAGGATGGTTTCGATCTGAGTTCGGTCGATGCCCATGCTGCCGCTCAGCTCGTCGACCGCAATGCGACATGCAACCGCCGCCCTGCCCGCCACCACTTCCTGGGTCTCTTCGAGCACCTCACGCAGCAAGCGGGTTCGATTCTCGATCGAGCCGCCGTATTCATCGGCGCGGTCGTTGTACGTGGGGGAGAGGAAGAACTGGAGGGTGGTGAGCGAGTGGCCGGCATAGACGTAGACAATGTCGTAGCCGGCTCGAAGCGACCGCTCCGCCGCCTCGCGGTGCCAGCGGCGCAGGTCGGCAATGTCGTCGCGATCCATGCGGCGAGATTGGATGGGAGGGTTCCAGCCGGCGAGAGACTGGTGACCCGGTCCCATCGGGGGGACCCTGGTGTGGTAGTTGGCGACGCTCATGCCGTTGTGGACCAACTCGATGGCGGCGAGGGCCCCATGGCGGTGGATCTGCTCGACGGCAAGGGCGTGGGAGGGGATATCGGCATCGTCCCAGATGCGCCCTTCGATGTAGGGCGTAGTCTCGGAAGACGGGTGGATCTCGACCTCCTCGGTCGAGACCACTGCCCATCCACCCTCTGCCTTGATACCGCGCATCGCGGCCAGGGCCGAGGGGTCGCGGTAGCCCATACCGTTGCAGTGGGGTACCTGGTAGAACCGGTTGCGGGCGGTCACCGGCCCGAGCTGAACCGGCTCGAACAATATGTCGAATCGAGGCTCTCGGGTGCGCTCCATCGCATAGTGAGACTACCGGAATCAACGGACGCTCCGCCGATGAGATGTGCGTTTTGCCGGAAGGCAGGGATAATGTCAGCCGCCCGTCCGTCGCCGCCGCGGCCGGGGTCAGTCAATCTGGTGAGGTAGCCGGTGAGGAGAGCAACGAATGTGCTTGTCATGGCGTTCGTTGGTGCGTTCATGTTGACGGCCTGTGGCGGCGAGAGTTCGTCGCTGACGAGCGACGAGTGGATCTTGACCGCACTCGAGGGGCAGCCCCTGATCGCCGAAGCGCCCATCACTGCGGCGTTCAGCGAGGATGGTCAGGTCGGTGGCACCGCCGGGTGCAACACGTACTCGGGCACCTACGAGGTGGAAGGCGATGCCATCTCGTTCGGGTTGATGGCGACCACGCTGATGGCGTGTCCGCAACCCGTGATGGAACAGGAGGGTTCCTACCTGGCCGTTCTGGATCGCGCTCAGACCTACGCCGTTACCGAGGGAGTGCTGACCCTGATTGGCGCCGGGGGTCAGAACCTGGCGACCTACGCGGCCGAGAGCCAGGACTTGGCAGGAACGGCCTGGAGCGTCATTTCCTACAACACCGGCACGGAGGCGGTGCGGACCGTTCTGATCGACACAGAGATCACGTCGGTGTTCGGCGAAGCCGGCCAGGTGGCCGGGAACGCAAGCTGCAACGACTACTCGGGTCCCTACGAGACCGAGGACGGTGCGATCACAATCGGGCCGCTCGGCGGCACCGAGAAGTTCTGCGAGGGTCTGGCCGAGCAGGAGGCCCAATACCTCGCCGCGCTGCAGTCGGCGAGCACGTATCGGGTTCGTGCCGGCAGGCTGGAATTGCGGACCGCCGCGGGGGCGCTGGCGGTGGCGATGACCCGAGGCCCCATTGTCGAGGACGTCGAAACACCAACTGGGTGATCGGGCCGTTGCAGAGTTCGATCAGGAGCGATGGACCGGCCTACGGGAGGTCGAGGTCAACCACCAGCCCGCTGTGGTCGGCGCCGCGTATGGTCACGATCTGGGTGCGACGTGGCGTCATGCCCGTGACGAACGCATGATCGATTCGCAACAACCGTGGCATCCACCAGCGGGGCGCCCACGTGCGCCGGGCCGAACCCGCGGCGCGGGCGGCATCGGTGCCGAGCTGGGCGAGTTGGCGATAGGCGGGCCAGGCTGGACTGGCGTTCATGTCGCCGACGATGGCGCGCGGCATCGGGTTGGCGGTGACATACTGGCCTAGCCGCAGTAGTTGCTGACGGCGCAACCGGTTGTTCTGGGCGACCGGCCGTCCGACCGGGTTCATCAGGTGGACGCTGAGCACTTCAGCCGGCTCCGATAGCTGCCACGCCTCCTCGTTCAGTTTGGCGGCTAGAGCTGGGCGTCCGCCGAGGTCGATCTCGTCCACTTCGAGCGGAGCGCGCCCCACCAGGCCTCTCCCACTGCGGTCGAGGGCAGGGACCACCATGCCGTGGGGGAAGGCCGCGGTGAGTACTGCGGCGTCATCCGGACCCAATTCCTGGGCCGCTACGAGGTCGGGGGCGGTGGTGCGCAGTGCGGCGGCCAGGGCTTCGGGGTCGGCGAGGCCGTTGAAGAGGTTGGTGGTGAGAATCCGCAGGTTGGGCATCGGGCTCGATCCTATTCCAGAGAACCGCTGCTGAAGGAGTGGCCGCTAT
>CAYXMJ010000136.1:2578-7478 GCA_964465915.1 uncultured Acidimicrobiaceae bacterium
GGGCATCGGGCTCGATCCTATTCCAGAGAACCGCTGCTGAAGGAGTGGCCGCTATCGTCTCAGCATGGCCATCACCGGTTTGGATCGTGTCTCAATCGAGACCCATCGTTGCCACCTCCGCGTGGCGGTTCAGCACCCTTTTCTCCCTCGACACGCCCAATGCCTACGCTATGGCAGAAGCGTGATGGTGGTCACAACCCTCAAGCCCACGTACTGGGACACCCGATGGATAAGGGTGGAAGATCCAGAGGGGACAGCCCACAATCTCGAAGCCCACCCGGAGGAGTAGCCAACGATGCGATTCACCACTGCGATGCTCGCTGATGCCGCCCAGGTACAAGGCGGCAAGTTGTTCGTCCTCGGCGGCGGGTTCGACACCATCAGCGCACGTTCGCTGCCGGTGGTGCACCGCGCCCTATCGGTGGCGTTGGTCGCCGAGGTAGGCCCAGATGAGCGCCATCGTGACCTCGAGATCACTATCACTCTGATCGATGAGGACGGCAACGAAATGGGCGTCGAAGCCAAGGGCAAGCTTCGGGTCGGCGCCCCACCCAATCTCCCGCCGGGATCGTCGAGCATCGTGCCGATCGTCAGCCCGTTCTACAACATCCGGTTCCCTGAGGCCAAGGGCTACGCCTTCGTGGTGACCTTTGAGGAAGAGGAGCTGGCCAGGGTCCGCTTCCGCGTTGTCCAGGTGAGCTGACGCGTTCACCCGTGTTCACCGTTCCCAACATCATCTCGGTAGTCCGGCTGCTGCTGGTGCCGGTGTTCCTGTGGCTACTCCACATCGACGAGATCGCCGCCGCGGGCTGGTTGTTGGCCTTTATTGGAGCGACCGACTGGGTTGACGGCTACATCGCCCGCCGGTTCAACCAAGTCAGCGAAGTCGGCAAGTTCCTCGATCCTCTGGCCGATCGGCTCGCCGTGTTTGCGGCGGTGGTCGGTGGCCTGATCTACGGCGTGCTGCCCGCGTGGTTCGCCATTGCGCTGATCGTGCGCGAGGTGCTCATCGGGATTGGGGCGCTCGTCGTCGGCCTCAAGGTTGGCGGCAAGCTCGAGGTTCGTTGGCTGGGCAAACTGGCGACGTTGATGCTCTACGCCGCGATTGCCTGGTGGTTCCTCGGGGTCGGATACGACGCGGATTGGCTCATCTGGGCAGCGCGCATCGTCGGGCTCCCAGGTCTCATCATCTACTACGTCGTCGGAGTGCAGTATCTCGGCGATGCGCTGGCACTGATGCGGGATCAGTCGGCAGGTGACGCCGAGGCGGCGCAGTAAGCTCGAACGCGACCGATCACACGGGAGACACGGTGCAGATTCCACAGGACCTTCACTACGCCGAGAACCACGAATGGGTACGCCTCGAAGCTGAAGGCGCTGTTCGGGTGGGAATCACCGACTACGCCCAGGATGCGTTGGGTGACATTGTCTACGTCGACCTGCCCGACGCGGGTGGCGCCGTGATGGCAGGCGCCGGGTTCGCCGAAATCGAGTCCACCAAGTCGGTTGCGGAGGTATATGCCCCCATCACCGGTACGATCGTTGCGGTGAACGAGGTGTTGCTGGATGCACCGGAACTGGTGAACAGCGACCCATTCGGCGAGGGCTGGTTCGTCGTTATCATGGCGGCCGACACTCTGGCGCTCGATCATTTGATGGACGCAGCCGCCTACGAAGCGTTCACCGAGAGCTGACCACATAGAATCGGCTCGGCCCTACCGGCCGCTACAACGACCCAGACAACAAACCAACGCGCCCCTCAACCACTTGTTGAGGGATGAGGACTACCATGGCCGCCATGTCGGACCCCCAACACGCCGCAGGTTCTTCAGACCTGCCCGATCACGTCGCCGTTGAGCACGATCCCACGATCGTGTACCGGCCCGCGGACGCGGAGCCTGCCGGCAGCGACTCCAACCAGAAGATCGCCGGCGCGTTCCGGTATGCCCTGGTCGTGGAGCGGGGTCCTCGAGCCGGTCTCACTTATGTGCTCGGCGATGGAGAGACGTTGGCGGGTCGTTCCGACGACGTCGCGATCTTCCTAGGTGACGTGACCGTGTCCCGCCACCATGCCCGCTTTTTGGTCGACGACTCCGGCCTGTCGGTCGAGGATTTGCGGTCGACCAACGGCACCTACGTGAACCTGCAACGCCGCGACGACCGGGCGGCGCTTACGCCCGGCGACGAGATCATGATCGGCAAGTTCCATCTCGCGGTGGTGGTCGGCAGTGAATGAGCAACTTCGCGCCGATGTAGGCGAGCCACCCACCCGCAGCATCGGCGATGTCATCAACCTGCTGCGTCTGGAGTTCCCCGACGTGACCGTTTCGAAGGTCCGATTCCTCGAGGGCCAAGGCCTCATCGAACCGCGGCGCAGCGCCTCCGGGTACCGCATGTTCAACGACGAGGATGTCCGCCGCATCGAGTACATCCTGCGGGAGCAGCGTGACCACTACCTCCCCTTGCGGGTCATCAAATCCAAGTTGACCGCATGGGAACGCGGCGAGGATGCTCCGGCCCGACCCGAATCGGGTCCACCTCCGGAGGCCTACTTCGCGAACTCTGGGCTATCCATGGACGCCGACGAACTGGCCCGGTCCTCGGGTCTCAGCACCCGGCAGGTCGACGAACTGGTCGAGCTTGGCGTGCTCGAGCCGCTCACGTTGCCGCAGGGCGATGTGGTCTACCGCGATGACGACCTGTTGGTTGCTCGCGCGGCCCATCGACTTCTCAGCCAGGGGCTCGAGATACGGCATCTCCGGGCTCTGCGGCTCGCCGCCGACCGCGAAACGGACCTGCTCAACCAGCTGGTGAGCCCGTTGTTGCGCCATCGCAACCCGGACAACCGGCATCGAGCCGCGGAAATTCTTGCTGATTGCGGTCAGGCGAGCAGCCAACTCCAAGAAGCCATCGTGCGGGGCAGACTCCGCAAATTGTTGGAGGGCTGATGCGCTCGTTCTCCGTCCTTGCCGCTGCCGCCGTCCTTTCCGTTTCGTCCTACACGGCGCCGGTCATTCCCGCGTTCGAGGCCGATGACCCGCCTGATCTCACCGCTGAGGCCTGGATCCTCTACGACGCCGACGCCGACGTCGTGCTCGCGGCCCAGAGCGCCAACGAGGAACGTCCGATGGCGTCGGTCACCAAGATCATGACGGCGCTGGTGGTAGCCGACAACGCGGATCTGGAAGAGAAGGTCCGGATCTCTGAGAAGGCAGCCAACGTCGGTGAATCTGAGATCGGCCTCTACGCCGGGGAACGCTGGGCCGTCAAAGATCTGATGGCCGGTCTGCTGATCAGGTCAGGGAACGACGCAGCGATGGCCTTGGCCGAGCACGTCGGTGGCTCCGTCGAAGGCTTCGCCGACATGATGAATGCCAAGGCCGAGCAACTGGGCCTGACACACAGCCACTTTGTCAACCCCCACGGTCTCGATCATCCCGAGCATTACACGTCAGCCACTGACCTGGTCACGATGACGAAGGCGGCGCTCGAAGACCCGTACCTGGCGCGTTTGGCGCGGACCAGGCTTGTGACCTTTACTCCGAGCCCGACGGGCGTGGCGCGTCGTGCCAACACGACCAACCGACTGCTCGGCGTCTATCCGGGTGTCGTCGGATTCAAGACGGGTTACACGGGCAGGGCGGGTCTGGTGCTGGCCTCTGTTCTCGAGCAGGGTGACCGCACACTCATCGCCGTCGTCATGGGTTCTGAGGGACATTTTGACGACACCCGCGAGTTGCTGGACTACGGCGCCAGGACGCTTACGATTCATGACCGCCTGCTCGCCGAACTCGTGCCCGAACAAGGTGGAGGAGGCGCATTGCCTTCGGGGATCACCCTGTCGAGCAAGGAGCTGGCGCAGCTCGATGTGATCTCCAACCTGCCCGATGGCAGCTGGGCCGTCAACACATTCGAAACCACAGATCTCGGCTACCGCATCCGAGACTGGATGAGAAGCGTTGCCCCGGTGACCTTGGGAGGAGACGGATGAGCGACCCGTTCGTGGAGGTCGTTCCGGAGGCGGCCCTCCAGGTCCGGGCGGGTCAGCTCGGCGCAGAGCTGGGAGCCGCCTACGAGGACACCGTCCCCGTGTTCGTCGGCGTGCTCAAGGGTTGTGTGCCATTCATGGCCGATCTGGTCAGGGCCTACCCAGGTGACCTCGAGGTCGATTTCCTCTCGCTGACCAGGTTTGGAAACGACGGCAGAGTCGGGATCGCCATGGACATCGCGACTCCGTTGAAGGGTCGTGACGTCGTCATCGTCGAAGACATCGTCGACACCGGTCTGACATTGACCACCTTGCGACGGGTACTCGAGACCCGCGACCCGGCATCGATTGGCACCGTGGCACTGCTCGACAAAGCACCGCGCCGCATCGTGGACGTCCCCGTCGAATACCGCGGGTTCGAAGTCGGCGACGAGTTTCTCCTCGGCTACGGGCTGGACTGGAACGGGTGGTATCGCAACGTGCCGTCGCTGTGGGCAGTGATGGATCTCGGCGAATTGACCCGCGACCACCGCTCCTTTGCGACCGCCAGTCGCGCCATGGCTACCCGCTGACCACCGCTCGGCAGTGATAGGCTGGCCGCATGGAAGAGACGGAGAGCGACACGATTCCGATGGACGTGGTCGGGGTTCGGATCGAACTGCCGACCAACACGCCCATTCTTCTGCTGCGAGAACGCGACGGTGGGAGATTCCTCCCGATCTGGATCGGAACGAACGAGGCGACCGCCATTGCGCTGGCGCTTGAGGGCGTCGAGCCGCAGCGTCCGATGACCCACGACCTGTTGAAGCTCGTCACCGACTCGTTGGGTGCGACGGTCGACCGTGTGGTCGTCACCGACCTGCGGGCCGGGACCTTCTTCGCCGATTTGATCATCAAGCGCAACGGCGACGA
>CAYXMJ010000136.1:7578-8646 GCA_964465915.1 uncultured Acidimicrobiaceae bacterium
CTCGGCGGTGTTCTCTACACTGCCGTCGTTGGGCTGGAACTGGCAGTCGACCGACTGTTGGGTGACGATCGGCAGAAGAAGAGAATGCAGCGGACTATCGAGGCCCTGAGCGGCCACACCATCGTGTGTGGGTACGGTCAGGTGGGAGCAACCACATGGCAGCGGCTTCGTGCTGAAGGCGTCGACGTCGTCGTCATCGACAGCGACCCAAAGCTGATTGAATCCGCCCTCGAAGCGGGCGCCCTGGCCATCAGGGGAGACGCGACTCACGACGGGGTTCTTGAACTGGCCGGCCTCGATCGGGCTGCCTCACTGGTGGCTGCGGTGCGCAGCGACTCCGACAACCTGGTCATCACACTGTCGGCAAAGGCGCGCCGTGCGGACATTCTCGTCGTGGCGCGGGCGATCGACTCGGAGGCGGAGCGGAAGCTCTTCATGGCCGGAGCCGATCGGGTGGTGGCCCCGCAGCAGGTGGGCGCCGAGCGTCTCGCCGCTCTCGTCCTCAATACCGACCTGGCCGAGTTCTTCGACCTCATGATCGCGGGTCGCATGGTTGAGTTCCGGGTCGCCGAGTTCCCCATCTCCGAGACAAGTCCGATCATCGGACAGTCTCTGCGAGATTTGGATCTCCGCGCCCGCGGCGGAGCTATGGTCATCGCGGTTGGCCGGCGCCGCGACCAATTGGATCTCAACCCGGACCCCAGCCTTGTTTTCAGGGCTGGTCAGGTGCTGGTCGCCGTTGGCTCGCAGCAGCAACTCGACGCGCTCAAGGGTCTCGCCGCGTCGTCCGCCTAGCGGGCTCGCTCCCCACGGGCCCTGTCGCGCCATTTTGCGGTCTTATCCACAACGGTTGTTGACAACTCGCACGCCGCGTGGGTAGTTTCACCGGCGTAGTTCGGCGGGCGGAATTACGTCGGTGTAAGCTACCAAACGACAAAGGAGACTTGCCGTGACCGAAATGGCGCGCGACGCGCAGCTCGCAGATGAGGGCTACCGGGCCCCACAGGTATGCAATCTGGTGGGGATCACCTATCGCCAGCTCGACTATTGGGCTCGCACCGGGTTGAT
>CAYXMJ010000137.1:0-8518 GCA_964465915.1 uncultured Acidimicrobiaceae bacterium
CGGTACCCCCAACGCCCGCGCCAACATCGCAGCCTGCGTGCCCTTACCGGCCCCCGGGGGCCCCAAGAAAAGAATCCGTCGTCCCATGGCCGCCAGGTTAACGGTTCCACGTCTGGGGTCGGCCGAAGATCAGCATCTGCTCGATCATGACGAGGATATTGACCCAGCGTAAGAATTATCTTACAATAGGGAAGAAAAGCCTTACATAGGAGGAATTGTGGATGCCGTGTGGGCCCCGGTTGCGGTCATCAGTGGAGTGCTCGTTGCGGCAGGTATGGGGCGGTTCCTCTGGAGCCTCCGACCCCAGGCCGACATGAGTGGATTGCCCCCGACGCCGCTCGAGAAGCTCGGCTGGGTCGGGTTGGGCGTCACCATCGTTGTCGGCCTCGGCTTGGGTCTGCTCGTTGGGCTGGCGGGTGCCGATTTCATCGATGAGAACACCACGGCCCGAGGCATCTTCTGGCTGCTCATGCTGGGCGGGACCGGCTTCTGGGTTGCCTCGTGGCGTTACCTCAAGCGAAGGAGTGGAGCAACCGTTATCGACGAACGGGACCGAGCCATCTTGGCGCGCTCGTTGAGCGTCGAGTCGATCATCGTGTTGCTTTCACTCGTAGGTTGGACGATCGTCCTCACCGAGGTGTACTCGGACGAGGGCGTCATGCCGATCGGGTTTCTCCAGTTGATCTTCTGGAGCACTTTCATCAGCGGCGCGTTCGGCAGGTCCCTGGGCATTGTCATGGGGTATCGGCGGGAGATCCCGGCCAATGCCTAAGGCCAACATCGCCAACCACATCAGACGCCTGCGTTTCGAACACGCCGAGATGACCCAACAAGAGCTGGCCGATCTGGTCGGCTGCACCCGCCAAACCATCATCGTCCTCGAAAAGGGACGCTACGTCCCCTCCCTGAGCCTCGCCTTCGACATAGCCAGAGTCTTCAGCAAGACCGTGGAAGAAGTATTCGACTACCCCACCAACGGCTAGCCCTCGAACACCCACGAACCTCATCGGCGGGCCGGCGGCCAGACTCTCCGGCGGGCCCTGTCCCGCCGCTCGGGGTTCGCAGCGGCATGACGGTGCAATCCCAAAGAGAGCGCCCCGAACCCGCAAAGCGGGTGTTCGGACGCCGAAGGGCCGCACGAATACGAGGAGGCCCGCCCGAAGGACAGCCGACGCGAACTGGCCGCCGGCCTGCCGGCGGCGAAGCGCTAGCTCAAGAAGCCTTCGTAGTTGCGCATCATCAGCTGGGACTCGATCTGCTTCATCGTCTCCAGCGCTACACCGGCGACGATGAGGATCGATACGCCGCTGAGTCCGACCGGGACATCGAGGATGAGACCGGCGACAGACGGGGCGATGGCCACGATGGCCAGGTAGATCGAACCGGGCAGAGTGATCCGGCTCAGCACGTACTGGAGGTATTGGACGGTGGCTCGTCCGGGACGAATCCCGGGGATGAAGCCGCCCTGACGCTGGATCGTCTCGGCTTGGCGTTCCGGGTCGAATTGAATGGCGGTATAGAAGTAGGTGAAGAACACGACGAGCAGACCAAGGATCAGGATGTACCCGAGTGACGGACTGAAGCCGCCACTGCCGCCGGTCGACAGCAGGTTGCGATCGATCCAGTCTCGGACCGATTCCCCCCAGCCGGAACTAGGCAGTGCCGAGGAGATCAACACCGGGAAGTACATGATGCTGGTGGCGAAGATGACGGGGATAACACCGGCCATGTTGACCTTCAGCGGGATGTACGTGCTCTGGCCACCGAGCACCTTGCGCCCCCGCACGCGGCGGGAGAACTGGATGGGTATTCGTCGTTGACCTTGGTCGATGAAGATGATGCCGATCGTCAACGCCAACATCAGCGCCATCACGAACACGAAGGTGAGCCTCCGCCCTGCCGTGTTGGCCCACATCACCGCGATCTGGGACGGAAGCTGGCTGACGATGCTCACGAAGATGATCAGCGACATGCCGTTGCCGATACCGCGCTGGGTGATCAACTCGCCGAGCCACATGATGAGAGCAGTACCCGCCGTCATCGTGATGACGATCAGCAAGACGTTGCGCAGCGAATAGTCCGGGATCAGGTCGATCCCACCGGTGAAGTTGCCCGAGTGGAACAGGAAGGTGAACCCAGTGGACTGCAGCAGGGCCAGGACGACCGTCAGGTAACGAGTCCACTGCGTGATGACCTTGCGGCCCGCATCGCCTTCTTCCTGAAGCGTCTGGAGCCGCGGGATGACCACGGCGAGCAACTGCATGATGATCGACGCCGTGATGTACGGCATGATCCCGAGGGCGAACACCGACAGCGTCTCCAGCGCACCGCCGGAGAACAGGTTGATGATGCCGAGGAACCCGCTATCTGCCGCCGACTCCGCGAACCGTTGCACGGCGTCGATATCGACCCCGGGCACGGGAACCGCCGCCCCCAGCCGGTAGAGCAGGAAGATGAACAGTGTGAAGAAGATCTTGTTCCGGAGGTCACGGATCCGGAACATGTTGCGAAAGACGGAAAGCATAAGGGAGGGAGTCCTTTATCCAGGTCCTGCGAGGTTACCGGGGCTGGGCACTAACCCCTGGGCAAAATGCACAGTGGTGGTCACTCGACGACCTCGACTGAGCCACCAGCAGCCTTGATCTTCTCAACAGCACCGAGGCTGAAGGCGTGAGCGTGGATCGTGAGCGCATGCTCGAGATCGCCTTCGCCGAGAACCTTGATGCGGCCGCGCTTCTTCGCCAAGCCGCGCTCGCGCATGACGTCGGGGGTGATGACGGTATCCGCTGGGAAGTCGGCCAAGCGACCAACGTTGACGACGGCGAAGTACTCCTTGTTGCGGTTCTTGAAGCCCTTGAGCTTGGGTAGTCGCCGCTGCAGCGGAGTCTGGCCACCCTCGAACCCGGGACGAACCTTGCTACGCGCCTTGAGGCCCTTGGTACCGCGACCGGCCGTCTTGCCGCGCCGGCCGCTTTCGCCGCGCCCGACCCGGATCTTGCGCTTCTTCGAACCCTCAGCGGGCTTGAGATGATGCAGTTTCATCAGACCTCCTCCACATCCAGCAGGTGCTTGGCGGCACGAACCATGCCGCGCACGTCCGGAGTGTCGGGACGTTCCACGGACTGGCGAATCTTGCGCAGTCCGAGGCTCTCCACGGTCGCCCGAGTCTTGGGCTTCTCTCCGATGGTGCTCTTCACCAACGTGATCCTCAGTGTTGTGGCCACTACTTGCCCGCCTCGGTCCTCATCAACTCGGCCGAGCGATACGCGGCCAACAGCGCCGGCGGGAAGATCTCCTCGGGACGCTTGCCACGGGCCCGAGCGACCTCGTCGGGGCGCCGCTGCCCGGTGAGCGCGGCCATCGTTGCCTTTGCCACGTTGATCTGCGTCGGGGAGCCAAGCGATTTCCCGAGGACGTCGCGGATGCCCGCAGCCTCGAGAATCTGACGCACGGCGCCACCGGCAATGACCCCGGTGCCCGGTGCGGCAGGCTTGAGCAACACGCGGGAAGCGCCGTGCTCGCCGATAATCGTATGAATAATGGTCTGGCCGGCCATCGGAATCTCGACCATGTTCTTGCGAGCGATCTCGATGCCCTTCTGGATGGCGGTGGGGACTTCTTTGGCCTTGCCGTAGCCAATCCCGACCCGACCCTTGCCGTTGCCAACGGTGACGAGCGCGGTGAATGAGAACCGGCGGCCACCCTTGACGACCTTGGCGACGCGATTGATCGCGATGACCCGCTCATCGAACTCGGGCACCTCGCGGGCACGCTCGCGACCGCGGCCTCCTCTGTCTCGGCCTCTGTCTCGGTTCCTATCCAACGTGTCTCCTCCGTAGGGAGTTACGTGCCTTCAGCACGCACTCTCAGAACTTGAGTCCGCTTTCGCGGGCTGCTTCGGCGAGGGCCTTGACCCTGCCGTGGTAGGCGAAGCCACCACGGTCGAACACCACAAACTCCACACCGGCATCCTTGCCGCGAGCTGCCACGAGCTTGCCAACCTCAGTCGCGGTATCAATGGACAGCGACTTCTTGGAGAGGGCAGATTCACGTGACGAAGCCGAGGCCACGGTGCGGCCTGCGTCATCATCAATCAGCTGGGCATAGATGTAGCGGTTGCTGCGAAAGACGGCCAGGCGGGGACGAGTCGACGTTCCCTGCACGCTCTTGCGCACCCGGAAGTGACGACGCACCCGCGCATCAGTACGAGAGCCTCTCATCAGATGCCTGCCTTTCCGGCCTTGCGACGCACATGCTCGCCTGCGTAGCGGATCCCCTTGCCCTTGTATGGCTCGGGCGGGCGCACGCGGCGGATGTTGGCCGCGGTCTGGCCGACCGCTTCCTTGTCGATGCCGCTCACGATGATCTTCGTGGGTTCCGGCACCTCAAAATCGACTCCATCGGGCGCCTCGATGTGCACCGGATGGGAGAACCCAACGGCGAGTTCGAGTTTCCTGCCCTGCAGGTTGGCGCGATAGCCCACACCAACGGTCTCCAACTCGCGGCGATAGCCGTCCGTGACGCCGACCACCATGTTGTTGAGCAGCGCCCGGCTCAGGCCGTGCAACGCACGCGTCTCACGCTCTTCGTCGGCCGGCACCACAACAACGGTGCCGTCTTCGACGTTGAACGACATCAAGTCGCTGAAATCTCGCTCGAGGGTCCCCTTGGGTCCCTTGACGGTGACGTGCGACCCGTCGACCTTGAAGTCGACGCCATCGGGCAGCACCACCGGTTCTTTGCCTACACGACTCATCGCTCACCAAACCTCAGCCAGGATCTCGCCGCCGACCTTGCGGCGCCGTGCCTCGCGGTCCGTGAGAAGGCCGTCGGAAGTCGAGACGATGGAGACGCCGATGCCGCCTTGCACGCGGACGATATCGGTCGAGCCCTTGTAGACCCGCCGTCCCGGCGTGGACACGCGCTGGATGCCGTTGAGCACCCTGCTGCGGTCACTGCCGTATCGCAGCCGCACCGTCAGCTTCTTGCCGACCGGGGCGTCCTCTTCCTTGTAGCTGTCCACGAAGCCCTCGGTTGCGAGGATCTTGGCGATTTCGACCTTGAGCTTCGATGACGGCATGCTCGTCTCCGGCTGCAGCGCCTGGTTGGCGTTGCGGATCCGGGTGAGCATGTCGGCAATGGGATCGGTGTGCATGATTACCACGAAGCCTTTCGCACGCCCGGCAGCTCACCTTGGTGAGCGAGATCGCGTACCGCGATCCGGGACATTCCGAACTTGCGCAGATAGGCACGGGGCCGGCCGCTAACGCCGCAGCGATTGCGGTAGCGCGTCGCGCTGGCATCGCGGGGCATCTTGCCCAGCTTCTGATAGGCCTCCCGCTTGTCCTCGTAGGAGGCTTCGGGATCCTTGATGATCGCGGTCAGCTCGGCCCGCCGGTCGGCGTACCGGGCGACCAGCACTTTGCGTTGATTGTTCTTAGCGATCTTGGATTTTTTCGCCATCACACACCTACCTGTTGCCGGAAGGGGAAACCAAATACCTCGAGCAGCGCCTTGCCTTGCTCGTCGGTGACCGCGGTCGTCACGAACGTGATGTCCATGCCGCGCACCTTGACGACCTTGTCGTAGTCGATCTCCGGAAAGATCAGCTGCTCGGTGACGCCAAAACTGTAGTTGCCTCGCCCGTCAAAGCCACGCGGGCTGAGGCCGCGGAAGTCACGGATTCGGGGGATGGCAAGTGCCACCAGCCGGTCGAAGAACTCCCACATCCGAACCCCACGCAACGTGACGTGGGCTCCGATTGCCTGTCCTTCGCGCAGTTTGAAGTTGGCAACCGACTTACGCGCCCGGTTGATCTTCGGCTGCTGGCCGGTGATGATCCGCAGATCCTCCACGGCGGCATCAATCAGCTTGCCGTCCTGCGTTGCGTCACCGACGCCCATGTTGACGACGATCTTTGACAGGCGCGGGACCTGCATCGCGTTGTCGAGACCGAGTTGGTCCTTCAATTGGGCGGCGAGTTCGCTGTCGTATTTCTCTTTTAGCCGGGGCTTCATTCCAAATCTCTCCCGCACTTGCGGCATACGCGGTACTTGCGGCCATCGTCGTCGACTCGGAACCCGATCTTGGTCGGGCCGCAATCGGGGCAGACGATCATGACGTTCGACACGTCGATTGGCATGTCCTTGTCGATGATGCCGCCCTGCATCGTCTGGCCGGTGGGCTTCTGGGCACGCTTGGCGGTCGCAACGCCCTCGACGATCACCATGTTGCGTTCGTTGAGCACGCGGGCGACTCGGCCTTCAGTACCCTTGTCCTTGCCGGCGATCACGACAATGTTGTCTCCACTTCGGATCTTCATCACAACACCTCCGGTGCCAGCGAGACGATCCGCATGAAGCGCTTATCCCTCAGCTCACGCCCGACGGGCCCAAAGATGCGGGTGCCGCGAGGCTGCTGCTGGTCGTTGATGATCACGCAGGCGTTGTCATCGAAGCGAATGTAGGTTCCGTCTTGGCGGCGCAGTTCCTTCCTCGTCCGCACCACGACGGCCTTGACGACCTCACCGCGCTTGATGGTGCCGCCCGGGATTGCCTCCTTGACGGTGCCAACAATGACATCACCCAAGCGGGCGTAGCGACGTTTCGATCCACCGAGGACGCGAATACACAGGAGCTCTCGAGCTCCGGTGTTGTCCGCAACCTTGAGGCGGCTCTCTTGCTGAATCATCTCGCTCGCTCCACTACTTCTGCCACTCGCCACCGCTTCGTCTTCGAAACGGGCCGGGTCTCGACGATGCGCACCGTATCGCCGACATGGGCGTCGTTGGCTTCGTCATGGGCATGAAAATTCTTGCGCACCTGGATGGTCTTCTGATACTTGGGATGGGTCTTGGAAGACACCACCTCGACCGTAACGGTCTTGTCTCGGGCGTCGGACACGACGACCCCGACGCGGTCTTTGCGACGTCCTCGCTCCATTTACCCTTCCTCCTGCATACGTTCCCAGGCAGCAATGGACTGTTCGCGCTGCACCGTCTTGATGCGGGCGATCTCACGCCTGACGTCACGAATCCGTGTGTGGTTGTCCAACTGGTTGGTGGCCAGCTGGAACCTGAGGTTGAACAGTTCCTCTTTTGCTTCCTCGACCTTTTCTTCCAGCTCCCTGGCGTTCAGTTTGTGCAGCTCTAGAGCGTTCATATGTCCTCCCGCGCCACAAACTTGGTCTTGATCGGCAGCTTGTGGGCGGCCAACCGCATGGCCTCACGGGCCAGCTGCTCGCTCACACCGGCCATTTCGAACATGACGCGGCCGGGCTTCACCACCGCTACCCAGTACTCCGGGTTGCCCTTGCCGGACCCCATCCGGGTCTCCGCCGGCTTCTCGGTGATGGGCTTGTCTGGAAAGATCGTGATCCACACCTTGCCACCACGCTTGATGGCACGGGTCATGGCAACACGAGCCGACTCGATCTGGCGGGCCGTGATCCAGCCGGGCTCTTGGGCCTGGAGACCATAGTCGCCGAAAGCAACTCGGGTGCCACCTTTGGCCTTCCCGCGCATTCGACCCTTCTGCATCTTGCGGTACTTGGTCCGCTTTGGCATCAGCATGGTCAGGCGTTCTCCTCGGGCGCTTCATCAGTTTCGAGCTCTGCGGTCTCGGCGATTTCCTCTTCAACAATCGCCTCGACCGCTACTTCACCGGCGACCTCGGCAACCTCGACGGCGACCTCAGCCTCGACGATGCTCTCAACAGCCTCGATCCCGGCTTCATCGGCCACGGCGTCGGCGACTTCGGCAACCTCGACGGCTTCAACCGCTTCGGCAACAGCCGCCTCGGCAACCGCCTCGGCAACCTCGGCTTCGATCTCTGCTTCTTCAGCAACGGCGAGCGCTTCGGCGACCTCGGCGTCGGTAGCGGCCACAACGGCCTCGGTGGCTTCGGAGGTCAGACCGTCGGTTGCATCCACCTGACCGGTGGCGGCGGCAACGGCAACCTCAGCAGCCGCATCAGCGACGTCCTCGGCTGCCACGGCGGCCTCGACCGCCTCGATGGCCTCGGCGACCTCTACAGCGGCAGCCTCTGCAGCCACATCGGCAACCTCATCGGCGACGGCGGCAGTCACGACCTCGGCGACGGCCTCCTCTTGAGCACCCTCCGCCTCGGCGCGAGCTGCCTCGAACTCGGCCCGGGCCTCGCTGGCGCTGGGACGCTTGCCGCCTCCAGCTTCGATCAGGCGACGACCGCCCTCACGCTTCTTGCCACCACCGGCCTCGACCAAGCGCTTGCCACCACCGGCCTCGATGAGGCGGCGGGGCTTGTCGCCGGCTGCGTCTTCGGCCCGCGACTTGACGGAACGCCGCCGACGCTGGGCGGGACCACCGGCGGCCAGCCTGGCCTCGGCAGCGATCTTCTCGCGGTTGGCGGCCAACGAGGGCATCAGGTCGCCCTTGTAGACCCAAACCTTGACGCCAATGGCGCCAACTGTGGTGCGTGCCGTCGACTGGCCGTAGTCGATGTCGGCCCGCAGCGTGTGCAACGGAACGCGACCCTCGAGG
>CAYXMJ010000138.1:0-8447 GCA_964465915.1 uncultured Acidimicrobiaceae bacterium
GAGGGTTTTGGCGGACATATGCGCAGCATGCTGCGCCATTGTCCGCCAAAACCCTCTCTTACAAGATCCAGGTGAGGATCCAGCCTGCGGCTAGGCCGTAGAGGCCGGCGACGAGGTCGTCGGCGGTGATGCCGATGGCGCCGGGCAGACGTTCGGCTTGAGGGACGCCGGGGAGCACCTTGAAGATGTCGGCGAGGCGGGCGATGACCCAGGCGACGACCCAGGGCCAGCCGACCAGGCCGGTCACTGCCAGCATGGCGCCGGCTACTTCGTCGATGGTGATCCAACCGGGGTCCTGGTCCGTGGCGAGAAAGGGGTCCGGAGACCACAGCGAGAGTCCGATCACGACGATGGTCGCCGCCACGTGGACCCAGAGACCGAGTGGCATCAGCACGAGGGCGATGATCCCGGCGAGGACGGCGCCGAACGTGCCGGCGCCGTTGTCGCTTCCCCAGATCCGCCGGGGGATGAGCCCGACACCAAAACCGGCAGCGATGAAGCGTCGCATGATCAGCGAGCGTAGCGGGCAGATCTGGTCGACTGAGCAAACGGTACTGTCTGGACTTCCGCAGGCGCGAAGGGAAGGAACATGAGACCAGAGCAGCTCGGCGACTATCGGACGCCGTCCGACGCCAGGATCCATCCCGATGGTGCCCAGGTGGCGTTTGTCGTCACGCAGATGGACCTCGACGGTGATCGGTACGTTCGACGCATCTGGCTCTGGGACGGCGATGCGGCCCGGCTGTTGACGGCGGGCCCGACCGATATGGCGCCGCGTTGGTCGCCCGACGGCACCCGGCTGGCCTTCATTCGCAAGGCCGATGACGACAAGGCCAAACCGCAGGTGGCGATCCTGCCCCTAGCGGGCGGTGAGGCCGAAACCGTCACCGACTTCCCGCTCGGAGTGAGCCAGATCGCCTGGTCGCCCGATGGCGCCCACCTTGCGGTCGTTGCCGCAACCTGGATCGAGCCGTTGGCGGATCTCGACGACGAAGAACGAGCCCGCCGGCCCCGGCGGGTCACCACCCTGCCATATCGGTACGAGAGCCAGGGCTGGGTGGGGGACCGCCGCCAGCACATCTACCTGGTCGATCCGGCCGGCGACAAAGAGCCGGTTTGTCTGACTCCGGGCGAGTTCAACGAAGCGGACATCGTGTGGAACCCCGACGGCAGCGAGATTGCGTTCTCGAGTGCCCGCCACGAAACGAGAGGGCTCGATGACGGTGGGCAGATCTGGACGGTTCCCGCCCCCGGAGGCGACATCACCGCGCGTTGTGACGTTGGTTTTTGGGGAGCGCCGAACTACGACCGCTCGGGGCAGCTCCACGCCATCGGGAGCGACGATCGGTGGGCGTTCCCAGACGTGCTGCCCCTCAGTCGGTTGCACGCCAACGGAACCATCGAGCCTCTCTATCAAGAGCTCGACCGCAACCTGCTGACCCTGGCGCCGCCGCTCAACCCCGGGGGGCCGCAATGGCTCGAAGACGGCTCGGCGTTGTCGACCCTCGAAGACGCAGGTCGCATCCGGGTGATCCGGCTCAACCCTGATGGTGGGACGGACGACGTGCTCGGCGGAGACCGGATGATCACCGGGGTCAGTCCCCGTCCAGATGGGAGCGCCTTTGCGTTCACGGCAACCGACCCGACCGATCCCGGCGAGCTGTTCTGGTTCGAAGACGGCGTTGAGCGGCGCCTGACAACTCTCAACGACGGCTTCCGACAGGACGCGACACTTGCGGAACCACAGCGTTTCATTGTCGAGCACGAGGGCGTCGAGGTCGAAGGTTGGGTGTATTTGCCGCCGGGAGAGACTCCCTGCCCGGTGTTGTTCAACATCCATGGCGGCCCCGCCACGCAATACGGCTACGGGTTCTTTGATGAGTTCCAGGTCTACACCGGTGCGGGATATGGCGTCATCGGGATCAATCCTCGCGGCTCGAGCGGCTACGGATCCGATCACGTGCGTGCTGTCGTCGGGGTTTGGCAGGAGGAGAATCCCCCGGATCTGCGGGACCTCGTTGCCGCTCCGATGGCTGCGGCCGCGGTCGCTCCTCGGCTCGATCTCGAGCGGATGGGGTTGATGGGCGGGTCATACGGCGGGATGATGACGGTGCGGCTTGCGGCGGTTGATCACCGCTACAAGTCGGCGGTGGCCGAGAGGGGCCTCTACTCGTGGCTCTCATTTGGCGGCACCTCGGACATTGGGCCGTGGTTCGATCGTCTCCACCTCGAGACGCAACTTCCGGCGGCTGCCGATCTGCTCTGGCAGGCAAGCTCGTTGGCATATGCGGACCGGGTGGTGGCGCCAACTCTGATCGTCCACTCCGAAGGCGACTATCGGTGTCCGATCGAGCAGGCCGAGCAGCTGTACGTGCTGCTGCGCCGAGTCGGCATCGTGACCGAGATGGTGCGCTTTCCGGCCGACGAAGGGCATGAGCTCTCGCGCGGTGGCAAGCCGAAGCATCGCAAGGAGCGGTTCGAGATCATCCTCGACTGGCACGGCCGCTACTTGACGTAGCGGACGCTGCTAGTCGGCGCCTCCGGCGGCGGGTGGAACTGCAGCGGGGGCCGCCACGTTGACCCGGCCGCCTTCGGCCAACGCAACGCAGCCCGCGGCCATCAGGCCATAGACGACAAAGGCGACGACGAGTGGGGTGATGGTGTCATCCATGGCCCGGTCGACCATCGAGCCGAGCAACGCACCGCCGGCAAGTGAGATCGTCCCGATGATGGCTGAAGCCATGCCGGCGATGTGGCCGAGCGGCTCGATGGCGAGGGTGTTCAGGTTGGGAATCATCGTGGCGTGCATGATCAATACCGCGCTCAGGCCGATCATCGCGAGCAGGAAGGGTGGTGTGCCGTCCGTCAGCAATGTCAGCGCCAGCAAGCCGATCGCAAGCGTGCTGTAGCCGGCGATGGCTCTACGCACCGTGCCGCGTACCCCGAGTCGACCGACCAGCTTGGTGTTGGTCAGCATCGCCGCCCCCATCCCGGCGGCCATGGCCCCGAAGATGAAGGGGAATGCTCCCGGGTATCCGTAGATCTCGCCGACGATCAACTCCGAACTGGCCAGATACGAACTGAATGCCCCGAACAGGAAGGCCATGGCCAGGGTGTAGCCCACGGTTTGCCGGTTGGTGAGAACCTCGCGCCCCGCCTCGAGCATCGGTCGCAGGCGCAGCTCGCGACGGTTCTCGGCGGCGAGGGTTTCCGGCAGCCGGGTCGCCCAGAGCCCGACCACCGCGGTGTAAAGCACGGCAAACCAGAACACCAGCTGCCACGAGCCAAGAGCTGCAATGGCCGCTCCCATGCTCGGGGCAATGATGGGGATCAGGATGAAGACCGCCATGATGAACGACATCGCCCTGGCCATGGCCTTGCCCTCGTAGACATCGCGAACGACCGCCACGGCAACGACCCGAGGACCTGCGGCGCCGAGGCCCCACACAAACCGGCTGATCAGCATCACCCAGAGCGTAGGGGCCAACGCCGAGCCGATGGCACCGAGCATGTAGATCGTCATGCCGACATACAGCACGGGCTTGCGGCCAAAGCGATCGGCGAACGGGCCGTAGAAGATCTGCCCGGCGGCCATGCCGAGGAAGTAGACAGTGACGATTTGGGCGACGTCGGTTGCGTCTTCGGCCAGACCGAAATGGGCGCGGATCTCGTCAAAGACCGGAAGCATCAGGTCGATGCCCAAAGCGCCCATCGCCATGATGGCGGCCACCAGTGCGATGAACTGGCGGTTTCCGAGTCGACGGGTGACGGTTGGGCTCGTCATGCGAAGCCCGAGGGTAGGGCGGTTGGGGGCATCAAAAGCCGATCCTGTGCCGGATAGGGGAAGGCGTCGACGCGGGGTCGCATCGCATGGCAAGATAGGGCGATGGAACCTACGACCTACATCTGGATGGACGGCGAGATGGTGCCGTGGGAGGAAGCGACGGTCCACGTCCTCTCCCATGCGCTCCACTACGGCACGGGAGTCTTCGAAGGCATCCGCGCTTATCAGACCGAGCAGGGCACTGCGGTATTCCGCCTGACCGACCACATGGAGCGTCTCCACCGGTCGGCTCAGGCCTATCAGATGGAACTCGAGTGGTCTGTTGAGGATCTGACCAAGGCGACCAAGGAGCTGTTGGCCGCCAACGAACTTGTCGACGGCTACATTCGGCCGCTCGTGTTTCTCGAGCTCGGTGCCATAGGGCTGAACCCTGCCAACGCGAGGGTCAGGACCTCAATCATCACGTGGCGCTGGGGCGCCTACCTCGGCGAGGAGGGCGTGCGCGATGGGATTCGGGTGAGGGTGTCATCGTGGCGTCGCTTCCCCAACGACTCGTTCCCCAACGCCAAGGCGACCGGCACGTACATCAACAGCATCCTCGCCAAGCGCGAGGCCGTGCAGGCCGGCTTTGATGAGGCGATCATGCTCAACCAGGACGGCGCCATCTCGGAGGGCAGCGGCGAGAACATCTTCGTCGTGAGCCGGGGCACCGTCTACACCCCGCCGATCTCGGTGGGCTGCCTCGACGGGTTTACCCGTGACGCGGTGGCGACCCTGTTGCGTGACGACGGGTTCGAGGTGGTCGAGCGGGTGCTCGATCGGACCGATCTCTACTACGCCGACGAGGTGTTCTTGACGGGAACCGCCGCCGAAGTCACCCCGGTGCGAGAGATCGACAACCGGCCGATTGGGCCCGGCAAGCCGGGTCCGATCACGCAGCGGGCACAGGAGTTGTTCAACGCCACCGTGACCGGCAAGCTGACCACACATCCCGAGTGGCTCGAACATGTGTGAGCGTTGCCTAGGCTGAGCGCACACGTCACCTCACATCGGATATCTACGTCGCATGGGACAGCAACCCAACATTGAATTGGAGATCGCGGATCTGCCTCGGCCGACTGCTCGGCCGGCGGCGGCGCGTCGCTGGAGCCCGTCGCGACCAGGGGAGATGACCACCCCCGACGAGGTACCTTGGGGTGGGGCATTTGGGACGACAGGCCCCGACCCTGGGTATGCCCTCAGCCTCATTGGCCAACGGGATTTGGTGCTGGCCCACGGAGAGCACCGCGCTAATGCCGAAGCTGCCATCGCGGCCGTTGCCGGTGCCCGTGCGTCGCATTTCGGCAGAGGGCCGACGGGGGAGGATGTCGATGTCGCCTTGGTCCTGTTTGGCTACGACGATCGGGAGCTGCCGGCAGATCTTGTCGCGTCACTGGCCAACGACCGGGTCGAGTGGTTCGCCAACGTCGGACACGACGCCGCCAAGCTTCGTGGCGTCGTTGCCGCGATTCCGTTGAACGTCTTGGCTTCCACGCCGGGAGCGGTGCGAGCCCAGATGGCGACGGGTCGACGGCTGATTCGGCGGTGAATCCCCCCGCCTTTCGAACTGTATTGTCGCCGCGATGCATTGTCGCCGCGATGCATTGTCGCCGCGATGCATTGTCGCCGCGATGCTGAGGAGTGGTAGGCCATGAAGATCGTGCGAGTCGACACAGAGGTCGATGACATCACCTACGGGGCCGTCGAGCCTGAGGGAATCCGGCTGCACCGCGGCACGCCGCTGGTGGCGTGGGAGCCGACCGAGACGGTGGTGGCCTGGAACCAAGCGCGATTGCTGGCACCGGTCATTCCCACCAAGATCGTGGCCGTCGGCCGCAACTACGTCGACCATGCCGCCGAGATGGGCACCGATGTCCCCGATGAGCCGATCATCTTCCTCAAGCCACCGACCACGATCGTCGGTCCAATGCAGCCGGTCCGATTGCCTCCCGAGTCCGAAGAGGTCCACCACGAGGCGGAACTGGCCATCGTTATGGGCAAGGTCACCAAGGACATCGATATCGAAGACGTTGGTCCACACATCCTCGGCTACACCGCGGCCAACGATGTGACGGCTCGCGATCTGCAACGGCGCGACAAGCAATGGACCCGCGCCAAGGGCTTCGACACCTTCTGTCCGCTCGGACCGGCCATCGACACCGAACTCGACCCGCTCGAGGGACTGTCGATCATCTGCCGGGTCAACGACGAGATTCGTCAGTCGGGTTCGACGAGCGACATGGTGTTTGGGGTGGGGGAGTTGGTTTCCTACGTGAGCCGGATCATGACGCTCCTACCCGGCGACGTCATTCTCACGGGTACTCCGTCGGGAGTCGGTCCGATCGAGGCCGGCGACCGCGTCGAAGTCGATCTGGAGGGCGTTGGCGTCCTGATGAATCCGGTGGTGGGCTGATGAGCGTTCGAGTCCGGTTTGCTCCCTCGCCTACCGGCTTTCTCCACGTAGGTGGTGGCCGCACCGCGCTGTACAACTGGGTGTTCGCCCGGGGCCGCGGCGGCACCTTCATTTTGCGTAGCGATGACACCGACCAGGCTCGCAGCACCCCCGAGTTCGCGGCAGACATCGTCGAGTCGTTGCGGTGGCTCGGTCTCGACTGGGATGAAGGCATCGACGTCGGCGGACCGCACGAGCCGTATCGCCAGAGCCTTCGTTTTGATCGATATCGGGAGGTGGCTCAGCGCTTGGTAGACGAGGGGCTTGCCTACTACAGCTTCGCCACGCCGGAACAACTCGACGAGTTCCGGCGGGAGGCCCAGGCGGCCGGAACCTCGCCTGCCTACGACGGCCGGTTCCGGGTTTCTGATGAAGAGGCCCGTCGCCGTCTCGATGCCGGTGAGGAGGCGCCGATCCGGTTTGCAGTGCAGCGCCCCGGAGTAACAGTGTTCACCGACCGAGTGAAGGGCGAGATGCGGTTTGATCACGCCCAGGTTGACGATTTTGTCATCTTGCGCTCCGATGGATCGCCGACCTATCACCTCGCCAGCACGGTGGACGATGTCGACTTCGAGATCAGCCATGTCATCCGTGGCGAGGACCTGTTGTCCTCGACGCCGAAGCACATCCTGCTCACCGAGGCGATGGGGGCGACCCAAGCGACCTACGCTCACCTTTCGCTGCTGATGGGCCCCGATGGCAGCAAGCTGTCGAAGCGTCACGGGCACACCGCGCTGCAAGCGTATCGGGAGGCGGGGTACCTCCCCGAGGCCGTTCTCAACTACCTGGCGTTGCTGGGCTGGTCGCCGGGCGAGGACGAGGAGCTGGTCTCGCTACCGGAGATGGTTGAACGATTCAGCCTCGACGACGTGTCGAAGAATCCCGCGGTGTTCGACACCGCCAAGCTCGAGTGGATGAACGGCGTGTACATCAGAGAGTTGCCCGCTGGCGAGTTTGTGACTCGCTCGCTTCCCTGGGTCGTAGCAGACCTCGGCCGGGAGCTCGACGCCGATGAGTTGGCCGTCTTCTCCGCGATTGCGCCGCTGGTCCAGGAACGCACCAAGCTGCTCACGGAGGTGACGCCCCAGGTCCGGTTCCTATTCGCCGACATCACCTACGACGAGACCTCGTGGAAGAAGGTGATGACGAGGCAGGAAGTGCCGACCGCGTTGGCGGCGGCACGGGCTGCTCTCTCGGGCTTGGATGCGTGGACGACGGAGACCATCGAGGAGGCGTTGCGCGGCATGCTCGAAGAGCAAGAGCTTTCGCCGCGCAAGGGTCTGCAGCCGCTACGGGTCGCGATCTCGGGCTCGTCGATCAGCCCTCCGCTGTTCGAGTCGATGGATGTGTTGGGAAGGGACCGCACCTTGGAGCGGATTGATGCAGCGGCGGCACAACTCGCCACATGAGTGACTCGGCCTTGTTCGATCAGCAGGTGGTGTTCCTGCCGTCGAGCGACCTCGAGCGGTCCGACCGGTTCTATCGGGTACTCCTCGGGCTGCCGTTGGTCCTCGACCAAGGAGTGTGTCGTATCTACCGCACCGGGCTGCACGCCTTTCTTGGTGTGTGCGAGCACCTGGATGCAGGTGCGGCGGCCGGCGTGATCGTGACGCTGGTATCGGATGACGTCGATGGGTGGTATGAACGACTGGTCGAGGCTGGCGTGGTCTTCGAGGCTCCGCCGTCGCACAACGAGCGGTTCGGCATCTATCACGCATTCGTGGACGATCCCGATGGCAATGTGCTCGAGATCCAGCGCTTCGAGGACCCCGGCTGGCCGACCGGGTAGGCGGAGAAGGGCGCGGGGACGTAGCGGCGTGGTAGCCCCGACCAGATTCGAACTTTCTGCGCGGTTGGCGCGTGCCGTGCAGCGGTGCCGCTGGCGGCGTTGGCTTCCGAGACGCGTGGTGGGATGAGTCAATCGTGCCGGTAGCGGGCTTCGCCGCCGGGTAGGCGGAGAAGGGCGCGGGGACGTAGCGGCGTGGTAGCCCCGACCAGATTCGAACTGGCGTTACTGCCTTGAGAGGGCAGCGTCCTAGGCCACTAGACGACGGGGCCACGATTGAACAGACACAACAATCGTGTTGTCCGCTCGGGGGGGAGGACTCGAACCCCCAATAACAGGGCCAGAACCTGTCGTGTTGCCTATTACACCACCCCCGAATGGGCGGT
>CAYXMJ010000139.1:0-8372 GCA_964465915.1 uncultured Acidimicrobiaceae bacterium
TCCTCCCTCTCATGTAAGCGAGCGGCGCTATCTCAATAGTTCCCCGCTCGATGAGTCGGGCCGTCTCATCGGGGCCCAGCATCTCGTAGAGCGCGTCGTACAGGGGTCTCAGATAGGGGTCGACTTTGGCGCTGAGATCACCGGGAAGGAAGCCCAGCCGCTCGCCTGCCTCGACCGCGGGGCGCGTCAGAATAATGCGACGCACCGAGCCCGCCATGAGCGATTCAACGGCACAGGCCATCGCCAGGTAAGTCTTGCCGGTTCCCGCCGGCCCAACGCCAAACACCATCGTGTTCTCACGGACCGCATCGACGTAACGCTTCTGACCGAAGGTCTTGGCGCGCACAACCTTGCCCCGGCCGACCCTGATGGCGTCCGTGAAGATACCCGATGGCGACGGCACATCGTCCTTGACCAGATCGATGACTCTGCGAACCCGGTCGGCGTCGAGCGCCTCACCCTCTTGCACGAGGATCAGCAGTTCGTCCAAGACCGTACGGGCCAGCCCGGCTGAGTCCTCTGGACCTTTGATGTCCAGTTCGTTGCCCCGCGCCACGATACGCACGTCCGGGAAGGCCTCTTCGACAATCCGGAGGTACACGTCGCGCTCGCCCAGGAGGTCCACCATCAGATGGTGGCTGGACACGAGCAGCTGTATCTCAGTCATGGAGGGAGCGGTCAAGAAAGCGTCACTCATCCAGAGAAGGAATGGGGGGAAGCGTCGTGGGACACAAGGACGATGGCGAGTATATCGGGAATCGCGCTCTCAGAGAAGAGGCGATACCGCAAAAGGTGTCCAGCAGGAACTGCTACCGAGGCGACCTAGGTCCCCTCGGCGGTGACTCCGAGATCGTCGAGGTGGTCGCTGAAGGACTCTTCGGTCTGGTCGAGCAGCATGGCGAGGGTCCGCAGATCGTCGCCGCGGATCGTGAGGACCTTGCCGTTGAAGTCCTGCCGCAGCATCTGAATGCCCCGCAGGAATCGCTCGATCACCATCGAGTCCTGTCCGGAGAGGTTCTCAACATTCGTCAGGTCGATGGTCACGCCACCGGTCGGCCCCGCGGTGGCGCCACGTTCCCCGACTTCTTCTTGGGGTAGCAACTGCCCGATCGGAACCCCAAAGAACTTGGCGAGCCGGTGCAGCCTGGGCAGGGAGAGACTGCGCTCGCCCCGCTCATAGGCACCGAGCACGGCTGCCTTGAACTCTTGATTGGAAAGCCGTTGCACGTCCTGAAGCGACAGCCCGCGCTGCTTCCGGATCGAACGAAGCCGCTTCCCGACCTGCTCGTTATACGTTGCCACCCTTTGCCTCCTCAGGCATCACGGAGAGCGCGTAGACTGACCGCTCTCTGTAGGCACACCTTACTAGGAACGCGCCGATCCGTGCAGGGTTTCGTTTCCCGAAGGAGACAAAACCCCAGCGCACCCGCTGACTAGTCCTAGCTCGCGGCGCCGCGATGGTGCCGTTGCGCCGTCACGATACCCGATGCAACGATCGCCGCGGTCTCGATCCGCAAGATCTGTCCGCCCAATGACAGACGCGGCAACCCCGCGGGAACCTCGTCGGGGGCAAATCCGCCCTCGGGTCCGACGACCACGGTGAGTTGCCCTCCACTCGAAAAGCTGAGTGCACCGTCGAAGGGATCACCGTTGGCATCGGCAACGATGACGCCCGCCGCGGTGGCGGCAACATCGCGCAAGGCGATCGCACCGGCCACCTCGAGCAACCAGGCACCCCGAGATTGCTCGAGCGCAGCAACCGCCCAAGATGTGGTCCGACTCGGCCGAGGCGGCCGGCCCTGCGACCACGCACTCTGGAGCCACAACAGTCGATCGACACCGACCTCGGCGAGCTTCTCGACGACCATGCGGGCGCGATTGGTGCTGGTCGGTGCTGCTACGGCAAACGTCAGCCACGGAGTTGGCCGGGCAACCTCTGATTCCTCACCACGAGCAATCCGACCCGCTCGATAGGCTCCTGAGCCGACCCGGCCCGCTCCGTCCGTGTAGGAGATGTCGCCGTCGTTGCGACGGAGCACCTTCTCGAGATGATGCCTGCTCGCTTCACCAACGGAGATCTCGGCACCGTCCCATGGCGCCGACACAAAGACGTGGGGCGTGTGCCCCATGGCTCAGCGACCTCGGCGGCGCCGGCGGCGTTTCCCCTCCGCCGGTTGCTCACCGTGCAGCTCGGCAAACTGTCGAAGCAAGCTCTCCTCTTCGTCCGAGAGTTTCTCAGGGACGGCAACATCGATCTCGACAAGGAGGTCGCCCCGCCCGCGGCGCCGCAGCCGCGGCATGCCCTGCTTTGAGAGGCGGTAGACGGTGCCGGGCTGGGTGCCGCGCGGAACTTCGATCTCGGTGGTTTCCCCGTCGACCAGCGGGACCTTGAGTTCTACCCCAAGGGCCGCCTCCGCCATTCCGAGCCGCACTCGGTGAAAGAGGTCGTCGCCGCGACGCTCAAAGCGGTCGTCGGCGGCGACCCGAACCTCCACGTAGAGATCGCCGGGAGGCGCCCCGGCTTCACCGGCTCCGCCCCGCCCCGAGAGGCGAAGACGGGTGCCATCGTCGACACCGCCCGGGATCTCGACGGTGAGCGTCCGGTCTTCCTCGACCAAGCCGGCTCCGCGGCATTCGTGGCACACCTGCTCGATGATCTGGCCGCGACCGCTGCAAGCCGAGCATTGGGTGACGGTCATCATGGCCCCGAGAAACGTATTCCGCTGCACCTGGACCTGGCCGCGCCCACCACAAGTGGGGCACGTCACCGGATCGTGCCCGGGTTCGGCGCCCGTTCCGGCGCAGACGATGCACCGGGACGGAGCGGTGAACTCGAGGTCGCGACTCACCCCCGTGGCGGCCTCGGCCAGGGTCAGCTGCACGCCCATCGCCAGGTCGGAACCGCGCCGGGGCCCGGGCCGAGCCCCTCCAAAGCCACCGAACCCGCCGAAGCCTCCCCCACCGAAGAACTGCTGGAGGATTTCGTCCAGCCCGGCAAAGCTGCTGAAGAGGTCACCCGTCCCAACCTGTTCGCCGCGGTCGTAGCGGGCGCGCCGTTGGGGATCCGAGAGCACCTCGTAAGCCTCAGCGATCTCGCGGAACCTGGCTTCGGCCGCCGGATCATCGGGGTTGGCATCAGGGTGTGTGTCGCGGGCCAACCTGCGGAAGGCCTTCTTGATGTCGTCCTGGGAGGCGTCGCGCGGGACGCCGAGGCTCTCGTAGTAATCCTGCATTAGTGGCCGAGGCTGTCTGCGAGGCCGTCTCCGACCTCTTCGACGATCTTGATCGTTCGCCGATAGTCCATCCGCATCGGGCCAAGTACACCGATCCGCCCGCGACCGCGCTCGCCCGCCTCATAGGTGGTGGACACCACCGAGAGGTCAACGTCGTCCATGTTCAGTTCGTTGCCGATCCGTACCGCGGTTCCCGCCTGATCGGATTCGAGGATGTCGCGAAGGACGGCCTCGCGCTCGATCAGCCCGAGCACCGCCGACATGGCGGCGAGGTCCTCCCAGAGGGCAGCCAATTGGCTGGTACCGCCAACGTAGATGTCGCTTGTCGACTCCTCGCTACGTCGCAGCGAAATCGCAACGGCGTTGATGATGGCACGCACCTGGGTGGAGATGTCGCCGGTGGAGAGCTGCTTGACCGCATCAGCGCCATCTTCGACGCTGGCGTCGGCGTAGCAGCGCTCGAGCAACGCCTCGGCCCGCGCCAGGTCTTGGTCGGCGGGATCAAAACTGAGACGAACGATTTCGCGCGAGACGCGTCCCGAGTGGGCAACGATGACCGCCAACAGCACAGAGTCTCCGAGGTGCACCAAGTGGACCCCGCTCACCGACTCCGTACCCAAACCGGGCCCGATCACGACGGCGGGATAGTGGGAGATGTCGGAGAGCATCCCCGAGGTCTCCTTGAGCAGCCGACTCAGCTCGTGGTGCACGTCGGTGAAGAACGACTCGATCCGAACCCTCGTGGCCGAGCGAAGCCGCGCCGGCGAGCAGTGGTCCACGAAGTAGCGATAGCCCTGTGGGGTGGGGACCCGGCCGGCCGAGGTGTGCGGCTGACTGATGAACCCATACGACTCCAGCTTGGCGAGGTCGTTGCGGATGGTGGCGCTCGACACGTTCAAGCCGCTGTTGACCAGAACGGCGCGCGAACTCACCGGCTGGCCGGTCGAGATGTACTCCTCGACCAGCGCCTGAAGCACCTGCGATCTTCGGTCATCCAACATCTGCAGAACTTAGCACTCTCCCGGCGCGAGTGATAAGAACCGCGGCTCTGCTGCGGCTATTCCCAGCCGGCCGGCGGGGGCAGCCCGACCACGGCGCGAGCGGCGGCGTCGGTCATCAGCGGACGGTTGACGATGAGACGATCGTTGCGAGCCATCACCACTCCGGCAATCATCAGACGCTCGCCATCCACCGATCGCAGCAGTTCTGCGCCCGCCGACCCGGTGGCGACTCCGGCGGCACGGCGCAGGCCGAGCATGACCCGCTCTTGCTCCTTGGCCCATCCCGTGAGCTCCTCACGCCCGACCTCGGGGGACTCACCACGGCCGACTGTCTCCAGGTACACATCAAGACGCCGCACATTCCGACGCCGCACACCGCCGCGATGGTCGTGGGCGCCCAGACCGAAGCCGACGTATTCCCCTTGCGCCCAGGTAGCCAGGTTGTAACGACACGGATGTCCCGGGGTCGCAAAGTTCGACACTTCGTAGCGGGTTAGCCCGGCCCCAGCCGCGGTGGCGTCGAGGTATTCGTACTTGTCGGCCAGGTCATCGGGATCGGGGGCCGGAGCTCCCGCCAGGACCGCTCGCGACAACCCGGTGCCGCGCTCGACGGTGAGAGCGTAGACGGAGAGGTGGTCGGGCTCAGTTCGCAGGGCCGCGGTGACCGTTTCGTGCCACGAAGCGAGCGACTCGCCGGGTGTGCCGAAGATGAGGTCGACACTGACCGAGCCGAAGCCGGCGCGGCGCGCCGCGGCGGCTGCCGCCACGGCCTGATCGGCGTGGTGGATTCGGCCGAGCGACCGCAGGACTGTGACGTCCAATGACTGCACCCCAAGGGAAATCCGGTTGAAGCCGACTGCCACCAGGTCACGGGCCGTGACCGTATCGATGTCCTCCGGGTTGGCTTCGATGCTGATTTCGGCATCGGGACGAACCCCACCGCGGTCCACCAGCCGATCGAGGATCTGTGCCAGGTCGCCGGGCGCCAGAGCCGATGGTGTCCCGCCGCCGAAGTTGACCGCGTCGAGCTGACCAAAGCCGTTCGGCTCCATGTCGATCTCGGCGAGGACCGCCGCGACGTACCGCTCGACGACGTCAGGAGTGGCGCCCTCATCGGGGGTAACGACGACAAAATCGCAATACGGGCAACGCCTGCGACAGAACGGGATGTGGACGTAGGCCGAGCGCCACGACGCGGCGCGGTCCGCCAACTCGGCATCGTCGGGAGCAATGCGGTCGCCGGCACTCAAGGGCGGGGCCCTATTCGTCGATCCGCAGCGCGCTGATGAAGGCCTCCTGGGGTACTTCGACCTGGCCGACCATCTTCATGCGCTTCTTGCCCTCTTTCTGGCGCTCGAGCAGCTTGCGCTTGCGGGTGATGTCCCCGCCGTAGCACTTGGCGGTCACGTCTTTGCGCTTGGCCTTGATCGTTTCGCGCGAGATGATCCGGCTACCGACCGCCGCCTGGATTGGCACATCGAACAACTGACGCGGGATCAATTCGCGCAACCGCTCCACCATCGCCTTGCCGTAGCGGTACGCCCGCTCCTTGTGCACGATCGACGAAAAGGCGTCGACCGGAATGCTGTTGAGCAGGATGTCGACCCGCACGAGGTCCGATGCCCGATATTCGTCGGGTTCGTAGTCGAGCGAGGCGTATCCCCTGGTGCGGGACTTGAGCTGGTCGAAGAAGTCGAACACGATCTCGGCCAGCGGCATCCGGTAGTGCAGTTCGACCCGCTCCGGCGACAGATAGGTCATCTCACCCATCTGGCCGCGTTTGCCGATGACGAGCTCCATCACCGTCCCGACGTACTCCGAGGGTGTGATGATCATCACCTTTACGAAGGGTTCCTCGACCGACGCCAGCTTGGCGGGCGCCGGCAGCTCCTGGGGGCTGCGAATCGGGATCGAGGTGCCGTCGGTGAGGTTCGCCCGGTATTCGACCGACGGCGCCGTGGAGACCAAGTCGAGGTCGTATTCGCGTTCGAGCCGTTCCCGGACAATCTCCATGTGGAGCAGCCCAAGGAAACCGCAGCGGAACCCAAAACCCAGAGCCCGCGACGTCTCGGCCTGGTACACGAGGGACGAATCGTTGAGCCTGAGCTTCTCGAGCGCCTCACGGAGTCGCTCGAAGTCGTCACCGTCGGTCGGGAACAGGCCGGAGAACACCATCGGTTTGGGTTCCAGGTACCCGGCCAGCGGCTTCGGAGCAGGGATGGCCGTCCTGGTGACGGTGTCACCGACCCTGATCAGGTCGATCTCCTTGACGCCGGTGATCAGGTAGCCGACCTCGCCGATGCCGAGTTCGCCGATCGGCGTCACCGCAGGCGCCAGCACCCCAATCTCATCAGCAGTGGCGTCCACGCCCGTCGCCATGAAACGGACCCCGTCGCCTTTGCCGAGCGAACCATCGAAGACACGGATGTTGCAGACGACACCGCGGTAGGTGTCATAGAACGAGTCGAACACCAACGCTCGAAGCGGAGCCCCGGTCTCGCCACCCGGAGCGGGGAGACGAGCAATGATCGCCTCGAGCAGCTCATCGACGCCGGCCCCGGTCTTGGCGGAAACCCGGATGACGTCGTCGACGCTTCCGCCCAGGATGCCGACCAGTTCGGCGGCAACCGCATCGGGATCGGCCGCTGGGAGATCGATCTTGTTGATGACCGGGATGATCTCGAGCCCCTCCTCGATGGCGAGGTAGGCATTCGCCAGCGTCTGGGCCTCGACTCCCTGGGAGGCATCCACCAGCAAGAGGGCTCCTTCGCAGGCCTCGAGGCTGCGGGACACCTCGTAGGAGAAGTCGACGTGACCCGGGGTATCGATGAGGTGGAGCACGTAGTCATCGCCATCCGCGGCCAGGTAGTTGAGCCGCACCGAGTTGGCCTTGATCGTGATGCCGCGCTCACGTTCGAGGTCCATCGTATCGAGCAGCTGTGCCCGCATGTCCCTCTCTTCTACCGCGCCGGTTCGCTCCAGCAGGCGATCAGCCAGCGTCGACTTGCCGTGGTCGATATGGGCGATGACCGAGAAGTTGCGTATGCGCGCAGGGTTGATCACGAGATCCGATTCGGGAGAGCGGGAAACGTATTGTACCCAAAGCCCGGCTGCTGCTAACCTCCCGACGTTCCCTTCGAACCCAGAGGTCCGTTTCGCATGGCCAACATCAAGTCTCAAATCAAGCGCAATCGTCAGAACGAGAAGAACAACGAGCGCAACAAAGCGGTCCGTTCCGAGCTGAAGACACGCGAGGCATCGGCAATCGCCGCAGCAGAATCCGGTGATGCCGCCGCCGCTCAGGAAGCCCTCCGCATGGCGCAGAAGAAGATCGACAAGGCCGTGAGCATGGGCCTGCTAAAGAGAAACACGGCTGCCCGCCGCAAGTCGAACTTGAACCGGCAAGTCGTCGCCCGCCTCGGCTAGCCCGTCGGAGACCCTCATGCCCGATGATTCCAAGACGTGGTTGACCCCTGCCGCAGAGCAGAAACTGCGCGACGAATATGAGCATCTGACCACCGACGGCCGTCGCGTCATGGAGAAGCGGATCTCGGATGCGCGCGATCACGGTGACCTGCGTGAGAACGCCGAGTACGACACCGCCAAGAACGACCAGGGAATGATGGAGGCGCGGATCCGCCAGATCCGTCACATCCTCGAGAACTCCGAGGTCCGCGAGGTCGAGGACTCCGGTGCCGTCGCCGTCGGCACGATCGCCACCGTGGTCGATGAAGATGGCGACGAGATGGAGTTCTTCGTCGCCCCGGCCGAGAACAAGATTCCCGGCATCCTGCTGGCCTCCCCCGCCAGCCCACTCGGCGGTGCGCTGCTCGGCGCCACTCCCGGTGACACCGTCAGCTACGAGGCTCCCGGCGGGGTCTTCAGCTATGAGGTCAGAGCCGTTCGGGTGTACGAAGGCTGAAGCTTCGCCGCAGCGGACCGTTCACCGTCCGTACCAGCGGCACATCGCCACCGTCAGCCGTTCCATCGTGACCCTATGTGTCGGTTCCGGCGCCGTCTTCATGGTCAGATCGGCCCGGGCCAAGGCATCAAGAGCCAGCCGCAGATCACTGCCCTTGACCTGCTGGCGTTGCTTCCAGATCTTCTCCATGCCCCAGTTGCGCTTGCCGCCGTCGCG
>CAYXMJ010000140.1:0-8370 GCA_964465915.1 uncultured Acidimicrobiaceae bacterium
CGTGATGGGGGACAACCGCGGATCGTCGCTCGACAGCCGCAGTACCGGGCCGATTCACGGGGACCGCATTGTGGGGCGGGCCTTTGTGATCATCTGGCCTCCCAGTCGGTGGAGCGGGCTGTAGCCGGCCCGTCACCCTGTCGTCGGCTCCCGTACCGTGCCTGATGCTTGAAGTCATCACATCACGCCGCCTCCGAACCGGCGTTGAATGGCTTGCGGCGCGCGACGCCGACTTGGCCCGTCTTGTCGTTCGCAATGGCGTCCCCCCGTTATGGCGCCGCAAACCTGGGTTTGCGACCGCGGTCCTGATAGTCCTCGAACAGCAGGTTTCGTTGGCTTCGGCTCGAGCTGCGTTTGATCGGTTGGTGGGAGCCTTGGGCGAGGTTGAGCCGGCCGGCTTCCTGTCGCTCGATGACGTCGAATTGCGAGCGATCGGGTTTAGCCGGCAAAAGGCCGGATACTGCCGCGGACTCGCCTCGGGCCTACTCGACGGTTCCATCGATCTCGACGCCCTCGTATCTCTCGATGACGACGAGGCCCGCCGCCGGCTCATCGGTATTCGAGGGATCGGGCCGTGGACGGCTGACGTCTACCTCATGTTCGCCCTCGGGCGGATCGATACGTGGCCGCCGGGCGATCGGGCATTGCTGGTGTCGTTGGGGCGAGCCAAAGGTCTAGATGACGTTCCCACCTCACAGGTTGCAGTCGGGATGGCCGAGGCGTGGCGTCCCTGGCGGTCGGTCGCCGCCCGCTTGCTCTGGCACGACTACCTGGGCGGCCCAGATGCGGTCGCCCCATGACGGTGGATTGACGCTGTGCTGGGGTAGGGTCGGCGCCGGTGACCACCCCAAAGCTCGACTCGTTGCCGTCCGATCTCACGGATCTCTTCTCCGGTGCGCACGAGGCCGTTGCCGAGATGCGCTCGACGGCGCGGGACGAAGCCGATCAGGCTGCGGCCGAGCGGTCGTTCTGGAGAGAGCTGCCGCTGCTGCTTCTGGTCGCGCTGGTCGCAGCCGTTCTGCTGAAGACCTTCGTTCTCCAGTCCTTCTTCATCCCGTCTGAGTCGATGGTGGAGACACTCCAAGTCAACGACCGGATCATGGTCAACAAGCTCTCCTACCGTTTTGGTGAAATCAAGCGCGGCCAAGTGATCGTCTTCGACGACCCCAACGACGAAGGAGCCGATGGCGAGTCGTTGCTGGGTGCGGCGCTGCGGAATGTCGCAGAATCGGTTGGCCTTTCGGCGCCCCGGTCGGAGTTCATCAAGCGGGTCATCGCGCTTGCGGGCGAGACGATCGAGATCAGCGGTGGGGTTGTCTTGATCGACGGTGCGTCAATTGAGGAGCCATACCTGGCGCCCGGGGTCCGGATGTCGGACTTCGGCCCGGAACTGATACCCGAGGGGCATGTGTTTGTCATGGGCGACAACCGACCCTTGAGTTCGGATAGTCGGGTCTTCGGTCCAATTCCGGCAGATGACGTGGTCGGTCGGGCCTTTGTGATCATCTGGCCACCGAGCCGTTGGGGCGGTTTGTGATGGCTTCCCGAGGGGTCCGGCCGCACTGCCTTGTCATACGCCGGTGCTATCACTGGGCGCGAAGCCTTGACCCGGTGGGTTTCAGAGCTAGCCTGCTGGCCACTTCGCACCGATTGATGGAGAACGCCGATGGCTGAAGAGGATCTCGAGAGATACGAGACCGACGTAGAACTGAAGATCTACAAGGAGTACCGCGATGTACTCCCTATGTTCCGATACGTCATCGAAACGGAGCGGCGTTTCTACCTCGCCAACGGTGTCGAGCTCAACACCCGCCGGGTCGACGGTTCCGTGTACTTCGAACTCGAACTGGATGACGCCTGGGTATGGGACATGTATCGCCCGGCCCGTTTCGTGAAGCGGGTGAAGGTCATGACGTTTCGCGACGTCAACATCGAAGAGCTGGAGCAGACCAACCAGCTCTGACGCCTGCCGAGCATCGACGCCGCCTCGGCGCGTTCGGTGAGAGCGTCGCTGCCCGATTTCTGACGGCTCGCGGTGGAGCGATCTTGGCGAGCAACGTTGCCGTCGGTCGTGGTGAAATCGATCTTCTGGTCCGCTTTGGTCGCACCGTCGCTGCCATCGAGGTGAAGACCATCATTCCCAGCGTGCCGAGTGATGAGCCGTTGGATCACTTCACCCCGGCCAAGGCACGGCAGGTGAGCCAACTGGCCGCCAGCCTCAAACCCCCCGTGTATCGCGTCGACGTGGTTGGAGTCACGGTGCGTCGCCGGGGGGTCGACATAAGGTGGTTGCCGTACGCCTGCTGACGCGCCGTCACATGCGGCGGCGCTGCTCCTTGTACCAGCATCCGCGGTGCCAATGGCGGCGCAGTTCCGGGGTCCACTCCGGGACGACGACCAAGTGGCCGGTGCCGGGGGTGATCGTCGACTCGCACCCCGGACAGGTATAGGCCTTCCGAGCCTGATACGGCTGGATGACGTTGACGACCTCAGGGTCGAGCGAGGAGGACATCGGTTCGAAGCTCACCCGAAGAAGCCCCAGATAACCAGCACCGCTACGACGACGAGGAAACCGGCTACGAGAGCCCAGTCGAGTAGCGACTTGCGCTGCTGGCGGAACGGATTGAGACCCACGGCGGCGATGGTAGGCCGTGGGTCGCCCGAACCCGTAAGCTTTCCGGCTATGACCACCAACGGATTCCTTCTCATGGCCGACGATGGGCCGGTCAGGACGCTGATCATCAACAATCCGCAACGCAAGAACGCGGTGCCGAGTGACCGGTGGGACGACCTGGCTGAAGCTTTCGTCGACTTCGAGCGTTCAGACCAGCGTGTCATGGTCGTCACCGGTTCGGGAAGCGACTTCTGCGCCGGAGCGGACCTCAGCCCGGCAGCCATGCCTGGGGGAGGATCCGCCCCAAGCGCTGCCGAGAACCTGGCCACGATGGCAGCACCCGGCGGTGCGGCAACCGCGCTTCACCGCCTGTCCAAGCCGACGATCGCCGCCGTCGACGGCGTTGCAGTCGGCGCCGGGATGAACCTTGCGCTGGGTTGCGACATCATCGTCGCCACCGAGCGATCACAGTTCTCCGAGATCTTCGTGCAGCGCGGGCTGACGCTCGACTTTGGAGGGACCTGGCTGCTGCCCCGTCTGGTGGGGCTGGCGAAGGCTCGTGAGCTGGCGCTGACCGGGCGTATGGTCGACGCCGCCGAGGCGCTCGAGATCGGGCTTGTCGCCCGGGTGGTGGCCCCCGACTTCCTGCTCGAGACGGCCGCTGCCCTTGCCAAGGAGCTTGCGGCCGGGGCGCCGTTGGCGCAGCGGTTCATCAAGATCGGCCTCGACCGTTCCACGACGATGACGTTCGAGCAGGCGATCCAGTTCGAGGACCAGGCCCAGGCCGTTCTCCTCGCTTCGCAGGACTTCGCCGAGGGCGTTCGGGCGTTCCTGGCCAAGGAGCGTCCCGAGTTCGAAGGACGCTGACCGCCCGGTCGTCGGGAACGAAATCGCAAGTGGTCGGGTTGGGGGAGTCATGAGTCGAACAGCTCTGCTCGCGCTTGGCGTCACGGCGATCGCCGCAGTGGTGCTGCTCCTTGCGCTCGGGCCGGGCGAAGTCGACGATCCGGCTGCCGAGGCGCTGGCGCGTGATGCGGCCGAGCAGGCCGAGCGGCAGGCAGAGGCGGATTCCCGCCGGACAATTACGACAACGGTGCCGCCGCCGGAGGAGATCACCACGACCTTGGTTCCACTCGAGGTGAGCGCTGACGAGCTGCACGGCGCAACTATGGACTTCCTGGCGGGCCCCGACCCGGCTGCCTTGCTGCCCCTCTTTGCGGCGATGGGTGATACCGGCGACCCCCGTTGGGTCCCGTACATTCTCGATCTGCGGCTCTATGCCACGGCTGAGGTCTTTCTGGCCGGCCGCCATGCCTTGCAGCAGGTCACCGGAGACCCGGGTCCCGACGACCTCGTGGAGGCCCACCGCTACTACGGCAGGTGGATGTACGACAACGAGGTTGACCCCGGTGTCGAATACATCGACTTCAAGGCCACCCTGTACACCGCGATCGACAACCGGTTCGGCGCGCTGCTGCGGCAGATCGCCGATCCGGTGCTCGTCGCCCAGCTGCAATGGGGTGGGGTCCTGGTTGGCGGGATACCCGAGCTGGACGAGCAAGACACCATCTCGGTCGCAGCGGCCGACTACATGGAAACGGATGAGCTCACTTTTGGCGCCGTCGTGAATGGTGCCGCGCGGTCCTATCCCCACCGCATTCTCGACCACCACGAACTGGCCAACGACACGCTGGGAGGCGAGCCGGTGGCACTAGTGAACTGCACCCTGTGCCGCACCGGGGTGCTCTACAGCCGACGGGTGGGCGATGCTGTGCTCGACTTCCAGACCTCCGGGCTGCTGTGGAACTCCAACAAGGTCATGATGGATCGACAAACCGGCAGCCTTTGGGAGCAACTCACCGGTGAAGCTCTCGCCGGCGACTACACCGGTACGGTGCTTGATCGGTTCCCGCTGACGGTGACTCTCTATGGGGACTGGATCGCAGAGCACCCCGAGAGCGACGTCGTGTCGATTCCCGCCGACGGTCGGTATTCCTACCAGCCGGGAGATGCATACGCCGACTACTACAGGACTGATGTGCTGTGGTTCCCTACCTTCTCGGTGCCCGATTCCATTCGGGAGAAGGCAGAGGTGGCCACGCTGGACTGGAACGGCGCCCGTCTGGCAGTCGAAGTGTCGGTGCTCGCCGAGCAGGGCCCTCAGCTCCTCACCGTCGGGGACGGCACCGTCGTCGCAGTGCCGACCAACGGCGGCGCTCGTTTCTACGTGGCCGGAGACACCATTCTGGTCGAGTCCGACCTGGTCGAAGCCCAAGCCGACGAGGCATTTCTGGTACTGGCCGACGGCACGCGACTCGCGCGTTTGGTTAGCGGTCACTCCTTCTGGTTCGCCTGGTACGGGGCCTTCCCGGACACTGCCTGGTGGCCATCGAGCTGAGTCGATCGAAGGTCGGCTGAGGGCAGAGAACCGCGGATTTTGGGCGAGTTGTGGGGGATGACTATTGCCACATAGTCCCTTGTCGAAATCGCGAGGTTCGGTACAGTGATTAGATGTTCCCCGGCCAGGGACTGTTCAAGGAGTATCTCGATGAGGTATGGGTTGGTCGGTCGTCTGCCGGCGCCGTTGGCGCTTACTCTCATGCTGTTGCTGACCATGGCGGTACCGGTCGCGGCCGCCGAGGGTGACGCACCGCAGTTTGGGCCCGAGCCCGGAGCTGGTGACGCGCTCGGAGTTGCGCCGGTCCATGAAGGCGGTCGTGCCGTGTTCTCGAGCACCGACGTTCCCGTCGCTCTGGCCGACGGCGGATCCGGCGAAGCGACCAGCAGCATGATCGTCGATTCGCAAGGGTCGATTGAGGACCTCGACGTCGATCTGGCCATCACCCACACCTGGGTTGGGGACCTCGAGGTCGTGTTGACCCATGTCGACACCGGCACCGCCGTCTCAATCATGGACCGCCCCGGCGTACCGACCCGCGGCCAGTACGGCTGCTTGGGTAACGGCATCGATGTCACGCTTGACGACGAGGCCGGCGATCCGGTGGAAGACGCGTGCTTCGAGGGTGATCCGCCGCCGCAGGCCATTGAAGGCACCTTCTCGCCCAACAACCCTTTGGCCCGGTTCGACGGCGAGAGCATCGGCGGCAGGTGGGATCTCACCGTCATCGACCACGCCACCGGAGACACGGGCAGCCTTGACTCCTGGTCACTTTCAGCCGAGCAGCCCGCAGCGGGCCATCGGGCCGGGTTGTACGCCGCCGAGGTCGACTCTGTCTGGACCCGTGACGTTGCGTCCAAGATCCATGCGACCGGCAAAGTGGCCTGGGTGGACGTCTACGACGTGCGCTTCGCAACGCCGAGCCTCACCGATCTGCAGCGCTATGACTCCGTGATGGTCTGGTCCAACTACCCCTTTGGCGACCCGGTGGCCATGGGCGATGTGCTGGCCGACTACGTCGACGCCGGGGGCGCCGTGGTGCTGAATTCGGTCTGGACCTCCGGGTTCGGCATTGCGGGCCGGATCGTGTCCGACGCCTATTCGCCCCTGACCACCGGCGCCTCCACGCTCTCCGGTGATGGTCCGTACGTTCTTGTTCCCAAGCAACCTGCTCACCCGCTGCTCTCGGACGTTGCGACGTTCGATGGTGGCTTGGGGAGTTGGCGCACCGACACGACCCCCACCGACGGTTCGTTGCTCGTTGCGACTTGGTCGGGTCCCGGCCGCGAACCGCTGGTGGCGACCAAGTCGCAGCCAACCGGCCGCGTCGTCGGACTCAATTTCGCCCCGATGTCGGACGACGTTTTCGACGGATCGTGGGATGCCACCACCGACGGCGGTGAGTTGGCGGCCAACGCCCTCGTGTTTGCCGCAACATCCCCGCAGTTCTGTCAGGGTCGGCTGGCCACCCTCGACGGCACCGAAGGCAACGACACCCTCAACGGCACTTCTGGCGATGACGTGATCGCCGCCGGCGGTGGTGATGACCTGATCAACGGTCGAGGCGGCAACGATCTCATTTGCGGTGGTGACGGCGACGATACGATGCGCGGCGGTCCGGGCGACGACACGCTGCTGGGCGGCGTTGGTGCCGATACTGCCAGCTTCGGCGGCGCCGCCGGTGGTGTGGTAGTCGACCTTGGGGCCGGGCGGTCGATCGGTCAGGGCAGGGACGTCCTCACGTCGGTTGAGAATGTCATCGGTTCGAGGTTCGGCGACGAGATCGTGGGCAACGCCGGCGTGAACTCGTTGAAAGGTCACCGCGGCGATGACGTCGTCGACGGCAGGGGCGGCGACGATATCGTGTCGGGAGGCGCCGGTGCCGACACCCTCTCCGGCGGTCCCGGCGACGACCGCGTGGACGGCAATTCCGGATCTGATGAGATCAGAGGTGGTGCCGGCGACGATCTGCTGCGCGGGAGGTCGGGCGACGACCTCATCTACCCGGCCGCAGGTGACGACACGGTCAAGGGCGGCAGCGGCATCGACATGGTCAACTATTCGGGCTCTCCGGGTCCGATCATTGCGGACCTCAAGGGCGGCACGGTTGCCGGCAACGGGTCCGACACGCTCGCCGGGATTTTCGATGTGGTGGGAACCGCACACCCAGACGAGATCTTGGGCAACGGCAAGCCCAACTACCTCCAAGGTTCCGGGGGCGACGACATCATCAACGGCGGAGGTGGAGACGACACCATCGACGGTTGGTCGGGTGCCGACGCGATCCGCGGTGGTCCCGGGAACGACGAAGTATCGGGGTACGACGGGGCTGACACCATCCGTGGTGGTGTTGGCGCCGATATCGTGTTCGGTGAGAAGGGCGACGACGTTGTGCGCGGCGGCAGTGGCACCGACTTCCTCGACGGCGGCCCAGGCACCAATGACCTGTACGGCGGTCCGAATCAGGACGAGTGCACCAACGGCCCCAACTTCGTCTCGTGCGAGGTGATCACCGCGCTGCTCAATCTGGTGACGGACGCCCAACGGTTCTCCCGAATGGGCCTCTGGGCCGCTTTGGTTGAACGGGACGTCTCGGACCGCTAGCGCAGCGACCGGTGCCGGACGGGTCGTTGTAGTCCGTCGCAGAAATCCCGTTCCTGGTTACGATTCCATCGTGCGTGTGGTGCTCTCGTCGTAGCCGAATCTGGGGAGATCCATCATGGACCGAGTCAGGATGCTGTTGATGGGGATCGCCCTGCTTGTGCTATTCGTGGCCGTGGTTCCGGCCGGGGCGGCGACGCCGATGTGCAATGGCCTCGAGGCCACCCGAGTCGGCACGGACGCGGCCGATAGTCTCTTCGGCACCCCCGACGACGACGTTATCGTCGGTCTCGGTGGCGACGACACCATCAAGGGGCGGGGCGGGAACGACACCATCTGTGGCGGCATGGGCGATGACACACTGGTCGGCGGGCTCGGTGACGACATGCTGCGTGGAGGGTCTGGCCTCGATACCGCCGTATACGCCGACGCCGCAGCGCCGGTCAGCGTCGATCTTGCAGCGGGGACTGGTATTGGCAACGGCGTCGACACCTTGACGTCTATCGAGAACGCCGTAGGCGGACCCTTCGACGACACGATCGACGGAACCAACGGCCCCAACGAGTTGCGTGGCAGCGGCGGGAACGACACCATCGCCGGCGCCGGCGGCGGCGACATTCTCGCCGGCGGTGTCGGCAGCGACGACCTCGATGGTGGCTCCGGTAGCGACGTCATCGACGGCAACAGAGGCAACGACAACATAGAAGGCCGCAACGGCGCCGACACGCTGCGCGGTGGACCCGGCAGCGACACGATA
>CAYXMJ010000141.1:0-8336 GCA_964465915.1 uncultured Acidimicrobiaceae bacterium
GGTCGGCAGCCGCTGGCAGGAGCGCTTCGTAGAGCTGCTTGCTACCCACGACTTCGGCGAGTTCTTCAAGGTCGCCGTCGTAGACCGCTCGGAACATTCGGAACTCGAGGTTCCCTACCAACTCGAGCACCTCGGCCTCGCGCTCCTCCGACGACAGCGTCGTGGTTGTCGTGGGTGCTTCGGTGGTGGTCGTTGTGGTCGGCGGCACCGTCGTGGTGGTGGAGCTCGTGGTCGTGGTTGTAGTCGTCGGGGCCGCAGTTGTGCTGGTGGCGAGGGCCACGGTGGTGGACGTGGAGGTGGTGTCGCCGCCGGTGGTGAGCGCGACGACCAGCGCGATGAGAAGGGCTGCAGCGACACCCGCGCCGAGCCAGATCCGGTTCACTCCGCCTTCCCCCTGATCGTGGTGGATGCCCGACGAAATAGTACGTCATCAGTGGGATGAATGCCCAACCACGTTGAGTTGTCGTCGGGCTGGGTTGCGAGGTGGCGCGGTGCGAGGTCCCCTCGGTTCCCATTGGTGATGGGCATCAAGCTGCCCTCCTTGTTCCTCACCGCTTGGTGCAGTATAACAGTATTTAACGATATTCGGCAGCCCACAAGAGAGGAACCGAAGTTTGTTGGTTCGTTGGGATTCGGAAGCGATGCGGTCTCTGGCTGAGGTGATGCGCAGTGTGGCGGCTGACCTCGACCTGGTGCCGGCCGCGGTGGCACGGGAGATGCAGCGACTTGGTCGGACACCATTGAACTTGGGTGGCACGACCCAGGCTGCGAGCTGGTCTGCTGCGGCCGCCACCGACCTATTCCGTCGTGCCGATGATCTTGACCGTGCGGAGGTCACCCTCCGTGAACTCGGCCTTGTCTGCCCGAGCCCAAGCCTGCCGGGGGTGGCTTGGCAGGCCGGGCTCGACTTCGATTGGAGCCTCGAGGATCTCCTCCTCGACCAGTTGGGCAGGGTCCGAGCGGAGCAAGCGCGTGTCGTCGCTGAGCGCGGCTACTGGTGGGAGTCAGAGGCCGACGAGGCCTTGGCGGCGATCGTCGCGCTGGAGCGACGTCTCGTCGAGTTGGCCATCGAAGAGCTGCGGATCCAGCGCGGTCTGATCGCCCTCACCGGTGCCCCGGCTGCCGACGACGCTGCAGCCGAATTCGACTCGATGATTGCCTATCTCACGTTCGAACTGGCGACAACCGCCCCCAGCGCCCATTTCGACCTCGCCAGGGTCATCGGGGCGACCGACGAGATCCGATCGCTGCTCGACGAGTCGTTCTTTGGAGACGTCTCCCGCATGGAGTTGCTCGAGATCGAGCGTGTCCTCGGGTCTCTCGACCCTCCCGAGTTCAACGCGGTGGTTGACCGGCTCAATGACGACGAGCTCTACCGCTGGTTCCATGAGCTCGACGGAATCCGCGGTGGCAACCTCGACCTCGATGAGGAGGCCCGTCTGTTCGAGACAATCGCGAGGCTGGGTGATGGTGACACTCTCTGGCGCCTGGCGAACGCCGAGTTCGGCGAACGGTTTGTCGAGATCGCCGACGCGGTCACTCGGTTGGCTCCGCCTCCGGTGCTGATTTCCTTCATCGCCAGATGTGCTGAGACCGCAACCGATTCCGACGATGCCGCCGCTGCCGCTCTGGCAGGGCTCAACCGGTTGGCGCCGGCGGACCAACAGGTGGCGCTCGTGGTCCTGGCCGACGCCGGACTCCTTGATCCGCTGCTTGTCGTGGTGGACGGCCTGATGCGTCGTGTCGCCGGTGAGCGCGACGATCCGATCCCCATCGAGATGCTCGAAGGCTTGCTAGACGGATTGGTGGCGCCGATCAAGACTCTCGGCGGGCTGACCATTCAGGGACTGTGGGACCACCACGCGTTCCGGCGCAGCTGGTCCCGACTCGGCCAAGCGTGGCAGTTCCTGTTCAGGGATCCGGTTGGATTCGTCAAAGCAGTGATCGATCTCGACGGCGTCATCAAGAACCCCGCATTCTGGATCGGCGGCATCATCCCGACCGTTGTCCTCAGCTTCGTTGGGGGAGGGGCGGCCGGGCGACTGGCTGTGGCCGGACGCCTCGGACGGCGGGCGCACTACATCGTCACCCACATCGACGAGTTTGTGGCTCGGATCCGTCGGGTGGCGGGCCTGCGCTGGGCCGATGAGGTTGGCGCCATCACCGATCCCCGTTTGGCCAAAATCGCTCGCGAGATGGGAGTGAGGATCGACAGCTTGCTGTTCGAGCGTCGTCATCTCACGGTCGACGAGTTCATCGAGCAATTCCGCGACGGCTCGATTCGCCGCGAGATCCCGACCGAGTTGCTGGCCCTCACCGTCGAGGAGGCATTCAAGCTGGCACAAGCCAGGCACCTCGACTACGTCCGAGACCTGCTGATGGGATCCGGCTGAGGGATCTCACCCCTGGTGCGTGGCGACGATCTCGAGGATGTCGTCGCCGTAGTCCTCGAGCTTGCGGGCGCCGATGCCGGAGATGCTGATCAAGGCCCGTTCCGTTTCGGGGCGAGCTGCGGCGATCTCCTCGATGGTCCGATCGTGGAGGACGACGTAGGCAGGAACTCCGAGGCGTCTTGAAGCGTCGAGCCGCCACGCCTTCAGTGCATCGACCAGCGCAGGTGACGCAGGTCCGGTGCCCGACGTGATGGTGACGTCGGCCACGGCGACCTCGAGTTCTGCGCCGGTATCGAGCGTCACGGTGACTAGACCGTGCCCGACCCCCGAAACCGTACCGGAGAGCCCTCCCGCCAGTCTCACGTAGTCGCCGATCAGCGGTGCGGGCTTGAGTCTCGGTAGCTTCGTCCACCGCTGCGGAGGCCGCGGTGGCGGCGGCTCGTGTGAGGCGGAGCCATCGAGTTCGGCGAGAAACGGCGACGGTCTGGCCGCGTCGACCAGTACGACGGCCTGGTCTCGTGCCCTGGTGAGAGCAACATGGAAGACGCGACGCTCCTCTTCGTGGTCGGTGGCCAGGTCGTGTGGCATGGCGCCACGGTCGGCTCCGAACACGATGACGCGGTCCCATTCCATGCCCTTGACGCGGTGCACCGACGACAGCGTCACTCCCTCGTCGCTCGAAGGCCGATCCATGGCGGCGCGCAGCCAGGTGACGAAGTCATCCAGAGCGGGGTGGATCGCTGCGGCCCGCTGCACCGCGACGAGATCATCGAGATGGCTCGAGCGCGAGGCATTGCCGCGCCCCGAGTCGAGGGTCCTTGCGGAGGAGCCGAGCCCAACCCGATCAATGAGCACACCGAGCAGGGTCGGCGTCTCGCCGGCTGAGGCGGTTTCAGCCACCAGGGTGACGTCGTCGACAAACTCGTCCCAGCGCGCGGCCCGTTTCCCGTCGAGTTGGGTACCGAGGCCGATGAGTTCCTCGAGCGAGGTGGTGCGCCGTCGGATCAGTTCGCGCGACAGCCCGGTGAGGCCGCGCGACGGACGGCGGATCGCCTCGAGAGCGTTGTTGCGTTCGATCCGCTCCGGTCGTTGTGCGATCCGCAACCAGGCGAACAGCGCACGAAGCGTGGTACGGCGCAGCGATTGCGAGGTCAGCAGGTCGTTGCTCGGCACTCCGGCATCGCTCAGTGCCGCCTTGACCGGAATCAGCGAGGCATTCACCCGGGCGAGGACGGCGATGGCGCCGGGCGCCACACCGGATTTGATCCACAGATCGATCTGCTCGCGGCATTGTGCGGCCAGTTCCGTTCCGGGGACTTGGTGGATTTGTAGCGCTTCCGGGTCGTCATCGACGGCCGCGGCCCGGACGGTCTTGTCGATGCGGCGGCGGTTGTAGGAAAGCAGGTGGCCCGCGGCGGCGACGACCGGCTGCGGACAGCGGTAGTTGACCTCGAGTGCGTGGTGTCCGGCCCCCGGGAAGTAGCTGTCGAATTCGATGAGGAACCCAGGGTCGGCGCCGGCGTAGCCGTAGATCACCTGGTCGTCGTCGCCGACCCCGAACACCTGGAGTTGCGGTGAGGCGACGAGTCGCAGCAGGAGTAGGTAGGCGGGCGTGAGGTCCTGGAACTCGTCGACGAGGAGGTGCCGACAGCGATGCTGCCAACGGCGCCGCAGGTCGGGGTCGGTGAGGAGGGCTTCGATGGCTCCATATACCTGCTCGCCGTGGTCGACGGAGCCGCTGCCGTAGAGGCGAGCGCGATAAGCATCAAAGACCGAGGCAAAGCCGGGTACATCGTCGCGGCTGCTCTCCACCTTCTGGGGATCCATCAAGCCGGCCCGCACTTGCTCGAGCGCTTCGAGATAGGGGCCCATTGGGTCGGCATTGGCTCGTCGCGGGACGGAGATCAGCCCACTGAGGAGATTGCGTACCGCCATTTCGTCCATCAATTCGAGTCCGTGACGCGCTTCGCCCAAGATGGCCCATCCCAGCGAGTGGATAGTGCGCACCATCGACCGCTCGGCGCCGAGGCGTTCGCGCAGTTCGGCGGCGGCTCGGGCGTTGTAGGCGACAGCCGTCAGGTATTTGGATTCCACCCTGCGGTCGTCTCTCAGATGTCGAAGCCGGGCGGCCAACGTCCGGGTCTTGCCAGATCCGGCCGGGGCGATGATGCGAGCCGCTCCCGTGGGGTGGGCGACGGCGTCGGCCTGGTCGGGAGCTAATCCGTCGTCGCCGCCATCAATCGGAGGGCTGATGACGGTCGTCGCGCCGGCATCTATGGTCTCGCCGTGCACCACGGGGAGGTCGAGCTTCGGCAGCGGCTGGCGAGGCCCACCGTCGATCCAGACGGGTGTGCCGTCGGAGAGTCGGGCGTCGCCCGGGCCGTCTGGGGTTGCTCCGAGACGGGCGGCTTTCACGGTCCACCACCACTTCGGGTCACCCCTGCGAGCGTCGTAGTTGTTCGAGAAGCAAAGGAAGCGAAGGCGCTCGCGAGGAAAGAGGAACCCAGCATGCAACTGCCACGGTGGATCCTCGATCATCTCGGCCCCGGTGAGGGCGTCATCGTCGGCGTCCCACTCAACGACCACGGGGGTGCGCCTGACCCAATGCCGGTGCAGGTCCTGGGCCAGTGCGTCGAGGCGTTCGTCTTCACCAAGCACCGCGGCGTCCATCCGCAGCACCGGCGCGCCGCTCCAGGGAGCGGGCACGGCGTCGCCGGCACGCACCACCACACCCCGCCCGAGGTCGACAGGTCCCGGCCACGTCATTGCTCTCAGGTTAGGTGGAGGTGAGGACACAAAGGGATCGGTTGCAGGCTCGATGGCGACACGCTGATGACAGGGCATAACACCGGTGCCGAGTCGAGCGGTAACCATCACGTAGGACTAGCGCCCATCTCGTGGGCAAGGGGAACTGACTATGAAGAGACGATTCGCAGTATTCGGGGCATGGACGATGCTGTTTGTCCTGGTCGCAGGGACGGCCGTTGCCGTTGAGGGCGACATGGATGACGACGAGCCCACCGAGATGGTGCGACCGGTGGTCACGCCTGTCTGGGATGACGAGGCCGGCGTTGTGATCATATCCATCGGCGATGGCGAGACCGACCCTTGCGATGGCGTGACCTACGAACGTGACCTGGTGACCGGCGAACTCGTCATCACCGTGGAGGATGGGGAAGACGGTGAGTTGCCGGCCGGGTGCATCATCCAAGACGGGACTGGGCCGAACGGCCAGCGGAACCACGGCAGCATGGTTTCCGCCGTCGCAAGCAACATCTCTCCTCATGACCTCGACGTTCCCAAGGGATGGATCATCCGCGAAATCGCCAAGCTCAAGCCCGACAAGGTCAAGCCTCCCAAGGAAAAGGCGCCGAAGGTGAAGCCACCCAAGGGCGACGACGATGACGACGACCGCGACGAGCCCAAGAAGAAGGAAAAGCCCGAAAAGGCTCCGAAGGTCAAGAAGGTCAAGAAGGAAAAGCCCGAAAAGGCTCCGAAGGTCAAGAAGGAAATGAAGCCCAAGAAGAACAAGTAGGCAACAACGGGCGTTGCGGGTCCTCCCATTCCGCAGCGCCCGTTCCTATTTGCGTGCGTCGCCAATTCGGGTCGGAGCCGGGGGAGAAGGACCCAAGCCCTTCGATGCCTCGCGATCCTGTTCTGGCGTGGCTGCGGTCCGGTTTCTGGTACGTCGGCCACGCCAGAACGGGTTTCTACTCGAGGTCGACGATCTCCGGTTCGTGTCCGGTTGCCGCTAGGAACCGAAGCAAGTCTCCGGTGGATATGCCGGTGGTCTTGGCATTGTCGAGCGGGTGGAAGTTGAGTTGATCGCTGTCGAGCAATCCGCGGTCGAGGAACACCTGAACCTCGCCCGGTCCGTCGTTGATGACGGCGAACGGAGACACGGCGCCCGGGATGACGCCCAGGTAGGTCATCAGTCGCTGCGGGCTGCCGAACGAAAGGCGACCGATCCCGAGTTGATCGCCGAGGGCTCTGAGGTCAATCCCGCGGTCCTCGAGCGCCACCAGCAGGAACATCTTGGACTTCTTGTTGCGCAGAAACAGGTTCTTGCTGTGCGCCCCGGGTAGAGCTTCGCGCAACTCCTTGGCTTGCTCGACGGTGAACACCGGCGGGTGCTCGACTGTCTCGGTCTCGACGCCGAGCTCGTCGAGGAAGTCGAAGAGCTGTTCTGAGGTTTTGGGATCGGCCATGGACTGGACGGTAGCGGGTAGTCCGATTGGGACCGAGCCTGCGAGGGTCAGGGCTTGCCCTGACCCTTCCCGTCGTCCGCACCGGAGCCGCCGCCCTGGTCGGCGCCGTTGGTGCCGTCGCCTCCGCTGCCGCTGTCTCCGTTGCCGTTCTCGCCCCCGCCGTCGCCTCCGCTGCCGCTGTCTCCGTTGCCGTTCTCGCCCCCGCCGTCGCCCGCGCCCGATCCTGGGGGTTCTGGGTCCGCGCCGTCATCGTCGCCGGGTCGACCTTCGTCCGGTCCGGTGTTGCCGGCGCGGTCACGATCTCTGTCCCGCACTCGGTCGAGGTCGGCATCTTCGGGCGGTTCGCCGGGTCCCGACCCCGGTACCTGATCTGAGCCGGGGGAGTCGGGATTGCCAACTCCAGGGCCGGACTCGGACTTGGAGCTGGGGCCGGGGCCGATGAAGGGAGCGCCAGAGCCCGGCAAGGACGAGCCGGCGCCGCCCCTGATCCGCTGCCGGGTGCGCAATCGAATCCGTTGCTGGGCTTGGTCCAGACGAGGAGCGAGATCTCCCGGGTCTTCGAGCTCGGCCACCGCAACGGTGGCGCGATCCGCGGTCTCCGCAATGAGGTTGTCGCCGGCGTCGCGATCGAGCAACACCTCGAGCTCTTCGATGCGATGTATCGCGATGAGGTCATGGTCGATCCAACCTCGCATACGCTCGGTCAACTGCTTGACGGGATAGAGGCCCTCGCCCGGCACCGAACCCTCGGCCGCCACCGCCGCCCCTACCGGAACCACCACGATGGTGAGGGTGGCGAGCGCGGTGGCCAGGCGGCGGCGGAGGCCGAGGCGGGTCGGGGCTACGGTGGTAGGCGCAGCCCGCAGCGCCTCACCCACTTGGGCAAGATGCCGCTCCCGAACCCCCTCGTCGATTTCGGTCTGGTAGGCGGCCAACCGCTGCATCGGATCGTTGGTGGGGGTCATCGCCCCACCTCGGACACGGCAAGGAGGTTGCGCAGCCGACGTTCGGCGCGAGCAGTGGCGGCATATACCGCGGTGCGGTTGCTGCCGACAACGGCGGCGGTTTCCTCGCCGTCGAGGCCGACGACATGGCGCAACACCAACAGTGTTTGCTGGCGGGGAGTGAGCTGCGCCATGGCATCGGCAAGAGCAGGGTCGGTGTCGAGCGTGCCGTGCGGAGCCGGCTCGTCACCGACCTCTGGAATAGTCGCCGTGGGATCCTCCGGCCGTCGGGCCCGCCGCCGGATCTCGTCGAGACAGGTGAACCGGATGCTACGGAACAGCCAGGCGCGTAGCGACCGGCCATCGCCCTTGATCTTGGGCGCTGCTTGAACCAGTTCGAGAAAGGCTTGCTGGACGGCATCCTCGGCAAAGCGCTGATCCCGCACCATGCCGTTGGCGAAGGAAGCCAGCACATTGGCAGTCTGATGGTATGCCGTGGCGAAGGCCGCCTCATTGCCGATTCGGATACCGTCCATGATCTCGTCCAGTTCTGGGTAATCGCTCACCCCCGACCGTCCCGGCGGTCCCTACACGAGGAACGCGCTTGCCACGCGGGTCCGGTAGTGGAATTGCCACATGTAGCGGAGTGCCGCCTGCATGCTTTCGGCGTCGGCCCAACAGTCTCCATCTCCGAGATGCTGCCACAGCTGCTGGCGAACCTGGTCACGTTGGCGCTCGCGGGTCTGGTCTTGGTCGCATTCGGCTGAGGGGTCTTGGCACTCCTCGGCGTG
>CAYXMJ010000142.1:0-8317 GCA_964465915.1 uncultured Acidimicrobiaceae bacterium
GATGCGCTCAACGGCGAAGGCCCGTTCACGGTGTTCGCCCCGACCGATGCCGCGTTCGGCGACCTGCTCGCTGCACTCGACATCACGGCTGAGGAACTCCTCGCTCGTGACGACCTGGGCGACATCCTGCTGTACCACGTGGTCCCCGGTGAGTTCCCGGCCGCCGCCGTGATCGAGGCCGCTCCGATCACCGACCTGCCGACGCTCAACGAGAGCGCCACGCTCAACATCGACGTCGTCGACGGCAACGTCGTGGTCAACGAATCGGCCACCGTCATCACGGCGGACGTGTTCGCCAGCAACGGCGTGGTCCACGTGATCGACGCAGTGCTCATCCCATAACAAGCGATGGTTTGCTCTTACGAGCTGACCACCAATCGACCAAACTCCCGGGGCCCCGCATTGCGGGGCCCCGGCCTACGTTCGCCCTCGTCAGCACCTACTCGGATATCTCGTCCAGCAGTGCGGCAGTCTCGCGGGCTTCGGCTTCGGACATGCGACGGACGGCGAAGCCGGAATGGGCAACCAGATAGTCGCCGACGGTGGCGTCGGGGACCATGGCGAGGTTCACATCACGCACGACGCCGCCGAGATCGACCACCGCCACCTTGGTGCCCTGCACATCTTTGATCTCGAGAATCAGCCCAGGGACGGCGAGGCACATGTCACACCTCCGCAGCGGCAACGTCGACGTGGACCAGCATCACATCTTGGGCATGGGGGTCGGCCGGATCCGTGCCGATCTCCACGTGGAGATCGGCGCCTTCGAGCACAGTGCCGACGGACGCTGTTTGGAAGTGGCCCCGCAAATGCTCCTCGCTGAGATGGCTCAGCGCTCCGAGCCGCACTCCCACCAGGACCGCACGATCAGCCCCGGCGTCCTCGACCACGCGCCTGGCCTTGCCGAGCAGATCCGACATCAGCGACAGCTCATGCATTGGCCACCCCAACCGCACCGTTCTCCTCGGCGGACGGGCTTTCGAGCAGGCTCACAACGAGCTCGACGACCCGCCCCACGGACCGCTCAACCGAAGTGCTCATGTCGGCGCCCTGCTCGACGGTTCCGGCCTCGACTCCGACGATCACCAGCTCACCCGGCAACCGGTTGAGGGTCCTGGCCAGTTCGACAGCGTCGGCGAGCCCGAGCAGGTGGCTGGACCTCCGGAAGAACCCCGCCGGAAGCCGGTGGTCCCCGTTGAAGCGGTAGATCGTGCCCGGCTTGCCACCCGTCACGACCGCATCGATCACCACGCTGAGTTCGGCCCGCTCCCAGGCCGCGATCAAGTCGACCGGATCACCGTCGGACTCGATGAGTTCGACGTCTCGCGGAATCCGCCCTTCGAGGCGCTCGGTCACGCGCAAACCGACGGCATCGTCACCGCGGAAGCGGTTGCCGACGCCGACAACTACACGACGGAGGTCACGATTCGGCACCCGTCTCTTTCCGTTCAATAGTGAAGTCGAGGAAGTGGGTCGCACACGAAATGCACGGGTCGTAGTTGCGGATGGTCTGCTCGAGACGCCAACCCAGGTCCTCGTCGGACATGTCCAGATTCTCCTCGAGCACGACCCGCAAGTCGTCCTCCATGGTCAGCTGGTTCTGGGCCGTCGGTGGAGCAATCTGGGCCTCGACGATGCGGCCCTCATCGTCGAGCTCGTACCGGTGGTACAGCATGCCGCGCGGCGCCTCGGTGGCCCCGTGCCCGATACCGGCCTTAGCCACGATCGGCACATATGACTCGGCCGGGGTCACGTAGGCGTCGATGAGATCGAGCGCTTCGTTGCAGGCGTAGAGCGTCTCGACGGCCCGAACCACAATGCTCTGGAACGGGTTGTTACACACCGGCCCGAGACCCGCCTCGTAGGCGGCGTCCTGGGCGAGCGGCCCCAGCTTGTCGAAGTTGAGCGCGTACCGCGCCAGTGGGCCGACGTGATAGGCCCCCCGCTCCCGAATCACGCTCTGCAAAGCATTGGAGCGTTCGACGTGGAGCTCGGCAAATGCCTCGTTGAACTCAGACACCGGGATGTCGAGGCCTTTGTTCGACTTGAGCCGGCCCTCGTTGAACGGGTACTCGTCGGGATGACAGACCGAGACGAACTCGAAGTCCTGCTCCATCTTTGGGATCGGCAACTGTGAAGTCCACTGCACCGTCTTGAGGGCGGCGTCGCGGGCCCACTCCAACTCTTCGACCATCGTGAGGAGTTCGGCCTTCGTCGGAACCCGGTAGAAGCCGCCGACTCTGACATTGATCGGGTGGATCTCCCGCCCCCCGATCAGGTTGACGACGTCGTTGCCCGCCTTCTTCAAGCGCAGCCCTTGTTCGACGATCTCGGGATAGTCGGCCGCCATGTGGATGGCACTCTCGTAGCCCAGAAAATCGGGGGCGTGCAGCATATAGATGTGGAGCCCATGGCTCTCGATCCACTCGCCGCAGTAGATGAGCCGGCGCAGGGCGCGCAGTTGCCCGCCGACGGTGACCCCGAGGGCGTCCTCCATCGCGTGGCTGGCGCTCATTTGATAGGCCACCGGGCAGATGCCACAAATGCGAGCCGTGATGTCGGGTGCTTCGGTGTACATCCGACCCCGCATGAACGCCTCGAAGAACCGCGGCGGTTCGAAGATCCCGAACTCGACCTTCTCGATCTTGCCGTCGATCACCTCGACGTGCATCTCACCTTCGCCCTCCACCCTGGCCAGGTAGTCGACGTCGATCCGGCGAACCGGATTGGCGGGATTGGTCATTCCGTCACTCCTTGGACGCTGAGGGCGGCTTCGTGGCGGTCGGACGCCTCCCGGAAGGCATCCGCCCAGGCGTTGAAACCGCGGAACGCATCCATCAGGCCGCGGTCGTCGACCCCGAGCTCCTTCCATTGCTCGGCAAGGGCAACCGTGTTGGCGCTCTCCATCGGCCCGTAGCAGCCGAAGCATCCCCGGTTGTAGGCCGTGCAGATGGCGCCGCAGCCGGCTTGGGTGACGGGCCCCATGCACGGGGTGCCGTGCGAGACCATCACGCACGAGATGCCGCGCTGTTTGCACTCGACACAAACGCTGTAGGTCGGCACATTCGGCTTGCGACCCTGCAGGAACGCGGCGACGACCTCGATCAGCTGCATCTTGTTGATGGGGCAGCCCCGCAGTTCGAAATCGACGGCGACGTGATCCTTGATCGGGGTCGACGTTTCGAGCGTGTCGATGTACTGCGGATTGGCGTAGACGAGCGAGGTGAACTCGGACACGTCCTTCCAGTTGCGTAGCGCCTGGATGCCCCCCGCGGTGGCACACGCCCCGATCGTCACCAGGAACTTCGACTCAGCTCGAACGTGGCGGATCCGTTCCGCGTCGTGTGGGGTGGTGATCGAACCTTCGACGAGTGACACGTCGTATGGGCCCGGAATCACCTCACGCGACGCCTCCATGAAATTCGCGACGTCGATCGCTCCGACGACGTCGAGGAGAACGTCCTCAGCGTCCAGCAGGCTGAGCTGACAGCCATCGCACGAAGCGAACTTGTACACCGCGAGCTTGGGCTTGGTGATGGTGGATGTCACCTCACACCTCCCTGACCTGGATCAGCTTCTCGACGTCTTCGAAGGGAAAGACGGGCCCGTCTTTGCAGATGAATGTCGGCCCAAACTGGCAGTGTCCGCAGAAGCCGATGGCACATTTCATGTTCCGCTCCAGGGACACGTAGATCCGGTCGCCGCTCACCCCTTGGTCGAGCAGCGCCTGGGCACCGTAGCGCATCATGATCCCCGGACCGCAGAGGAACACCACCGCATCACCCGCGTCGTATGGGCCGCGCCCAACGAGCTTGGTGACAACACCCACCGAGCCGGTCCAGCCGCGGGTGGCAACGTCGACGGTGACCAGCACGGTCATGTCGAAGCGACCGCCCCACTCCTGAAGTTCTTGGGCGTAGAGGAGCTCTTGTGGTGATCGGGCTCCGTACAGCAGCACGAAGTTCTTGTACCGGTCACGATTGTTGAGCACGTGGTAGATAGCGGGCCGCAGCGGAGCCAGTCCGATGCCGCCGCCCATGATGACGACGTCGTGTCCCTCGGCAGCCTTCATCGGCCACGAAGTGCCGAACGGGCCGCGCACCCCGACGTAGTCGCCGGGGCTGAGCGCCTGGAGAGCGTCGGTCACCGGACCGACGGCTCGGATCGTCTGGACCAGGAGGCCACGACGGCCCGGATCTCCCGACACCGAGATCGGGACCTCGCCGACACCGAAGATGTACAGCATCGTGAACTGACCCGGCTCGAACGAGATATCGCGATCGATGGGTTCCAGCTCGAGCGTGAACGTGTCCGACAGTTCGTCGTGCAACCGGGCCACGCGATATGGCTCCGGGGTCATCGGATCGAGCATTTCGTGGGTGTCAGCGATGAGAGCCATAGAGATCCAAGAGTTGGAGACGGGCAGCCTGCATGCGACTGGCGAGCACCTCGGTGAATCGTTGCATCAACTCGTAGCCAAAGGCGCAATCCTCCAGCTTCGCCCGGCGCAATGCGGGGGCGTCAAACCGAATAGCCCTTGTTGGGGTGAGGGCCTGAGCGTCGTACACCCAGCGATACGGGCGGAACAGCCACGACCATCCCAAGATCTCGCCGGCGTGCAACGTCTGAATGACGTGGGGGCCGCGCCCGGGGACCATCATCTCCAACCCGACGTCGCCCTCGAGGATGAGATAGCAGGCGTCGGCATCTCCACCTTCGCGGAAGATGACGTCGCCCGGTTCGTAGTCGACCGGCGAAGCCACATGCGCCAAGGTCGCCAGGTGTTCGGGTTCCATTCCGTAGAAGAAGGACTGTGAACCCAGCATTGCTTCGATTGCACTCATGATGTCACCTCCGGGATTGGTACTCGCGAGGAGTCGAGCAGCCCATCCGTTGCCCGGATCGCCGCCGCTTCCTTGGTGATGTCGATACCGACCGGGCACCAGGTGATGCACCGTCCGCAGCCGACGCAACCAGACACTCCGAACTGGTCGATCCAGTTGGCCAGCTTGTGGGTCATCCACTGGCGATACCGCGCACGACGCGAGGGGCGGATGGGTCCGCCGTTGATGTACGAGAAGTCCATGGTGAAGCAGGAGTCCCAGGTGCGGACCCGTTCGGCGGTCGTGCCGGAGAGATCCATGGAATCCTCCATGGTCGAGCAGAAGCAGGTCGGACACACCATCGTGCAGTTCGTGCACATCAGACAGCGCGACGCCACATCGGTCCACTGTGGATGGTTCAGGTTGCGTTGCAGTAACTCCTTGATGCCGTGGACATCGAGTTGCCGGCCCATCTTCAGGGCAGCCTCCTGGAGCAGGTCGTCGGCCAGGGTCACGTCATGCTCCCCAACGCGCCGCGCCGCACCGAGTGAGGCCAGCACATCCTCGCCGGCTTCAGACCCGGTTTCGACGAGGAAGTGGTGAGTGCGCCCCCGGATCAACTCGGTCAGCGCTATGTCGTACCCGCCCCTGGCCCGCGGGCCGGTGTCCATGGACGTGCAGAAACATGTCTCGCCCGGTTCGACGCAGTTGACGGCAATGAAGAAGGCGCCGTTGCGGCGCCCGGCGTAGATCTGGTCCGGCGATCCACCGTTGCCCATGAAGACCCGGTCCTGGATCCCGATGGCGGCAAGCTCACAGGGCCGCACCCCGAGAAAGGCGTATTGGGGAGGGTCCTCCGGAGGCAGCGTCGTGATGCCCTCTTCGCCGCGCTCTCCTGCCCAGACCACCGCGCGGGCCGGGTAGAGGAAACGCTTCCATGAATGGGGACCGACGACGTAGCCGAAGAGCTTGTCGTCCTTGCGGTCCTCGAGTTCGTAGCGTCCACCGTCCTGGTGGTCGGTCCACCCAACCGGAAGGTCTGCCGTGGAGGAGATCTCGTCGTAGACGATGGCCCCCTCCGCGATGGTGGGCCCCACGGTGGTGTAGCCGCGATCTCGAAGCTCACTCAGGAGTTGGTCGATCCCGGATCTGTCGAGAACCATCGCCTCGCTCACCCGCGTCTCCTTCACTGCTTCGCTTGGGCAGCCGCCCGGATCGTCAACGATCCGCGACCGACTGCCTCGGACTGCTCTTGGCCACCGTAGGGAGTGCAGTCGCGCCGGAGATAGGGACCTTTGTCCAGAAGCGGGGGACCGAATCACCCGTGACGGTCCATCAACACCCCGACACACTCTGGGAGAGCGTCAGAATCGATGGAGGAACCATGGACGTCCGACTTCGCCCAATCCCACGCACCCGCCGCTGGGGTATCGGGATTGCCGCCGTGACCGCAGTGATTTCCGGCTTCGCCGTCTTCATGAACGGTTACGGCGTTCGTGCCTGGAAGGAAGCCGGGGTGAGTACCGCCTCCTACACCACGATGAAGAACCTGGTGGCCGCCGTGCTGCTCGGGACCATCCTCGTGCTGGCCACCCGGACCAGGCGCCGCTCCGGGTTCACCAGGCCGCAGCGCCCGGCGCATTGGTTCGGGCTCACAGCAGTGGCCTTCATCGGTGGGGCCGTTCCCTTCCTGCTCTTTTTCGAAGGCCTGACGCGAGCGACGTCCGGCCAGGCCGCACTCCTCCACAAGACGCTCGTGATCTGGGTTGCCCTGCTTGCCGTGCCGCTGCTGCGTGAGCACCTCGGATTCGGCCACCTCGCTGCCATCGGCTTGTTGATCGCCGGCCAGATTGCGCTTGCCGGTGGTATCACCGATCTCGGTTGGGGTGTCGGCGAGGCCATGATCCTGGCCGCCACCCTGATGTGGTCGGTCGAGTACATCATTGCGAAGCGACTCCTCACCGATCTGTCGCCACTCACCGTCGGTGCCACCCGGATGGGCGCCGGTGTCGCCATCCTCATCGGGTACGGCATCGTGACCGGCGGGTTTGCCGCGCTTGGATCCATCGGCGCCGCTGAGGTCCTGTGGGTGCTCGCCACCGGTGCCGTGCTCACGGCGTTCGTGGCGACTTGGTACGCCGCACTGTCGCGTGCCCAAGCCGTCGACGTCGCCGCGGTCCTGGTCTTTGGCGGGGTGATCACCGCCTTCCTCCAGAACGGCTTTGCCGACAAGGCCCTGCCCTCGACGCTTGGGCTGGTCCTGCTGACCGTGGGTGCCGTCGCGGCCGCATTCGCCGGTTGGCGCGGTCGTCAGACGGCTTCTGGGTGACGTACGTGGCCGCCTCCGGCCCGCTGACGTTTGCTCGCTACGCGTTTCCCCCCAACGCGTTGGGCTACTGCGGGCCGGAGGACCACGACGCCTTGCTCGAATACGCCGATGCCGGCGTCATCGACGGTGGGCTGCGGGACCTGGCGCTCGGTTTCTCCGGGGCCTGGCCGTATCTGGAGATCATCGCCGGCGTAAACGGCATCGACGATCCACTCGATGAGCGAGTGGTTGACGCCTACTGGATCGGCAATCGCCTGCTCGACGCCGTCGACCGGTCGACGTTTGGCGCCTCGCTCAAAACACGCTTTCGCGATCGCAGCGGCGAGGGCTGGAAGCACCTCGCCCCGGCGATCCCCGCCGGGGGCATGCCGCACCACAGCTTCCACGTCTTTGGGGTCTACCCGTGGGTTGGGTTGCTGCGCTCCGGGGCTGTCGCCGAACCACTCCACATCATCGACCGGTGCCGGATCCGTTGGGGGACGGTGCTCGCCACATCGGACGACCAGGCCGTCGTGCGTTACCGGCCACTCGAGTGGGACGGGGCCCACATCCACCTCGGCGCAACCAGCGTCGAGACGGTGCGCACCCACGCCGACGGCAAGTCCCTCGTTCCGGTTCTCCACGCCGGCGACACGGTTGCGATGCATTGGGATTGGGTGTGCGGCCGGCTGTCGTCTTCTCAGGAGACCCGGCTGCGCCGCTATTCGGCGGCAATGCTCGATCTGGTCAATGCGCTGCCGGTCCCGGCGCCCGCTGCCGTTCTGAGCTGACCCGCCCAGGCAAACGCACTCCACAGGGCGCGTTACTCTGGCCCCATGGATCCGATCCGCCGATTCGCCAAACCGACGTTGCGGCGGCCCCGCGCCCTGTTGGCCTTCGAGGGGTGGAACGACGCATCTGATGCCGCCTCCGGTGTCGCCGCCTATCTGCTGGGACACCACGACGTGACCGAACCGTTTGCCACCATCGAACCTGAAGAGTTCTACGACTTCCAGGCTCGCCGCCCGATTGTCAGCATCGACGATGGCGGCACACGCAGCCTGACCTGGCCAAAGACCCACCTCTATGCGATACGGTTGCCGGCCGACGACCGTGACCTCGTGATCGTCCTCGGTGAGGAGCCGAGCTACCGCTGGAAGACGTACAGCCGGCTCATCACTCAACT
>CAYXMJ010000143.1:0-8253 GCA_964465915.1 uncultured Acidimicrobiaceae bacterium
GAGCTGACCGCCACGCAGAAGATCAAACGCAAGTCGATGGAGCAGATGTTTCAGGATCTCGTGGACGGGCTCTATTGATGGTCGGAAGAGACTCGGGCACCTTGGAGGCAGCTAGCTGATGCCGGCAGTGATGGCCGTTGTGCAGGCTGCGTCGCAGAGCGGTATTGAGCAGTTTGTCAACGCGACCATCAGCGGATTGGCCTTGGGGGCGATCTACGCGGTGCTGGCCCTTGGCTTTGTCATCATCTTCAAGGCCACCCAGGTCGTCAACTTCGCCCATGGTGCGCTCGCCGCCCTCGGCGCCTACTTCGTCGTCTACTTCGCCACCGTCCTCAACTTCCCGGGCCGCTTTCTCGACTTCCTCCCGATCTCGGCGCAGTGGCTGCTCTCGGCCCTGGTTGCGGTTGCTGCCACGGCATTGGTCGGCATCATCATCGAGCGGCTCACCATCCGGCCCATGATCGGGGAACCACTCTTTGCGGTGGCGATGATCACCCTGGGCCTCGACCTCATCATCCGCACCGTCACCAATGACTTCATGGGCAACCAGTTGCGCGGCCTCGGCGATCCGTGGGGGATCGAGACGCTGGAGCTCGGGCTGGTCACGATCTCGAAGACGCAGATCCTGACCATCGCGGTGGCGGTCCTCGCCATGCTCGGGCTGGCGTGGTTCTTCCGGACTCGGATGGGTATCGCCATGCGGGCAACGGCGTTTGATCAGGAAGCCGCCATGGCGCAGGGGATTTCCGTCGGCAAGGTCTTCGCCCTTGCCTGGGCCATCGGCGCCGGGCTCGCCGCGATCGGCGGCATTGTGTCGTCGGTGGCGCCGCGGGCTCCCGGGGTCACGCCCTTCACAGCGCTGATTGCGTTCCGCGCCTTCCCGGCCGTGGTGATCGGTGGGCTGGACAGCATCGCCGGCGCCATCGTCGGTGGCCTCATCGTCGGCATGGCTGAGGTCTACGCCGGCACCTACCTCACCTTCTCGTGGCTCGGTGTCGGTTTCAGCGGCATCGTGCCCTGGCTCCTGATGATGGCGGTGCTGCTGGTGAAGCCGTACGGCATCTTCGGCACAGAGGAGATCCGCCGGGTATGAGAGGCCGTCCCAACCTCTACACGTCGTACCGGTCGGAGATGGCCTTGCTGCCGACGACGACCAAACGCGTGTCGATGGCCTTGCTGCTCATCATTGCCACGCTGCTGCCGCTCAGCGCCCTACCGTTGCTCGGCTTCCTGGGTGATTCGAGTTGGCTGGTCATCGTCAACCGTGCACTGGTGTTTGCGGTCGGCGCCTTGGGGCTCAACCTGCTCACCGGCGTCGCCGGGCAGGTCTCGCTCGGCCACGCCTTCTTCATGGCCGTCGGCGCCTACACCGCCGTCGTGCTCGGTGGCGAACCGGGCAATACCGTGTGGGGTCTCGAGCTGCCGATCTGGATTTGGCTCCCTGCCGCAGGCGTTGTGGCGGCCCTCGTCGGAATTCTGGTCGCCCCGACCGCGGTCCGGGTGCGTGGCCTCTACTTGGCCTTCGTGACGCTCGGCCTGGTGTTCATTGGTGAGCACCTGTGGCGCAACCTCGGCAAGGTGGCCGGTGGCCCAACGACCGGACGCGATTGGCCGGCCCTCGAGTTCTCATGGTGGCGGGGGATGGAGCCGGTGATCTCGTTCTCCGAAGATGGCCCACTGTGGTGGTTCCTGCGACCGGTCAACTTGCTGCCGTGGGTCGATATCGAGGAGATGTCCGGCGAGGTCAAGACGTACTTCTTCCTACTGGTCGGAGTGATCGTCTTTGCGCTGCTGGCCAAGAACCTGATGCGGACTCGGGTCGGCCGCTCCTGGGCCGCGATCCGCGACCGTGACATCGCCGCTGAGGTGATGGGCGTCAACGAGGCAAAGGGCAAGACCCAGGCATTTGCCATCTCCTCGTTCTACGCCGGCGTCGCCGGGGCGCTCTTTGGCGCCGTCGTTGGCCGTCTCATCCCCGAGACGTGGAACCTCCTGCTCTCGGTCGAGTTCATCGCCATCATCCTGATCGGCGGCGCCGGCACCGTTACGGGCGCTCTGCTCGGCACGCTGTTCGTTGTGATGCTGCCGCGAGTGGTCGAGGAGTTCACTGTGTGGCTCGCGGCCCAGGCCGAAGGCGACGGCATCTTCTCGGGCGTTGCCGACATCTTCATCGCGACCTCGCCCGACGACTTCGGTCTGGTCTCAACTGGGGCGGCCGGCCCGGGCCTCAGCATCTTTCAACTCAACATCGTGCTTTTTGGTGTCCTGATCGTGGTCTTCCTGATCGTTGAGCCCCTCGGGCTCTACGGCATCTGGATCAAGATCAGGAACTACTGGAAGGGCTGGCCCTTCACGTACTGACCAAGGTCTCTCGGGGCCCGCCACCTTGTGGGGCAGGTCGCCGAGCGGGAGAGAGAAAGCAAAGGGAAATGTTATCTGGAGGAGGAGGACACAGGTGAGACGCAAAATCGCTTGGCTCATCATGCTCGTTGCCTTCACCCTCGTCGTAGCGGCGTGTGGTGATGACGACGGGGGAGAAACGACTACGACCGCCGAAAGCGGTGGTGGCGAGACCACGACCACCGCCGAAAGCGGTGGTGGCGAGACCACGACCACGGCTGCCGGTGGTGGCGAGACCACCACAACCGCGGCAAGTAGCAGCGGCGGTGAGATGCTGACCGACTTCGGCGTCGACGCCGAGAACAAGGTCATCAAGCTCGGTCTATTGGCCGACCTGACCGGGGCGTTTGCGCCGCTGGTTATCGACATCACCGACGCCCAGAGCGTGTACTGGGACAACGTGAACGCCGAGGGTGGCATCGACGGCTGGACCGTGGAACTCGTTATCGAGGACACCAACTACAACGTTGAGCAGCATATCGAGAAATACGAGAAGATCCGCGAAGAGGTCGTTGCCATCGCGCAGTCGACCGGTTCGCCCACCAACGTTGCCAACTTGGATGCGTTCAAGGAAGACGACATGCTCTTCATCCCGCTGAGCTGGTATTCGGGCTGGGGCATCCCCGAGTTCGACGGCGGCCTGGCGTTTGAGCAGAACACCAACTACTGCATCGAGGCGATGAACCTGATGGGTTTCATCAACGAGAACGGCGGCACGAGCGTGGCGTTGATCACTTTCCCCGGTGACTACGGCCAGGATGCAGCCGCCGGGGTCAAGCTGGCGGCCGACTTCTACGGCATCAACATCGCCTACGACGGCGAAGCCGTGGTCATCCCCGGTCAGGACCAGACTCCGGTCATCACCGAGATCGTGAACTCGGGTGCCGACTGGGTGTTTGCGACGACCAACCCGTCGACGTTCGCCGAGATCCTTGGTGGCGCCGTGCAGGGTGGCTACGCCGGCATGTGGACCGGTTCGCTGCCCACGTACGACTTCCGGCTGCTCGACACGCCGGTGGCTCCGATCCTGGACCAGGTCTTCTACCAGTCGGCCTACCAGGTGACCTGGGGATCCGATGTGCCCGGGATGGCGCCGGTCGAGGAAGCCATGAAGGCGGCCTATCCGGATCGTCGTCCCTCCGATGCGTTTGTCATCGGTTGGAACGAGTCGATTGCCATTCACGAGGCGCTCAAGGTTGCGATCGCCAACGGCGACTTGACCCGAGCGGGGGTTGCGGCTGCGGCCAATAGCCTCACCTCGGTGGACTTCAACGGCACGTCGCCGGCTCAGAGCTATGCAGGGACTCCCAACGAGTACGTGCAGCGCCTGTCGGCGGTCTACAAGCCTTCGCTCGAGGCCTACACGGCCGCGGGCGGGGTCGAGCAGACCCTCTCGGGTGAGAACACCACGACGGGCTCGATCCTGGCCAAGGACTTCTTCATGTCCGAAGCCACAGAGGCGTTCGACTACACGTCCCCCTGTTACGAACTGTAAGCAAACGACATAGGGACCCGGGGTGCGGCTTCGGCCGCACCCCGCGGGTCTCGCCTACTGAAGGAGACCGGATCGCATGCTGGAGATCGCCAACCTCGAAGTCGTGTACAACGACGTCGTGTTGGTGCTGCGCGGCCTTTCGATCGAGGTGCGCAACGGCCAAATCGTGGCGTTGCTCGGGGCCAACGGCGCCGGCAAGACCACGACGCTACGGGCGATCACCGGTCTGCTCGATGTCCACGAGGGCGACATCACCAAGGGTTCGATCACGTTCGAGGGAGAGCGGATAAACGGCAAGGATGCCTCGACCATCGTACGGTCGGGGATTTCCCAGGTGATGGAGGGCCGCCGGGTGTTCGCCGAGATGAGCGTGGACGACAACCTGCGAACCGGTGCGGTCACCAACACGAACTCGGCCAACGTCAAGGCCGCCTACGACCGGGTGATGGGGCTCTTCCCGGCCATTGCCACGCGCCGCAAGGACTCGGCCGGCTACTTGTCCGGCGGCGAGCAGCAGATGCTCGCCATCGGCCGGGCCCTGATGGCCGACCCCAAACTGCTGATCCTCGATGAGCCGTCGCTCGGCCTGGCACCGATGCTGGTGCAGCAGATCCGCGACATCGTGGTCGACATCAACAAGCAGGGCACCGATGTGCTACTTATCGAGCAGAACGCCAACATGGCCCTGTCGATCGCCGACTTCGGCTACATCATGGAGACCGGCAAAGTGGTCATGGACGGTGACCCCCAGAAGCTCTTGAAGGACGAAGACGTCCAGGAGTTCTATCTGGGCCTCCACGGCGAGGGTGGCGAGCGGAAGTCGTTCCGTGCCGTCAAGCACTACAAGCGCAGAAAGCGGTGGCTGTCATGACCGCCGCCGGCAAGTCTCCGTTGCTCACGTTCGATGGGGTCAGCCTCTCGTTCAAGGGGGTCAAGGCACTCGATGGGGTGAGCTTCGAAGTCCATGATCGTGAGATGTTTGCGATCATCGGACCCAACGGTGCGGGCAAGACCTCGACATTCAACTGCCTCAACGGCGTATATCACCCCCAAGAAGGCGAGATACGGTGGCGCGGCGAATCCCTCCTGGGGATGCGGCCCGACCAGATTGCCGATCTCGGCATTGCCCGGACGTTCCAGAACATCGAACTGTTCCCGCACATGACGGTACTGGAGAACATCACCCTGGGACGGCATGTGCGAACCCACGTTTCGTGGTGGAACGGCGCCGTTTGGTGGGGCGCGGCAAAAAGGGAAGAGCTGAAGAACCGCGCTCTTGTCGAGGACATCATCGATCTCCTCGAGATCGAGGCGTGGCGTGCGTATCCGGTGGCATTGCTGCCCTACGGCATCCAGAAGCGGGTGGAACTCGGCAGGGCACTGGCCATGCAGCCCGAGTTGCTGCTGCTCGACGAGCCGGTGGCCGGCATGAATCTCGAGGAAACCGAGGACATGGCCCGCTTCATCCTCGACATCCGACAGGAACTCGGCATTGCGATGATCCTCGTCGAGCACGACATGGGGCTTGTCATGGATATCGCCGATCGCATCATGGTTCTCGACTTCGGTGTGCCGATCGCAACCGGAACTTCCGCCGAGATCCAACGCAACGCCGATGTGATCAAGGCCTACCTAGGCGAGGAACACGCCGAGGCGTAGCGCGGCTAGCCGAGGGAGGGGGCACTGCGGTTCGCCGGCCGACTCCTACAGAGTCTTGGAAACGTGCACAGTGCCTGTGAACAGGCCGCTCACCCGCCCGTCGCCCCTCGTCACAGTGATCCGGTAGGTCGCCAGCGTCCGTCCTCGGGTCATCTCCTCGGCCACTGCGGTGAGCGTGTCGCCCTCGGTGGTGCCTGCCGTCAGCGCCAGATGGGTGTCGACGGCAACGGCACGGTCGCCGTGCGCATTGGAAGCAAGCGAGAACGCACAGTCGGCCAGGCTGAACATGGCACCGCCGTGGGTCACCTCATAGAAGTTGAGGTGGGAGGTCGTGATCGGCATTTCGACCGTGACCGCAGCGGGATCGTCGTTGATGAGCCGAATCCCGAGCGCGGCGGCATACGGATCGGCATCGAAGAGTCGGCGCACCCGGGCGGTGTCGTCGCTCACCGTCCTCCTACCCGTCGGAGAATCGGGCGCGGTCCACGTAGTGCCACGCGACCGGCAAGAGAACGCCGGCGAGGGCGACCTTGATCAGGTCACCGGCGATGAACGGATAGCTGCCCAACTCGGCGGCTTGGGTCCAGGGCACCTGGAGCACGCCGGCCAGCCAGGGGACTCCGATCAGATGGATGATCACACTGCCGAAGAGAAACGCCGGTATGGCGGTGAGCACCGCCCGGTCCTGACGGCGTTCGGCGAGGTAACCCACGATCCACGCCGCAGCCACGAAGCCGAGCAGGTAGCCGCCGGTGGCGCCGGTGGCCACCTCCCAGCCACCACTCGCCTCGGCGTAGAAGGGCAGACCCAGCGCCCCGAGAATCCAGTAGAGACCTTGGCTGGCGGCACCCGCAGTCTTGCCGAGCGCGGCACCGGCGAGGAGCACGGCGAAGGTCTGACCTGTGATCGGGACCGGGGTGAAGCCCAGCGGGATCACGATCTGCGCCATCAGAGCAGTGAACAGCGCAAAGCCGACGACAAGTGCGACTGTGATGGCGGCTCGCCGCGGGAACACTGCCGCCGTGATGACGCGGGCTGGCTGAGTCGTGAGCACGGGTTCCTCCCTCGGTCAAACGTGAGGGAATTGTAGGGGAGGAGCAAGGTCCTTCGCGGGCTGAATCTCAGTCGTCGGACGGCGGGGCCGTTGCACCGTCGGTTGGGGCCGATCCGGCTGCCCTCGGCCCGTCCGTAGCGGCTTCAACAGCAGCCTCAGCGGCGGGCGCCTGCGACGGGCGGCGCCAAGCACGCAACACGAGGAAGACCACCACGATGGCGGCGACGCCGGCGAGCACCCACAGGATCGGGGAGGATTGGCTGCTGCCCGGCAGGGAGGAAGCGTGGAGTAGTTCGGTCGGTGGGCTGAGCATGCTGATGGTCCACACCGCGGTGTTGCCGTCAACCTCGTCGGCGTTGCTGTCCTCGATGTGTCCCGGCAGCACCGCGACCACCCTGAACTGGATGGCATCCTCGAGCTCACCGGCACCTTCGAAGTCGGCAAAATCGCCGAAGTCGGCCATGTCGTTGCCGTCGACGGTGAGGCCGTCGTCGGGCATTGTCATCTGGAAGATGAACGCGTCGCCGGTCTTTCGCACGTTGACGGTTCCCATGCCGCCATCTTCGGACAGTTCCTGGGTGAGGGCCGGAAGCTCATCAAGGGTGGAGAACTCGGCCGTCATCGCGGTGCCGGCCAGGTCACCTTCTTCGACCACCTCGGTCTCGAAACCGGCGGGGGCATCTTGCACTATCGCCTCGAAACCCATACCGAAGGTGACAAACTCCTGAGCCTCTTCATCGAAGAGAGTGACAACCCTCACAGTCCCGGAGCCGTCCTCGTTGATTTCGAAGCGCTGCTCGACGCGCATCTGGCAGCCGCCGAGGATGACGAAGCACAGCAGCGACAACAGTGAGATTCGCAGGAGATGCATGGCGGGAAGATCGGCCAACCGAGGTTGAGACCTGAGAGGATTTGCCCAGCAGACGCACGCTTCGCGACCCGTTTAGTCAGCCTCGGCGGGTACCATCTCGCCCATGGACGGCACGATCACCCCCGATCCGCCCGCGTCCACCGAAATCGAGGATGTGGACACCGACGACTGGGAAGACGTTCCCGAGTCGCTTCGCCCGCGCCGCAAACTGCCCAAGTGGCCGTTTGTGCTGGCCGCCGTCGTCTTTGCCATCGTCGTCGGCATCGTGGCCGCCTGGCCAATCAATCTCCCCTACTACGCGCTCTCGCCGGGTCCCGTCAACGATGTCACCGACTACATCTCGGTAGATGAGCCAAGTGCCACCCAAGGCGACTTGTTCTTTCTCACCGTTTCCCTGCAAGAGGTGAATGTCCTCGAGTACGTGGCGGCGCAACTCAACCCAGAAGTCGATCTCAGCCCCCGGGAGAACATCCGACCTGCCGGCACCTCACAGGAGCAGCTGCGCGACCAGAACCTCAACCTGATGGAGCAGTCGAAGCAGAATGCGATCTACGTGGCGCTGACCGAGTTGGGCTACGACGTGACCTTTGAGGGCAGCGGCGCCCGGGTGACGGCGTTCACGGAAGTCTCCGCCGCAGAAGGTGTCCTCGAAGCCGGTGACTTGATCATCGCGGTCGATGGAACGGCGGTGGAGTTCCTCGATGACGCCATGAGCCTGCTCGGCGGGCGCCGCCCGGGCGACACCGTCGAACTGACGATCGACCGACCGGTCGA
>CAYXMJ010000144.1:0-8207 GCA_964465915.1 uncultured Acidimicrobiaceae bacterium
CACACCTGACCGTCACCCCGACGGTCCTCAACGCCGGACTCAAGGCGAATGTGGTGCCCGAGGTTGCCGACGGAGAGGTCGACGTTCGGAAGCTCCCCGGCCAGGAGGAGGCCGACGTCGACGATCACTTCCGCAAGGCGATGGGAACCGACCTCTACGACCAAATCGAGGTCGAACCGCTCTTGGCCTTCCCGGCGAATGCCTCACCGTTTGAGGGCGCCTTGTGGGAGGCGATCGGTGACGCCGCCGAGGCATTGGCCGGTCACCGCAGACTGCTGCCGGCGATCACACCGGTGGCGACCGATGCCCGGTTCTTCCGTGCTCGCGACGTCGTCGCCTACGGTGTTGGTCTCTTTGACGATGAGGCCACGTTCGGCGGCATGCTGTCGATGTTCCACGGCGACGACGAGCGAGTTTCGGAAGAGAGCGTGGGTCGGACCACCGAGATGCTGGCGCTCACCTTGGAGCGCTTTGCGGCACGAACCGCTTAGGCGTCAAAAACCCGAATCGTGAGTCCGGCTCGTGGCTTGGGAATGAAGAAGGTCGTCTTCTGGGGGAAGCGGATCCCTATTTCTCCGGCTTCCGATATCGCGTGCTCGCTGACGGGGGCCACCAGCAAGGCGGCGCCGTCGGGAAGACCGGCGGCAGCGGCCACGGCTTCGGTGGCATCGGCGACGTAGGAGGCGGATTCCTCACTGATGCCGAGGCGCGGGTAGAGCAGCTCTCTGGCAACGGCCGGACTGGCCTCGCGCCAGGGAGCGGGTAGGGCCTCGAGCGCTTCCGGACGCGGGGTGAGCAACCAGGTGGCGGTGGGTGTGGCCACCGTGAGCGATCCTGCGTTGGCGGGAACGGCAGGAGGTCCCGACTCGACCACGAAGGCATCGGCAACTACGTCGGGATCGAATGGGAATTCATGGAACAGGCGGTGATACGGACCCACCGTGAGGCCGCTCCCTTCGGCGGGCGAAACCAGCGCCAGGATGGCGCCCCACGGCCCCGCTCCATCCTCAGCATCACGCGTCTTGCGATAGCCGAGGTACGTCGTATAGCGGTGGTGGCCGTCGGCGATGGCAACGGGGTGTGCCTCGACTCGCTCCGAGATGGCCGCGATCCGCTGCGGATCGGTGATGTCGTGGAGACGGTGGCGAACGCCGTCTGGGGTGGTGAAGTCGAGCCGGGGTTCACCGGTTGGTTCGAGCAGTGGAGCGAGGTCGGGCGACGAGCTGAGGGCGATGATGACGTCGAGGTTGGCCTCGGTGGCAGTGAGTACTGCCAGGCGGTCCGCGCGGTGTTTGGCCATCGTCTCTTCGTGGCCGACCACCCGGTCGCCGATGTCGACCAGGTCGAGAGCACCGAGGACCCCCCGCGCCACCCGGCGGCTGCCGTCGGGTGCGTCGTAGTCCATCAGATACAGGTAGAACCGCGCAGTCGGGTCGAGCACGAGACGTTCCTCGTCGCGCCACGTTTGGAGCAGATCAGCTGCTTGTTGGTAGGTTGGATCATCCGGCGCCGCCAGGAGCAACCGGACGACGTTGTACGGCGAGCGCACCAGCAGGTCGTCACGATCGTCGGAACTGATGACGTCGTACGGCGGACTCGTGGCGTCGCCGACGGAGGGCACCCGGGTCGGGTCGAACAGCAAACCGGTGAATGGGGAGAACATGACGAGAGTTGTAGCGGGTCGGGACCGTCTCGGCAACGTGAGGACCATCGCCTGCGACCTCGATGGTGTCATCTATGTCGACACAGACGGTGTCCCCGGGGCGGGCGCGGCGCTCGACCAACTGGTCGCCGCCGGCTTTGGTCTGATCTTCGTCACGAACAACTCGACCAAGACGCAACAGGACGTGAGGGACCACATCGCCCAGCGAACCGGCTTCAACGGGCCGGCCGAAGTGGTGACCTCGGGGATGGCTACCGCCGGCGAGTTGGTCGGCGACGTGAAGCGGGTGTTCGTCGTCGGCGGCGCCGGTCTGGTGACGACGCTCGAGGCGCACGATCTCGAGGTGGTCACCGATTGGCAGCGAGCCGAGGCGGTGGTGGTCGGGCTGGACCGAGGCCTGAGCTACGGGAAACTGTCGGAAGCCACAATGGCGATTCGTGCCGGTGCCGGGTTCTATGCCACCAATGCGGACGCCACCTATCCGATGCCCGACGGTCTATACCCCGGCGGTGGCGCGATCGTTGCGTTTCTCGAGCGTTCGACCGATGTGCCGGCCATCGTCTGTGGCAAACCTCACGCGCCTACCCGAGCCATGGTGCGGACGTTGGCGGGCGACGGGGGAGTGCTAGTCGTCGGCGATCGGGCCGAAACCGACATCGGCATGGGGATCGCCGAAGGCTGGGCCACCGCCCTCGTGCTGACCGGTGTAGTCGACGACCCGGCCAAGATTCCGCCCGAGTACCAGCCCGACCTGATCCTCCCTTCGGTCTCGGCGCTTCCAGCGGCGTTGGAGGCCGGCAGAGGTCGGCACTAGACGGGGAGGGCGCGGCGTACGTATCGGTCGAAGTGGGGGATGGCGAACTCCACCCACCCATAGCGGGGCGCATAGATCACGCCTTCGGCGATCAGGCGGTCGCGGAAGGCGGCCACCTGCGGGGTCGCCTTGCCCGCTGCGGCGGCGACGTCACCCGAACGATGGGGGCCGCCGCCGAGGGATGCCAGGGCCTGGACATAAGCAACTTCCGAAGCCGGGATGCGAGCGATGCGCGCCGCAAAGAACGAGGAGTCGAGTGCGTGGTCGGCGTTTGGCGCTGCCCGGGCCACGTCGGCCGCCGAAATCGGGTCATCCGTCGCGGCGTTCCACGTGTGGTACGCCCACGTCTGGACGAAGAAGGGGAACCCGTCGGAGTGATCGACGACGCTCTCGGCGGCCTCCGCCGACCATGAGACGCCGATCTCCCGTGCCGGTTCGACGATTGCTTGCACCACCTGATCTGGAGTCAGTGGGCCGAGGTCGGCCACGGTGAACATCCGCTCGGCGTACGTGGCCGCCTTGGCGACCTCGCCGACCAGGTTGGGGAGGCCGGCGAGCAGACCGTACAGCGGGAGGCCATCTTGACCGCAGCGGTGGATGCCGGCGAGCAAGCGGCGCAGATCGTGGCGGTCGAGGGTCTGGGCTTCATCGAGGGCAATCATCACGCCAAGGTCCTCGTCTGCCACAACTTCGGCAAGGTCGGTGACGACGTCGGTCAGCGCCTCGCGATCGGCATTGGGCGCCTGACGTTCAATGGCAACACCGGTGCCGGCGACGGTCAGCGAAACCGACTCGATTGAGCGCAGCGCCCGGCCGACCTTGGCTCCGCCGTCGGCCTCCTCCACGATGCGGCGGGCTTGGCGGAGAACGCTGCGAATGGTGTCGTCACCGCCAAGCGCTTCAACCCGGATCACCCGAAACCCAAGGTGTTCGGCCACCGACGCCAACTTGCCGAGCAACACCGTTTTGCCGACGCCGCGTAGACCGGTGATGAGCATGTGTTGGCTGGCGCGGGCTGCCCGCAACCGCCGCAGGGCGACATCGGCCGTGGTGATGGTCTCGTCACGGCCGACAAGAGCCGGCGGGGGAGTGCCGGCTCCGGGGGCGTAGGGGTTGGCTACCGGGTCATACAGTTCATCCAACATGCCGCTACTTTAGCACGACATGCGAAACTAGAGGCAGGTTGGTTGAAGTGGGCGATCAGAACCTGTAGCGGGTCGTCGCATGGAGGGCGTGGACCCGTCCCAGCAGGCGATTGCGCAACGGCAGCGTCACCAGGACCCCGACAACGAAGCCGGCGACGTGAGCCTCCCACGCGGTGGTCGCGTCGGATATGGCGAATTGCATGAAGAACCAGACGCCGAGGAAGAACACCGCCGGGACGGGGATGAAGAAGAAGACCACCAACGAAAGCACCCTGTGACGTGGGAAGAGCACGGCGTACGCGCCGAGCACGCCGGCGATAGCGCCCGAGGCCCCCACCAGCGGCACGGTGGCGTTTGGGTTGACGAATACGAAGGCGAACGTTGCGGCCAGCCCGGCGACGGTATAGAGCGCCAAATAGCCGAAGCTGCCGTAGGCCTCCTCGACGTTGTTGCCGAAGATCCACAGGAACCACATGTTCCCCAAGAGGTGAAACAGGCCACCATGGAGGAACATCGAAACCACCGCGGCGATCCACACGTTCTTGTCGGGAAACACCGGATCACCGCCGTCCACGCATACGTCCTGGCGTACCTCCTCGGCGCTGATGGGTTCACCGGTGGTGAGCTCACAGGCCACCGCGGCGTGCTCGTAGAGGAAGTCGGTGCTGGCGGCCGCATCGTCGGCCTGGGGCTGCCAGAAGAAGAAGACGGCAACGTTGAGAGCGATCAAACCGACAGTGATGTACGGCGTGATTCTCGTCGGGTTACATCACGGATCGGGAACAAGGCTCGTTCCTGTCGCTGCGGCGGGTGATAATGGCTCCATGAATACTACGCCCCACCCGGACGACGACCCCACGACGGGCTCGGCGCCGCACCCCACCGAGACTTCCGACGACATCGAGACGCTCGCCAATCTCGATCCGGCCGAGGCGGTCGAGCCCGCCGAAGAGCTGGCGAGAAAGCTTGCGGCCGAACTCGACGCCGAAGGCGACTCCGCGCCTGCGACCCGGCAGCCAGGAGAACTCTTCTGACTCGGCGGCGGCTCGACGCCGAACTGGTCCGCCGCAAACTCGCACCGAGCCGAGCTGCCGCACAGCGGGCCATCGGTGAGGGATGGGTCGAGGTCGATGGGCTGCCGGCAGCCAAGCCGGCCACGTTGGTGGATGCCGACGCCTCGGTTCGCCTGGTGGCCGAGCCTGCCCGCTTCGTGGGCCGCGGCGGGCTCAAACTCGACGCCGCCTTCGACGCCTTTGGGATCGATGTCTCCGGCCGGACGGCGATCGATGTCGGTGCCTCGACGGGCGGCTTCACCGACTGCCTGCTGCAACGAGGGGCCGTCTCGGTGGTGGCGCTCGACGTCGGTTATGGACAGCTCGACTGGGGACTCCGCCAACGCGGCGAGGTTGTGGTTGTCGAACGCACCAACTTCCGACACGCCGACCTGGCTCCCCTTGGGGCACCGTTTGACGTTGTGGTCGCCGACCTGTCGTTCATCTCGCTCGGGACGGTTGCAGCTCAGTTGGCTGCCGCCGGAGCGGAAGGCACGGACTACGTGTTGCTGGTCAAGCCGCAGTTTGAGGTCGGCAAGGGACAGGTCGGCAAGGGCGGCATCGTCCGGGATCCTGGGTTGCATCGCGACGCTCTGATCTCGGTAGCCGAGGCGCTCGCCGCTGCCGGGCTTGGCGCTCTCGGTGTTGTACCGTCTCCGGTGACGGGAGCCAAGGGCAACCGCGAGTTCCTGCTGTGGGCCCGGCCCGGCCCGCCCACCATTGACGCCGAACGGATCGATGAGGTTGTGAAGCCATGAGCACCGCTGTTCCCCGTCTCGCCCTTCTGGTGCACGCCACCAAGCCGGAAGCCGACGACGTCGCCCGCGAGGTGATGTCCAGTGCCGACCGGCGCGGGCTGGAGGCAGTGCGGCTCGACCACGACGCTACCCACGCTCCCTCCGACACGGACCTGGTCGTGGGGATTGGCGGCGACGGAACCCTGCTCGAGGCAGCCGCGCTGGCCATGGAAGACGATCTGCCCGTCGTCGGTGTCAACCTTGGCAACGTCGGCTACCTGGCCGACATCGAACCCGGGATGATCGACCTGATGCTCGACGGGCTGTTGACCCGCGGGCTCGAGGTGAAGCACCGGATGACGGTCAAGGCTTCGATCGCAGATGGCCGCAGCTGGCTCGGGATCAACGATCTTGTCGTTGAGAAGGTGATGAGCCAGCGTTTGGTGCAGTTGGACGTGGCGATCAACGACCACTATTTCACCAGCTACCGCGCCGACGGCCTGATCGTTGCTACGCCGCTCGGATCAACTGCCTATTCACTCTCGGCCGGGGGGCCGGTCCTCGATCCGACGCTCGATGCCCTCATCCTCACGCCGGTGGCGCCGCACAGTCTGCTGTCGCGCTCAATCGTCCTCGCCCCCGACGCGGTGCTGCGCCTGACGGTGGTTCTCGACCGTGACGTCAGGGTCAACCTCGACGGAAGGGAGGCCGTCGTTCTCGGCGAAGGCGAATCGATCACGGTGACCCGGGGTGAACGACCCATTCGCTTCTTGTCGCTCGGTGAGCACCCGTTCCCTCAGGCGGTTCGTCACCAGTTCGGACTCGATCATGCGTGAGCGAAATGCTCGATGAACTCTCCGTTGCGAATCTCGGCATCATTGCCGAGGCGTCGGTCGAGCCCGGTCCGGGCCTCGTGGTCGTCACCGGTGAGACGGGTGCCGGCAAGACGCTGTTGTTGGGTGCCCTTCAGCTCCTGATCGGCGAGCCTGCCCGTCGCGACCAGGTGGGGCCCGAGGGCGACGAACTGCGGGTTGAGGGTCGATTCCAATGGGCCAACGGCGAACACGTCGCTGCCCGACGGGTTTCGCGCGAGGGCCGCAGCCGCGCCTACGTCGATGGCGCCATGGTTCCCGCCAAGGCGTTGTCCACCAAGACGGACGGTCTGGTTGAGATCGTTGTGCAGCACGACCATCTTGCCCTGGCGTCGACCTCCGGAGTCCGCGCCATGATCGATGGGGCGCTCGACGCAAAGGGTCGCAAGGCGTTGACACGCTACGGGATCGCCTGGGAGGCGTTGGTCGGTCTCCGCCACGAGGCCGAATTGCTCGGCGGCGACCGTCGTGCCCTCGAACGGGAACTCGACATGGTTCGGTTTCAGGCGGAGGAGATCGTCGGAGCTGGGTTCGCCGCGGGCGACGACATCGCCCTGACGGTGGAAGTCGACCGGCTCCGCAACCGTGAGACGCTGCTGGAAGGTCTGGCTGCCGCATCCGACGCGTTGGCCGCCGAACAAGGTGCCGGAGATTCCCTCGGGCGCGCCGCAAGCGAGCTGCGCCGGCTGGTCCGCTACGACCCGGAGCTCGAGAATCTCGCCGCCCAAGCGGATGAGTTGGTCGGTCTCGTCGATGAACTCAGCGGGGATGTGACGCGGGCCGGGGGTAACCTCGACCATGACCCGGACCGGCTGCAAGCGGTGGAGCAGCAGCTGGCGCGACTCGGTGATCTGCGTCGCAAATACGGCGACAGCCTCGACGAGGTGCTCGCCTACGGTGCAGAGGCTGAGACCCGCGCCGCCGAACTGGTTCGTCTCCTCGATCGGGCCGAGAGTCTCGCCGGCGAACTCACCGCGGCTGAGACCGCGGCCCGCGACGCTGCCGACGAACTGACGCGGCGGCGCACCACCACCGCCGACCGGATCGCCGCAGATGCCATCACACACCTCGAGGAGCTGGGGTTCCGCACGCCGACGGTGTCGTTTCGGTTCGAGGCCGCGGGATTGGGTCCCACCGGCAGTGACCGCACGACGTTGTTGTTTGCCTCCGATGCCGGGTTGACCCCGGGACCGGTGGGAAGGATCGCGTCGGGCGGTGAACTCAGCCGCCTGGTGCTTGCCCTTCGGTTGGCCGCCGGTGTCGGCGAGGCCGAGGTCGTTGCGTTCGACGAGATCGACGCCGGCATCGGCGGGACGACCGCCCTTGCGATGGGGCGCAAACTCGCCGCGTTGGCTGCGGGACGTCAGGTGCTGTGCGTGACCCACCTTCCCCAAGTTGCGGCGTTCGCGGATCAGCATTTTGTGGTGACCCGTGAGGACGCCGCGGCCACCGTCGCAGTGGCGGCCGGGACCGACCGCCTCGAGGAACTGTCGCGGATGTTGGCCGGTATGCCGGAAAGCGAGCGAGGCAAGGAGCATGCCGCCGAGCTACTCGAGGCCGCAGGCAAGTCGGAGATCCTCACCGAATTGGGATGACAGGCCGCGGCACCGACCGCTGGTACACTGCCGGCTTCCTAGGGCGGAGAGACAGCCTTGACCAAGTACGTGTTCGTCACGGGTGGCGTGACGTCGAGCCTCGGCAAAGGTATTACCGCATCATCCCTCGGGCGACTGCTGAAAGCACGAGGCTTGCGCGTGGTAAGCCAGAAGTTGGATCCCTATATCAATGTGGATCCCGGCACCATGAACCCATTTGAACATGGGGAGGTGTTCGTGACCGACGACGGCGGGGAGACCGACCTCGACCTCGGCCACTATGAGCGGTTCATCGGCGAGAGCCTGCGCCGTGACTCCAACGTCACCAC
>CAYXMJ010000145.1:0-8156 GCA_964465915.1 uncultured Acidimicrobiaceae bacterium
CGTCCACCGTCCAGGAGTGGGTGAGAAGCCGGCAGATTCAGGTTGCACCCTCCTACTGTCGACTGCTCCTCTCCAACCTCTCCACCATCCTATCCGCGGCGGTTGAGGATGGTCTGATCGCCTCGAATCCCTGCTCGGTGTCATCCGTCAAAGCGCCACGGGTTGACCGGCGCCGGGTGGTCCCGTGGACTGTGGAGACGGTCCATGGTGTCGTCGAAGGCCACCCTGACGAGCTCCGCGCCATGCCGGTGCTGGGAGCCGGCTGTGGGCTGCGTCAGGGCGAGATCTTCGGCCTCGCCCTGGAGGCGATCGACTTCCTACGACAAGTCGTCCACGTTCGTCAGCAGCTGCGCCTGGTCCAGAACCAGGTGGTCCTTGCCCCACCGAAGGGGGGCAGAGAGCGGGAGGTGCCGCTGCCCGATGTCGTCGCGATGGCCGTGGCGGGACACGTCCAAAGGTTCGGCACTGCTGCGGTGGAACTCCCCTGGCGGGAACCGGGTGGAGAGATGCGGAGTGTCGAGCTGATGTTCACGAACCGGGACCGTGGACCCCTCACCCGTGCCTACTTCACCCACAACGCCTGGAAGCCGGCCCTACAGCGGCCGGGCTGGGGCGAAACCGGGCGAACGGAATGCACGCCCTCAGACACCACTACGCCTCGGTGCTCCTCGAGAACGGGGTCAGCATCCGAGCAGTGTCCGAATACCTGGGCCATCACGATCCAGGCTTCACCTTGCGCACCTACGCCCACCTGATGCCCGAGTCGGAGGACCGGGCCCGGGCAGCGATCGACGCCGCGCTCGGTGCTCCAGCGGAATCCTCGCGGAACGCAGAGCGAGGCTGAACGCAAACTGCCTGGTCAGAGGACTACAAGGGGCTCTACCCCCCGATGTAGCTCATCTCCACCTTGGGCAGGCCGAGCGTCGCCTCGCTGCGGATCTCGGAGTAGCGGTCGGCGCGACGCTGCCAGACGTCGCTGATGAGCGCGCCCAGTTCCTCGTCCGTGACTCCTTGGCGCAGCGGACCGCGCAGGTCGGTCCCCTTGGAGGCAAACAGGCAGGTGTAGAGCGATCCCTCCGCAGACAGCCGGGCCCGAGTGCACGTGCCGCAGAACGGTTGGCTCACCGAGGTGATGACGCCGATTTCGCCTGCGCCATCGCGGTAACGCCAGCGCCGAGCCACCTCACCGGGGTAGTTCGCTGCGACGGGTTGGAGGGGGAACTCGGCGCTGATTTTGGTGATGATCTCGGCGGTCGGCACGACATCGTCGAGCCGCCACCCGTTGGTGCGGCCGACATCCATGTACTCGATGAAGCGCACAATGTGCCCGGTCCCGCGGAAGTGACGAGCCATTTCCACAACCGAGCCGTCGTTGACCCCGCGTTTGACCACCATGTTGATCTTCACCGGAACGAGCCCTGCCGCAGCGGCGGCATCGATCCCATCGAGCACCTTCGATGCCGGGAAGCCGACATCGTTCATCGCCATGAACACTTCGTCGTCGAGCGAGTCGAGGCTGACGGTGACCCGGTTCAGCCCGGCGGCCGCCAACACCTCAGCTTTTCGCTCCAACAGCGACCCATTGGTCGTCAGCGTCACATCGGCAATGCCATCGATGGCAACCAACGCGCGGATCAGGTCCTCGATCTCGCGGCGCAACAACGGCTCTCCGCCGCTCAGCCTGATCTTCTCGACACCGAGGCCGGCAAAGGTCCGCGCAATCCTTTCGATCTCTTCGAATGACAGCAACAAGTCCCTGCCGAGGAACTCGTACTCACGATTGAAGACCTCTTTGGGCATGCAATAGGTGCAGCGGAAGTTGCAGCGATCCGTGACCGAGATGCGGAGATCTCGGACCGGACGTCCCAGGGTGTCGACCAGCGGCATGCCTGAAGGCTACCCCGCGGCCGTGCCCAATCGATCAGGCGACGGGTTCCGCTACGCCTTGACCAGGTCGAGGAACTCGGCCCGGGTGCGGGCGTCGCTCTTGAAGGTGCCCTTCATCGCGCTCGTCACCATCGAGCTGTCCTGCTTCTGGACCCCCCGCATCATCATGCAGAGGTGCTTGCCCTCGACAACCACCGCAACGCCGTGGGGGTCGAGGATCTCCTCGATGGCGTCGGCCACCTGGTTGGTGAGCCGCTCCTGGACCTGAAGCCGCCGGGCAAACAGGTCCGTGATCCGGGCGATCTTGGACAGGCCGATGATCTTCTTGTTGGGGAGATACGCCACCGAGGCTTGCCCGTAGAAAGGCAGCATGTGGTGTTCGCACATGGAGTAGAACTCGACGCCGCGCACCAGCACCATCTCTTCGGCGCCCTCGGCGTCGAAGATGGCGTTGTTGACGACCTCGTCGAGCGAGGTCGTATAGCCGCTGGTCAGGTAGTCGAGCGCCTTGGCGACCCGCAGCGGTGTGCGCATCAGGCCTTCCCGCTCGGGGTCCTCGCCCAACTCCTCGAGTTGCTGACGGACCAGCGCTTCAAGGTGCGGGGCGTATACGTCGTCGACGTCGTCGAAGTCGACGGGACCTTGGGGCATGTAGGGGGTGCTGAGCTGAATCGCCATGACGGGTCGTACCTCATCTCTCGCCGCGTCGAGGTTCTCTGCAAGTGCATACGCAGACGACCCCGTCACCGGATCAATCCAATCTGGCGCAACATCGGCAATCGGCACCGCCACATGCGCCGCGGTCCGCACATCCAACGCAGGCACCTGGAATCCTCCGTAGTCGTGCACCACGTCGCAGTAGTAGGAAATGTCGAGGTCGATGGTGCGCGGGGCGTTCTTGTCGTCGCTGCGCTGCCTGCCGAGAACGGCTTCGATTCTGCGCAGCTCGGTCCGCAACTCCTCGGGGCCCAGATCGGTCCAGGCCAGCACCGCCGCGTTGAAGAAGGAAGGGGCATCGTCCGGTCCCCCGACGGAGGCGCTCTCAAAGAACCGGCTGACGGACTTGACGTCGATCCTGCGGTGACGGCGGATCAACCTGATGGCTTCGGCGAGGTTTCGTTCCTTCTCGACGTTCGAACCCGCCGAGATCACAACATCGATGAACTGGGAATGATCGTGCATGGTTCACTCTCCTTGTGCGCCTTGTATCAAACGCGCGAACGGTGGATGGTGATTCCCACTGATCTCGCGAAGCGCAGCGCTCCGGGCTTCTCGACGGTGATCTCGACCTCGTGCACCCGCGGTTCGGTCGCAAACGCCACGTCGGCGAGTTCTTGGACAAGCCGCTCGACCAGCATGGGCTTACCGTCTTCGATGTGGGCGATCATTGCCTTCGTGATGGTTCGGTAGTTGGCGGCATCGGCGATGTCGTCGCTCTCGGCCGCCGGCCGGGTGTCGACCCACAATGTCGCGTTGACCAGGATCTCTTGCGGGTTGACTCGCTCGTCGGGGTTGATCCCGATGATCCCGGTGACGGCGAGGTCCTTGATGTGGATGAGGTCCATGGGTGGAGGGTACCCAGCCCGGACCGCATAGTGCGGGGACTGACTACACCAGGTGCTGACCGCCGTCGACTCTGACGATCTCGCCCGTCACGAAGTCGTTACTGATGAGCATGAGGGCCGCCTCCGCCACCGGATCTGTCCCGCCCGGCCGCCGCATCGGAAGGTCGTCGGCCAGCCGCTGGGCGAAGGCGGCATCCTCGCCCGGTGGAGGGAGAATGACCCCGAGGGCAACAGCATTCACCCTGATCTGAGGAGCGAGCGCCACGGCGGCTGCCTTGGTGAAGGTGTCCAGCCCGCCCTTGGCGACGATGTAGTTGAGGTGGGTTCGATAGGGCGTCGCCGTGCGGACATCGGTGATGTTGAGCACCGCCCCGGTTTCCGCAGCAGGAAGGGCGGCGGCAAAGGCCTGGGTGAGCAGCATCGGCGTAGCCAACGTGAGGTCGTGGGTGGCGCGCAGCGAGCCCAGGGTCACGTCAGACAGGGCGTCGGTGGGGAACCCAGACGCGCTGTTGACCAGAATCGAGATCGGACCGAGCGCCGCGGTCGCAGCGTTGAGCAGCGGTGCCGCGTTCATGGGGTCGCCCAGATTGGCCGCCCCTGTCGCCGCCCGGCGGCCTAGTTCGTGCACCGCCGCGGCGGTTTCATCGGCCGGCCCACTCGAGCTGTTGTAGTGGATGAACACATCTGCCCCGGCGGCGGCGAGCGCCAACGTGAGGGCCTTGCCCACCCGATGGGCGCCCCCGGTGATCAACGCATTGCGACCGGCGATCTTCACAGCAGCCAGCGTAGTGATGCCCGCGATCAAGGGCCGGACCAGCCTGATCCGCCCGCTTTACCCCGACCCCGGCTATCTTCCTCGCGAAATGAGCAAAGCAGATCCAAAACACGGTCGGTGGATTCTGCCCCTGGTTGTGGTCGGGATCGTCGCCTTCACATTTGTGTTTGTGAGGGCTCTGGAACCGGCGACGCCTGCGGCAAGCGATACCACCACGACCCTGGCACCATCCACGACGTTGACGCCGACCTCAACCACGCTTCCGCCTGCGATCGCCGCGTTCGTCGAAGCAGCCGAGGCCATCCAGGCCACCGCGGCCGGACTCTCCGAGGAGGCCGTCACCGCCAACCAGGAATGGGAGGACGGTGGCTCGTTTACCGCCGCGCTCAACGCTCTGCGCGACATCGCGGCACGCACGGAGGACCTGTCGCTCGACGTCGAGGACACCACGGTGCCCGAGAGCGCTGAAGCCTCGTGGGCCGTGGTGCAAGCGGCAGCCGACGCCATGGTGGTTGCCGGCAACGGAATGGTCGAAGGCATCCAGGCGCCAGACACCGGGCAGATCCGGCGCGCCGCACTCGAGGAATATGTCAAGGCCGCCGAGGATCTCGACGCCGGCGTCATCGTCAGCATCGCCGCCGCCACGGAGTAGCGAAGAGCGGGGCCCCAGCAGGGGCCCCGCTCCTTCTTCGGTCGTCGCCGCGCTGATGCGCTGCGGGTTGTCAGCTTCCGGATTCGAGGTACGAGCAGACCGTATCTGTGATCAACCGCGTCACGACATACGGATCCATGTTGGCGTTGGGCCGCCGATCCTCGATGTACCCCTTGCCCTCTTTTGCAACCTGCCAGGGGATCCGCACTGAGGCACCGCGGTCCGAGACGCCGTAGCTGTACTCGGTCCATGGAGCCGTCTCGTGCAGACCGGTGAGCCGGTCCTCGATGCCGGCGCCATATTGCGAGATGTGCTCGTCGGCAGCTTTCCCGAGGGCCTCGCATGCAGCGATGATGGCGTCGTAGTTCTCACGCATCTCAGCCGTGGAGAAGTTGGTGTGCGCCCCGGCGCCGTTCCAGTCGCCCTTGACCGGTTTCGGCATGAGGTGGGCCGAGATGTCGTAGTCCTCGGCGATGCGATAGAGCAGCCAACGCGCCAGCCACAGTTCGTCGGAGACCTCGACCGGACCGAGCGGTCCAACCTGGAACTCCCACTGCCCGATCATCACCTCTGCGTTGGTACCCGACACCGCGATGCCGGCGTCCAGCAGCGCCTTGGTGTGGTCTTCAACGACGTCACGGCCCCAAATCTCGTCTGCTCCAACGCCGCAGTAGTAGCCGCCCTGGGGAGCCGGGAATCCGCCGACCGGCCAGCCGTGGGGTCGGCCGTCCTTGAAGAAGGTGTATTCCTGCTCGATGCCGAACCACGGCTCATGGCCGGCGTAGCGCTCGGCCACCTCAGCGCAGGCGGCGCGAGTGTTCGACTCGTGGGGGGTCATGTCGGTGTTGAGCACCTCGCACATGACGAGGACATCGTTGCCGCCGCGGATCGGATCGGGCACGATGCGCACCGGGCGCAGAACGCAGTCCGAGTTCGCACCGGGAGCTTGCTCGGTGCTCGAACCGTCGAAGCCCCAGGTGGGCGGCTCTGCGCCGGTGGGTACGACCTTTGTCTTGGAGCGCAGCAGAGCCGTCGGCTTCTGCCCGTCGATCCAGATGTACTCAGCCCTATAGGCCATTGTTCGCTCTCCGTTCCTGGGCGTATCAGCTGTCCATATCGGATGATGCCGAGTGAGTGCACCAACGCGCTCCGTCACTCGGTGTCGCCACTCTGCCAGGAGAGAGTTTCACCCCAGTAACCGAAATGTGAACGGTGTGTTTCGAGATCTCGAAACACGGCCCCGGTCCACCAAATGAGTCCTACGATGACCATCAACCCCGCCGATACCTCACCAACGTCACCGCGAGGCAACCGATGCAGAAACAGGAAGAGTACGTTCTTCGCACCGTCGAGGAGCGCGGCATTCGATTCATTCGACTGTGGTTCACGGACATCCTCGGATTCCTCAAGTCGTTCGCCATCACGCCGGCCGAGCTCGAGACCGCCTTTGAAGAGGGTGTCCGGTTCGACGGATCTGCCATCGACGGGTTCTCGCGCAATCGCGAGGCCGACATGCTGGCGCGGCCCGACCCGACCACCTTTCAGATCCTCCCCTGGCACCACGGCGGAGCCGATGTCGCCCGCATGTTCTGCGACATCGTCACCCCCGAAGGCGATTCGTTCTCCGGTGACCCCCGTGCCGTGCTCAAACGCAACCTGCGACGAGCCCACGATTTGGGCTTCACGTTCTACGTCGGCCCCGAGGTCGAGTACTTCTACTTCAAGGACGCCGGCGCAGAACCGCAAACTCTTGATCGGGGCGGCTACTTCGACCTGACCCCGCTCGATGTCGCCCAGGAATACCGCCGCCGCACCATCACCGTGTTGGAGCATCTTGGGATCCCGGTCGGTTCATCCCATCACGAGGTTTCCCCCAGTCAGCACGAACTCGATCTGCGTCACACCGATGCCTTGTCGATGGCGGACAACCTGATGACGACCCGGCTCGCCGTCAAGGAGGTCGCCATGGAGCACGACATCTACGCCACCTTCATGCCCAAGCCCCTCGAAGGTCACGACGGCTCCGGTCTGCATTTGCACCTGTCGTTGTTCCAGAACGACGAGAACGCCTTCTACGAGGAGGGCGCCGATTACTCCATGTCCAAGGCAGCACGCGGGTTCCTCTCCGGGCTGCTTCACCACGGGCGCGAGATCACGGCGGTGACGAACCAGTGGGTCAACTCGTACAAGCGGCTCGTCACCGGGTTCGATGCTCCGGTCTACGAGAAGTGGGGTCGCAACGACCAGTCCGCCGTCGTTCGTGTCCCGCCGACGAAGACCGACAAGTCGCGGTCCGTGCGGATCGAGTATCGAGCCCCGGACCCTGCCTGCAACCCCTACCTGGCGTTTTCCGTGATCCTCGCCGCAGGGCTCGCCGGAATCGAGAACAACTACGAGCTGCCCGATGAGGGTTCCAACGGCGACGGGACCGCGTCACCCAGCGGCGTTCACCGGCTCCCGTCGACGCTGAGCGAAGCGCTCGACGTCATGGAGCGCTCCGACCTCGTCGCCGCGGCTCTGGGTCCCCACGTGTTCGAGTGGTTCCTGCGCAACAAGCGAATCGAATGGGAGCGCTACGAACACCACGTATCGCGTTACGAGCTGGAGAACTACCTACCGGTGCTCTGATGTTTGTTCCTGTGTACCCCGCCGATCCGACACCAACGCTGACGGCAGCGTTGATCGCCGCAGGTTTCCAGCCGGTTCCGATCGACGACGTCGCAACGATCGGAACCCGCACTCCGCCGGGCGGATGGGTCGCCGCCGTTGTCGAGGTCGTCGAGGATCTTGGGCGATGTCTGGCGGCGGCGCACAAGATCACCGAGGCCCACGATCTCGAGGTACTCCTGGTCGTCGACCGCACCATGACGACGGAGATCGAGGACGATCCCGGGTTTGCGGACTTCATCTTGTCCCCCATCGACCGCACCGAGCTGCGAGTGCGGCTCGGACGCCTCGGAGCTACCCCGGCCCGCTCGGACCAAGAAGAAGTGCTCCGCTACCGCGATCTCGAACTCAACACGGCGACCTACCAGGCCACGGTCGCCGGTGAACCACGCGACCTGACCTACATGGAGTACGAACTGCTGCGCTTCTTCGTCGAGAACCCGGCCAGGGTGTGGAGCAGGGAGCAGATCCTCGCCAAGGTGTGGGGCTACGACTACTTCGGGGGTTCCCGCACCGTCGACGTCCACGTCCGCCGCCTGCGCTCAAAGGTCGGCGAGGAGCGCAGCTCCTGGATCACCACCGTCCGCTCCGTCGGCTACCGCTTCGGCTA
>CAYXMJ010000146.1:0-8048 GCA_964465915.1 uncultured Acidimicrobiaceae bacterium
CCGTATCGATGTTCACGTCGTCCAGCCCCATGTCGAGGTTCACGTCATCGAGGCCGACGTCGACCGTCACCGCTCTGTCGCCGCCCTGAATGGTCGACGTGATGCCGTAGCTGTAGGACTCTCCGCCTCCGCCGCCGAATAGGCCGTCCAGGATTCCCATCGCACCTCCCTCTCGCTCGGACCGTCCCCTGGCCTCGAGTTGCTGCGGAGTCTACAGTTGTCGGGCGGCACCCGAAAGGGGTTTGCTGCGAGGTCGACAGTGTGACGGCCGAGGACCATTGAGGCGCGCCGACTCGTTTGGGGGGTTCATGTCCGTATCGGTGAAGGGCTACCCGTATGCGTTTCACGTCGCGCTGGACGGCAATGGGGTCAACGGACTCGAAGGCCTGGCCGGCGTGTGTCTGTTCCTGTACAACCCGTACGACGACACCTACGCCTACAAGATCCGCTACTACGACGGGATTGCGGGCGGTCATGCCGTATCGGTGAATCCTGACGGTACGGTGGGGTTCCTCGGCAACGCCGGCCAGCACCTCGTCTTCTACGACACGACGACGCTCGATGAACTGGACCGGGTGTCGACTCTACGGTTTGAGACACCGAACACGTCGCTGCAGGGCAGCACCCATCTCGTGTGGTTGTCTGAAGACGAGTTCCTCACTGCGATCGGCCGGAACTTCTACAAGTTCTCACTGCACAATCTCACGAAGCCTGAGCTGCTCGGACCACACGGTGTGAAGCTGCCCCATGCAATGCAGACAACAAGATCGGGCAGATACATCTGCTACGGCTCGATGGACAACCCGGCCTTCGGGCGCAACGGCGAAGCTCGGCATGTGGGGGTGTGGGACAAGGAGACGGGGGAGTCGACCGTCGTCGAGTTGCCGGCTACCTGCTGGCATGTCATTGCCTCCAAAGACTCGGATCTCTTCTACGCGGTGTCGTTTCGGGTCGAGCCTCAGGACTATGAGGACTATCACGACTGGGCGATGGCCTTCAAGAAAGAGTATGCGTTCGAGATCGACGCCGCGGATGCGAAGGTGGTCCGGCATTGGTCGGGCGGCCGTGAGATCCCTGCTCACATCAACTCGGATCTGACGCTGTCCGACACCGAGCTGATCTTCTGCAATGGCGGCAGCCAGACCATCGTTTGTATCGACCTCGAGACCTTCGCCAAGTTCCGCATCATCGACGAGAAGCCGGACCTGGTAGCGCAGCTGGAGCGGCCCCGGGAGGTCGCCACGCAGGTGTACGACGCCTTGGCCCGTGGCAACGTGTTCACGAACAGCCGCCACTTCCTCAGCGCGCTACGGGTGAGCCGGTTCAGCCTGCTCGACTCGGTGTATGCCGCCAAGCTGTCGAAGGACCAGACGTTGCTGTTCACTGCGAACCGGGGACTCAACCACATCACGATCTACGACTACCCGGCGGGCACGATTCGGCTCCGGGTCGACATGCCGCCGATCCAGGAGTTCCAGGATTTCATCCCCGAAACGGGCGACCCTCGCCTCGGTTTCCACCACAGCGTGGTGCTGGGATGATCGGACTCGGGTAGCGCCTGGGGCACAGCGGCGAGTGCTCAGGCTTGGGCCGCCAGCTGGGCCGCGGCGGCCTCGATGATCTTGCGAGTGTTCTTTGGGATCATTGTCGAGATGATCGATTCAACGAACCCACCGACGGGCCGCTCCAGCGGTTTGGCCAGGCCGCCAAGTGCCCCCGGGGCGAGGTCGAAGCTGCCCTGGAACGTCACTCTGGTCCCCCGGCCGCCCATGGCGGCCTCGTAGGTCGTGGTGCCGCGGCAGTCGATGTGGTCGGGGAAGACAAGAGGTTGGATCGACCAGGTGCAGACCATGGTGGCGGGGTCCCATACGGCGGTGTCGACCCAACCGATGGTCGACACCTTCAGAGGCTTCGCCAGCAACTCGGGAATCCGTTGCGCCGCCTGCCACTCGTTGACGAGCCGGACTCGGCCCTCGCTGAGGTCGGTTCGTTCAATGGGCGTGATGGACTCAACGTCTTCGACCATCGCACCGAGGTCGGACATGCGGTCGCGGACGGTTTCCCACATGAGGTCGACGGGTTGCTTGACCACGGCGAGGGCCTGGAAGGTCTTCATGCGGGGAGCCTCTGCAGGTTCTGCTCGTTGCGTCGGGTGGCGCGCCGGGCGGCGTACGTGTCGGCGTGGAGGTGCATGGTGGCCCGCACCTCTCGCGAGACATGGGGGCCGGCGGCGAGTGAGGCGACGGCGCCCGCGATGGCGTCCCGGGCCGGTCGCGACGTGAAGCCGAGGTCGGCGGCTCTGGCGTGCTCGTACCAGTAGTAGCGGCCCACCATCTTGGCTTGCTCGCGGGTAGTGAGCGCGGCCCGCCGCTCGATACGGGCCCGGGTCTCCTCAGCCGTCGCGGCCAGATAGGCGGTGGTGTGGTTGATCGTCATCTGCGGCGCCGGGACGCCGGCCAGGTCGGCAATGGTCTCGTGGACCTGGGTCCAGCTGAGGTTCTCGCCACCTAGGAGATATCGTTCGAAAGGGCGACCGAACTCGGCCAGCAGCACGTGCCCGGCGGCGACATCCTGGACGGCGGCGATGTTGATGCCCCCCGGGTAGGTCATGCGGAGCGGATCGGCGAGATACTGGACGATGACACCATTGCTGGCGCTGAGCCGTGTTCCGAACGGGCCAACCGACATGGTTGGGCACGGAAGCACCACTTCAACGCCCAGCTTGTGGCCCAGTTCGATCGTCGTGGCGTCCTGGCGGACCTTGGCCACGGCGTATCCGGACTCGCCGGCCGGTTCGGTGACCTCGGTGTCCTCCGGGACAACGTCGGCGGTGTTCCGGTAGCCGAACACCACCGAGGACGAGGTCACGACGACCCGAGGCACGCCGGTTGCCTTGGCGGCGTGGAGCACATTGCTCGACCCTTCTGTAGCGGTCCGTAGTACGTCGTCGTCCACCTGGCCCGAATAGGCGAACGGCACTGCGGTGTGGAAGATGTAGTCGCAACCCCGGGCAGCTTCGCGGACGGTGGCCTCGACCAGGACGTCACCGTAGTGGATCTCACAGTCGAGCCCTTCGAGGCAGGCGAGGTCGGAGGTTTCCCGTACGAGGGCCCGCGCCTGGTAGCCGCCGGCGATTAGGGAGCGCACCGCGTTGGCGCCGATGAGGCCGTTGGCGCCGGTGACGAGCGCCCTCACGTCGTCCTCGAGGGTGTGGTGGCGAGGTCGCGCAAGCCGGCATCGACCAGTTCGGCCCAGAAGCCCGCAGCGTTGGTGAGCACCGGGGCGATCAGCGAGTCGCGGTGCCCGTTGTGCTCGGCCTTGAAGTGGACGAAACCGTCGTCGTCGACCTCGCCCACCTGATTGTCGGTCTCGGTCGCGGTGGACCCCTTGATCGAGGCGGACATGGTGTTGAGCCAGTCGAGGGCGTCCTCGGCGAGGCGCTCGAGGGTGGAGGACGGGAGGGGGGCGGGGGTGGCGGTCCTCGGCTTGCCGATGCGGATGTCGCGGCCCTCCACGAGGGCCTCGAGGTTGGCGAGGGTGCGGTCGAAGAAGGTTGCGTATGCGTCGGTGACCAGGTGGGCCTTGAGGTCCGGGGCAAGGCCGAGGTCGATGGCCGCCCACAATGGCGGCAAGGTGAATAGTTGACGCCCGAAGATCGTGACGGCGGTGCCGGCATTCGTGCGGTCGAAGGTGACGATGCCGTCGTCGTAGCTGGCCGAATCGTTGGGGCTTGCGATGGTCTTCCAATAGAGGCTATGCCGATCAGTGCCATATTCGACGATTTCGAGCTTGCAGACGTCGATCGGCTTACCGCCGGACAGGGCCAGGTAATTGGGTTGCGGCAAATAGAGGTTGCGCTCAGCCTGTCGGATCGAACGCCCCTCGTCGTCGTATTGCAGTTCGACGACGACACCACCGAGGTAATCGTTCATATAGGAGATGGTCTTGGCGACGTCGACGGCCGCCGCGAACTCGTCGAAGTCGATCGGCAGATCCCGCCGGTAGTCGAAGAGCACCGTCTCATCGAGGTAGCGCCACCGTAGGCGGGGACGGTGTTCCTTCGCCTCGTCGAGCAGCCGTTCCAGCCCTCTCAGCTCGGGGACGATGCTGCGGTAGGCGCTCGGTGCGAAAGAGTCCGGGTCGAAACCGAGCGGAACGTCGGACCGTTGCACACTGTCCTTGTCATACAGGATGCGATAGGTGTCCATGGCACGCTGCGCGGTGCCGGTTGCGTAGCCGGCGAATACGAGTGCCCCGAATGCGAGCGGGTCGTTGTCGACGTCGGCGAACCACGGAGCGAGTTTCTCGTTCAACGTTGCGTCGATCGGGGACTCGAGCGCAAACAGCTCCGGGTCGAGCACCTGGGTCCAGGGCCGCACCAGCTGCGACAGCCACGGTGACGAGTTGAGTTGCGACATTGAATCGAGGACGAGTGGATGGGGCGCAATGAACCCGTCGTAGACGTCCAGGCTGCCGATGATCTCGAGGTCGGTGCGGGCCGGAGCCCGCGCAAAGAGTGGAGACACGGCTGGATCGAGCCCCATCTTGATGGCGCCGATGGTATCGGCGGTCCAGACGTCGTTCGCGGCGATGACGGTGTTGGTGCTGATGGGCTTCGGTGCCCGCCCGCCACCCGAGCCGTGACAACTCTCGATGGCGTCGATGATGGTCAGGCGCACGGGTGTGACCGCAAGTAGTTCGGCGACGACATCACCTGGAGGCGCCGAGAGTTGCATCCGGTCGGCCTCGGGCACCACCCGCATGACGGTGCCAAGCCCTAGGTGATAGCCGTTGGACCCGTGCGTGGTGTTGGCCGCGAACACAATCCGAAGGCCCGCGTCGACCCAGGCCGCGTTCAGGTTGGTTCCGGCCATCACGTCGCCGCGTTCGAACGGCGCTTCGATCAGATCCTGAGACAGATCGACGACGTCATAGTCCCGCCCCGCATCGGTGACGAACCGGTACCCCAGAAGGTCAACCAGCGCGTAGGCTTCCCGATTTGCGGCCCAGCCCGCAGACTCATCCGCCCCAGCTCCGACGACCACGTTTGTGTATCCGCGCTCGTGGAGTAGATCGATGAGGGTTTCCACGAGGGCTGGGTCGGTCGCGGCGGGTGATCCCTTGGCGAACGCTCCCAGCTCCGGGACGATCACGACCGTCACCTCGCTCCGATCGCCGTCAGAGCCTGAGGGCCCCCCGAGCGATGGTTCCCCGGAGATGAATTGGTCGAGAACGGCGGCGAGCCGAGTCGCAGCATCGAGAGAAGGCGCGTCCACGACAATGGCTCGTTTCTGGACGCTCACCACGAGACTCGCATTGTGCGGATCGCCGCCAGCATGACTTCACCCCTCACGCATCGACTACGCCACCGGCTGAGGCGCGCCAACACTACCGCCGAGACCGTCCTGATGCGCCGCGAGGTCCCGATGGGTGGTGGACGTTGCCTGCCCCGCGTGAGCAGCGGCACATCGTCGGCCGGGCGGGTGCCGGCTAGCAACCTGCGTTCGCCCGGTCTTGAATAGTCCGGTCAGGAGGAGTCATGGCGGCGAAGGTCTCACTAGGGGTTGTCGGGTTGGGAACGATCGCGCAGACGCAGCACCTTCCCAACATCCTCGACCTGGGCGATCGGTACCGGATCGCGGCCGTGGCTGACATCTCTCCGGGGCTCGTTGCTGCCATCGCCGCCGACCTGTCCGGGGATGTTGGCGCCTCGCAGAATTGGCGCGACGTCTGCGCAAACGCCGACGTCGACGCCGTCCTCCTGCTAACTCCGGGCGGGCACGAGGTGATGACTGAAGCCGCGCTGGCGGCCGGGAAGCACGTGTTTGCCGAGAAGCCGCTCTGTCTGACGGTTGCCGCGGCGACCCGGCTCAACACGCTGGCCCGCGACCGCGGCTTGGTGCTCCAAGTGGGCTACATGAAGTCCCACGAGTCTTCGCTCGACGAGCTGCGGCGCCGCCTCATCGGCATGGGTGACTTGCGGTTGGTCCGCCATACCGTCTACCACCCCGAAAGGGAGCCACAGCTCGCCCACACGTCCGTGCTCAGTTTCGACGACGTCCACGTCGGCCCTCTTGGCAGAGCGGCGGAGCACGCCGAGGCTCGGACCATCGAGGCAATCGGCGAGTCGCCTCGGCAGTGGGGCCGCCTGTACCGCGAGGTTCTCCAGGGCTCGCTGATCCACACCGTGTCGCTGATTCGATTGGTCTTCGGAGAGCTACCCGCGATCTCGGGAGGCCGGCTCTGGCCTGCGGCTCGGTTCGGCCCCGAAGTCGGGTTCGGGCCCGAGAACACCGACCCCCCGAGCTTGCAGGTCATCGGCATGCTGGGGGACGGCACCGCGGTCGAGATGAATTGGTTGTGGCTGCCCAACTATCCGGTCTATCGCGAGGTACTCGAGATCGTCTGTGGCTCGGGATCTATGGAACTGGACCTGCCGCCACCGTATGTGCGGGAGCGTGCGGCGGAACTGACAGTCCGCGGCGGCGAGGGCGTGCTCCATCACGGCGGCGGGACCGACTCGGCGTTCGTCCACGAAGTGGTTGCCTTCCACGGCGCCATCGCCGAAGGCCTGGTGCTCGATGATGCGCGGGGAGCCGCCGCCGATACGGCGTGGCTGCAGGACGCACTTCAGGCCCTCGCCGCGGCTGAGGGCGTAGTGCTTGGTGGCGAGGTCGCACAGCGTCGGCGTACCACCGATCGGTGAGGCATCCCTGTCTCAGCCAGGCAGTCGCAGAGGTGAGTTGAGGGGGCCGAACGGCTTCCCGTTTGAGTGCCGATGTCGGCCGCATAGGAACCAGCCAAGTCCCCGGTCAGATCGTCTTGGTGACCTTTGACAATCCCCGGGGTTGATCGGTGTCGAACCCCTTCACGGTGCCGAGATGGTAGGCGAACAGCTGGGCGGCGACGATGGCCACCATCGGGCTGATCCACTCGGGCATCGTCCCGGGAAGCGGCACGCCGAAGGTGGCGGCCTCGAGCGCGGCCGGAACATTCGAGATCGCCATCGTCCGGGCCTGCCGTGCGCCAACCTCCGCCAGCAGGTCGAGCATGTCGCGAAACAGGGGGCCATCCGGTGCCACAGCAAGGATCGGGAAGTCCGGTTCGACGACCGCGATCGGGCCGTGGCGGAAGTCGGCCGTTGAATACGGATGCGCCAAGGCGTAGGTGACCTCCTGAACCTTGAGCGCCCACTCGAACGCCGTCGAATGGTTGTAGCCTCGGCCAAGGACGGCACACGCCCGCAGATCGGCGAACTCGGCGGCGGCCGCCTCGACCAGTGCCTCGGTGGCCAGCACATCCTCCATGAACCCCGCTACCGGGGCAAGATCGGCGGTGTTGGTGCCGCGGTCGAAGGCGGTTGAGATCATCGCCACCGCAAGCAGTTGCGCCGTGTAGGTCTTCGTCGCTGCAACGGCGTGCTCGTCGCCGGCGCAGATGTCGAGTACGAGGTCGGCCTGACTGGCGAGCGGCGAGTTCGGTTCGTTCGTGATCGCCAGCGTGGGCCGGCCCTGGCGGCGGCTCTCGGCCAACACGGCAACCAAGTCCGGAGACTGCCCCGACTGGGAAATGCCGACGACGAGCGACCCATTCAACCGGGGTGGTCGTTGGTAGCTGGTGAATAGGGATGGCGCCGCCAATGCCACCGGAATCCGGTTGTGGGCACCCCACAGGTACTTGGCGTAGCGGGCGGCGTTGTCCGATGTCCCCCGGGCCGCGATCAAGGCGTAGTCGTACGACCGGTTCCGCAGTTCCTCGCGAATCCCGGCGACCACATCGGCATTGGCGGCCAGAGCGTGCCGCACCACCTCGGGTTGCTCCGCGATCTCTGAGTGCATCGTCATGGCGTCTCTATCTCCAGGCCGTGCCCGGCGTCGTAGTGGTCGGCGATCGTCACCGGCAGCTTCCCGCCGAACGGGGCCTTCCCGAACAGCGCGTTTGCCAGTGCCTCCATCATCGGCCGGCGCAGCCCGTAGGTGCAGGCGAATGTGGCTGCGGCGGGATACGCCACGAGGTCGTACGGGGTGCGCAACGCGACCGCCACCGTC
>CAYXMJ010000147.1:0-4987 GCA_964465915.1 uncultured Acidimicrobiaceae bacterium
AACCGGCACCATCTACGTCGGCGGTGAAATCCCCGCGGTGCAGCGCGCCTACGTCACCCGGGTAGGGGAAGGCGAGGGCGTGGACTACGAAACGGGCTTGATCTTCCGGTCTCGCTTGGCCAACGCAGTCAATGCCCACGCGATGATGTCGATCCACAACAACGCCGGGTGGGAGTTGCATCTCGAGATACCCGGAAGCGATGTGTACTACCAATCCCAGATCCCGGAGTCTCGCCGCCTTGCGGTCATCCTCTCTGAGGAGTTCCAGCGGAGCTTTGCGGCCTTCGACGCCGATTGGGTTGGTGCGAGTTTCGTCGGGGCGAAGTCGCGCCTCAGCCCTCGAGACGGCACGTCCCAATACTACGGGGTCCTACGGCGGTCTGAGATGCCGACGGTCATCGGCGAGGGAGCCTATCTGGCCAGCCAAAGCGAGGCCGACCTGCTGGCGACGCCGGAGTTTCGCCAGGCATACGCCGAGGCGGCCTACCGTGCTTTGGTGCGGTTCCTCACCACCGACGATCCGGGCTCGTGGCCGAGTACCGACCCGGTGGTGTGGGATGTGAGCCGTGGTTCGGGTGATGCTCGGCCCGACTGCGTCATCCCCTCCCAATAACCCGAGGTCACCCGCTCAGGTTCTCGAGCGGTTTTGCCGATACAAACTGGGCGGAGTAGTCCTACGCTATGTGGCCACGTGGCCGCGGCGCGTGCGATCAGAATCGAACAACCACCCCTAGGTAGTGAGGAGCTCACCCGATGCCGAGCCGATCTCTGTTGACCTCGCTGGCAGTCTGCGGACTGATTGCCGCCACCCTGACCGCGACCCCAGGCGCCCAAGGCGCTGAAGCAGTATGCCACGGAGTGGTTGCCGACATCGCCGGCACCAGCAACTCCGAGACGCTCATCGGAACGGAAGGCAACGATGTCATCGCCGCCGGGGGCGGGAGCGACATCATCGAAGGCCGTGGTGGCAGAGATCTCATCTGCGGCGGCTCGGGCAACGACGTCATCGATGGCGGCACCGCTCGTGACACGATCTACGGCGGCAACGGCAACGACACGATCGACGGTGGCGGTGGCAACGACCTCATCTACGGGGGCAAGGGATCTGACTCGGTCAAGGCTGGCAGCGGAGCTGATCAACTCTGGCTCGGCGGCGGTAAGGACCGGGCTGACGGCGGCTGGGGCGATGACGTCATCAAGGGAGGTCGCGGCAACGACACCATCTTCGGCAGTGTCGGCGACGACGTCATCTACGGCGGCGCCGATGTCGACGAGTGCGACGGCGAGAGCGAGGGCGGTTGCGAATTCGACCCCAACGATTTCAGCGTTGCACGGTTCTTGATCAACCAGGGGGCGCCGGTCGCAGACTCGAGTGTGGGGGGAGCCAGCCGCGTGTCGCCGGTTGCTGCTCGTGCCGGCCTGATGCGCGCCTTTGTGGCTGCCGACCGCAAAGCCACGGGGACGTCACCCAAGGTTGTGCTCCACTGGCGCAAGAACGGCAACAAGGGTCAGATGGTGCTCTCCGGCCCTGCCACGGTGCCGGCGAATCCCTCGGCGGCAAAGCTGAATGACACGTACAACCGGGCGATTACTGAGTCCTTTCTGCGCCTGGGGGCGAAGGTCTATCTCGAGGTCGACCCGAACAACAAATACTGGGAAGCGGACGAACGCAACAACAGGTGGCCGGCGACTGGCTACTACAACCTCGACGTTGCCAAGGTGCCGACGTTCGGCATCACGCTCGTTCCGATCAAGCTCAACGGCGTAACAGCGACGGTGACGCCGCAGACCGGGGCCGCGTTGTTGGCGAAGACGGAGAAGGTGTTTCCGATCGCAGGATCGGACGTGAACATCCGGTCGGCCTATACGTTCAACGGGAATACTACGAATGACTGGCAGACCTTGCTCTACGAGATCGCTCAGCTGCGGGTGTCAGATGGCAGCTCCGATCTCTACGTAGCGTTGCTTCCGGGGCCCATATCGGGTGGCATCGGCGGCATCGGGTTCATCGGTGCACCTGCCGCGGTATCGATCCTATCCGAGGGCATCATCGCCCACGAGATCGGTCACACGCTCAGCCTGCCCCACGCCCCCTGCGGCGGTCCGGCCGGCCCAGATCCCAACTATCCCTACGCCACAGGTTCGATCGGAACCTGGGGCTACGACATCGTCACCGGCGCGACGTTCAACCCCTCGAGCTACAAGGACCTGATGACCTACTGCAACCCCAGTTGGGTCAGCGACTACAACTTTGGCAAGGTGCTTGCCTTCCGTACGTCGCCATATGGGTACGGAGTGGTGGAGCCGCTGGCGGCCGGGCAGACTGCCCTCACGGTATTTGGGGCAATTGAGGCCCCGGTGATCGAAGCGTGGTCGCCGAACGCGATCGCTGAGACGGCAACCGTGATGTCCGTTGTCGATGCCCCCTTCGTGGAGCCCGGACCCACTGGGAGCTACACACTGGTCGGGTTCGACGCTGCAGGGAAGGTCGTGGCCTCCACGTCATTCGAGCCGCTCGAATTCCACCTCTACGGCGCAACCGCCCACGAGGACCGCACCATGTTCTGGACACAACTCGTGGTTGACGATGCCGCTGCGGAGCGACTGGTCGAGTATCGAGTGGTCCGCAACGCAGCGGTGATCGGGGCCGGGTTGATGCCGGCGGCGCAGGGCAGCTAGTAGTCGCCACGGTAGAGGACGCGATCGACCACGTTCCCGTGAGGGTCTTGGAGCAGCACGGTGTCGCCACCGTTTGACCACACGGCGTCGCCGGCGCACCAATAGAGGTCCTCGGGTCCGTCGTCACCGCAACCAGACCTGAGACGCACCGAAGCGCCGGGGGCCAAGGTGAGGGGTCCGAAGCGGTAGCGGTGTTGGGACGATTCGTCGCGGACGATCCAATCGGCGAGATCGAGCGGCGCATCGGTGCCATTGGTGATGACCACGTATTCCTGAGCCGCATTGTCGCCGTCCGGCCCCCGTGGGTCGTACTCGACGGTCGTGATTCGAGCGGTCGCAACAAGCTGCGGCCCGCAGGCATCGGGCCGCCACATTCCAAGTTCAGCTCGTGCGGCGCTATCGGTGAGGGCGACGAAGGCATCCTCGCGGCTGTAGTCACCCTGGAGAACGTTGGCCTGTCCTGAAGAAAGCATCACCTCGTTGACGGCAGAGCCTTCGGCGTAGACATAGCGTAGGATCCGGCCGAACCGGTCGGTGTCTTCATCCCCGGCAACCACCAGCGTGAGTGACTTGCCTTCGAGGTGATCCGTCAAGGCGTCGCGCGCCTCCTCGCCGTGGCACTCGTCACGCTCAGGAGCGTTGATCCCGACCAGACGCACTTCCACGGTGGCCCCTGATAGCTCGGCCTCGATGGAGTCACCATCGACCACTCTCACCAATTCTGCCGGTGTGCCGCCGGGGGGGACCGTTCCCGACGGTCCAGTGGTGGCGACGGCTGTGGTCGGAGTCGCAATCGTGGATGAGTCGGCACCGTCGATCCCGCATGCCGCGAGCAGGACAAAAACAGCTACAAGAGGTGCCAGGCGACGGGTCGGCATGGTCGGGACGGTAGCGAGGTGAGGGCTACTTGTCCTTGGGTGGCTTGGGGTCCTTGGGATCCTTGGGCTTGCCGGGGTTGTCGGGCTTGCCGGGGTTGTCGGGCTTGCCGGGGTCGTCCGGCTTGCCGGTGTCCTTGTCCTTGGGGTCCTTGTCCTTGGGGTCGGTGCCCGGCAGGCCGTAGTCGTGTGGATCCGGATGCTCCCCACAGGCCGCGGTCGGGCTGAATCGCTCTCCAGGCGGGCTGATGCGCGCTGCTTCTCGTACGCAGGCCGTCCAGTCCTTGACGGCGAGGGTGTACGCCGATGCCCGAGCCCGATTGCCGTCGGCATCTGTACCGTCGTCGGCGGAGGGCGCGGCATCTTCGGGGCCGGCGGCGTTCTGCTCGTCGGTGGTTGAGTCTGGCGCTTCGTCCTCGTCCGAAGCGGCGGTCGCCGGTGGAGCCGAACTCGGGTCGGGCAGGTCGATGCCGACGTAGCCGGCGGCTTCGGAGACCGCGGCTTGGACCGGCGCAGGAAGATTGCCGGTGGCTGCGGCTGCGCTGCCACCGACGGCGGCGAGCGCCGCGGTGCCCAGCATCATCTTGACGGCAAGGCCGGAGGTCAAACCGGCGAGCGATAGCCGGCGCCGCCAGCGGACGCCGACGGTCGGCGTGGGACTGGGAGGAGCTGTGGTGTGCACCGCAGCGGCTGCAGCAGCTGAGATGTGCCGAGCCTGGACCGACGGACGAACCGAGCGGTTGGTGGCACTCCGCACCGCGGCTACGAAGGCCACGAGCATTGGATCAGCCCCCGGCTGACCGGCAATGGCTGCTTCGAGTTCGCCGATGTCCCAATCGTTCGCTTCCATACTCTCGTTACCGCCGGAACTAGTCATGGTGCTATGGGTTGTGGCCCGAGAACCCTACGCAGTGAAGCAAGACCACGTCGCTGCAGCTGAGTCACCGCACCAACCTGCTTGCCGGTTGCCGCCGCCGTTTCCTCGAGAGAGAGCCCGGCAATGATGCGCAGGGCCACAACATCACGCTGGTCGGGAGTCAACTGTTCGAGCAAATAGCGGAGCGATTCGTCGGCCAAGCTCGCCAGTGCGGCCTGCTCGGCGTCCTGGCCGTCAGCAATTCCGTTGAGTTCTTCGTCTGCGACCAAGTCTTCCTTCCGTCTTGACCGTCTGCGGCGCTCATCGATGAGGCGGTGATGGGCGACCATGAACAGCCACGATCGGAAGTTGGCTTCATTTCCAGCGAAGGTTCCGATGTTGCGGGCGACCTGAAGGAACACGTCGCCAACGAGGTCTTCGGGTTCACGAGCGCCGCGGACCGTGAGATAGCCGGTCAGGGGTCCACCAAACTCGACATAGATCGTGCTCCATGCCCACTCCGCTCCCTCCTGCGCTGCAGTGAGAACGCCCTCGAAACTCTCGCCAAACGGCATAT
>CAYXMJ010000147.1:5087-7956 GCA_964465915.1 uncultured Acidimicrobiaceae bacterium
GCTCCCTCCTGCGCTGCAGTGAGAACGCCCTCGAAACTCTCGCCAAACGGCATATCTCCTCTATCGGCGTTGGGGGCCCAGATCTTGAAAGTTGGCCGACTGGGTACGGAGAATGATCACCGATCGTAGTCGGGCGACCCGGTTGGGTGTCAAGTGGGGTCACGCCGGGCGCGGCAAACCGCGGTTCGTCGCCGGGCGTGGGATTCCTACCTAGGCAATGGCGCCGGCGAAGGAGGGACGCGAGGAGAGCGTATGGAGGGTGGCTTCAACGACCGTCGGATCGAACTGGGTTCCGGCGTGCCGCCGGAGTTCGTCGAGCGCGTACTCAACCGGCTGCGCTTCCTGATAGACCCGGTCACTCACCATGGCATCGAATGCGTCCGCTACGGAGAGGACACGAGCGAGCTGGGGAATCCGGTGGCCGGAGCGGCCGAACGGATAGCCCAGTCCATCGAAGCGTTCGTGGTGGCAAAGCACGGCACGAGCGATCTCGGGGTGGACCAGGCCGGTGACCATCTCGAAGCCAAGGAGCGGATGGCGCCGCACCAATGCCGTTTCCTCGGGGTTGAGTGCGCGCGGGAGGTTGAGGACGTTGGGGTCGATGGGGGTCTTGCCGATGTCATGAAGCATTGCGGCGATCTCGAGGCGTCGGACTCGCTCCGCATCAAATCCGAAGGCGTCGGCGATGGTGCGGGCCAGCGAACCGACACGCCTCCCGTGATCGGCCCACTCCGGAGCCATCATTCCCAGCAGGTCCCCAATTGGCACTAGGTCCTCACCTCTCGACTGATCTAGTTACCGACGCGCGGCCGTCGCATGTTATGGGTCGGGTTGACTTTTCTTGGGTGGGGTCGAACCCAGTTCAGGTCAGTGTTGTCCGGGAGCGGACGCCGCCCAGGCCCTCAGTTCTCGGCGACGTAGGCGGCGAGCTCATCGAGCAGCGCGTCGCGAGCGGCGTCATCGAGGAAAGCGGCCTCGAGAGAATTACGTGCCAAAGCCTCGACGTCTGAGCGGGTCAATTGAAGCGCATCGCAGAGGGCGACGTAGTTGGCCGCCACATAGCCACCAAAATAGGCAGGATCGTCGGAGTTGATGGTCACGTTCAGTCCGGCATCGAGTAGCTGCTTGAGATTGTGGTCCTCGAGGCGATCAAAGACTCGAAGCTTCAGATTCGACAGTGGGCACATCGTCAGCGGGATCGAGTTCTCCGCTAACCACCTGATCAACGCCTTGTCCTCGTCGGCGCGCACTCCGTGGTCGATGCGCTCGGCACCGAGAGCGTCGAGGGCGCCGGTGATATACGCTGGAGGGCCTTCCTCTCCGGCGTGGGCCACGGTGCGGAGTCCGGCGAGCCGTGCCCGCTCATAGACTGCAGCGAATGGTTCTGGCGGGTTGCCCACTTCAGAGCTGTCGAGCCCGACGCCGAGCAGTTGGTCGTAGTAGGGGGCCGCAGCCTCGAACGTGGCCAGGGCAGCTTCCGGTGAGAGATGTCGTAGGAACGACAGGATCAATCCGCTCGAGATACCAAACTGGGCTTCGGCGGCAGCCATCGCATTCAGGAACCCGGGCATGAACACGTCGAAACCGATCCCGCGTCCGGTGTGGGTCTGTGGATCGAAGAAGATCTCGGCGCGCCGCACGCCATCGGCATTAGCCCTTACGAGGTAGGCCCACATCAAGTCGTAGAAGTCCTGTTCGGTCCGCAGCGCGGCGGCCCCCGCGTAGTAGATGTCGAGGAACGACTGGAGGTCGGTGAACTCGTAGGCGGCGCGGAGCGCGGCGACCGACTCATATCCGAGTTCAACTCCGTTGCGCGTCGCCAACTCGAACATCATCTCGGGTTCGAGTGAACCCTCGATGTGAATATGAAGCTCTGCTTTGGGAATGCCTCGGATGAACGACTCGAACAGGTGCTCCATGGGACCGGTAAGGATACCCGTCCGCGGAACCTCGCGATCAAGTCGGGGGCAGCCTGCTAGGGCGCCGCAGCAGCGGTTCTGCGGCGGGCAATCAGCCCGGCCAGTGCCCGCCAGCCCAGGAGGCACACCGATAGGAACAGCGTCGCTACGATCATGAAGGAAGTCGCCGTGCCCTCGTCGAAGACAAACCGCCGCAATAACATCCCCCCGACGATGGTGGTTGTGAGGACACCAGCGCCCACCCGCAGCGATGTTGGCGCTTGCCATGCTCGGGTGATGAGCCATCCGACGCCGAGCGCAATGACAAACGGGGCTGCGGTCACCACGATGCCCTCGATCGTCCCTTCCTCGTTGTGGGTTCCGCGCCCCATGGCAATGAAAACGAGGACGGACACGACGTCGAGCGATAACCACCAAGGTGACATGAGCCAGATCGTAAACGATCCCCGCAAGGCTGGCGCGAGGAGCGGGTGCGGCCTGGTGGCCCCCGGCGAGTTGCACGAGCGGGGGTCTTCCTCGAGGTCCCTGGGCTGGGGGTTGCGGACCCCTCCGCCTTCGCGGCGAGGGGGCCGCCGGAGGCGGCCCCCTCGCTCAATGGTCAGGTCGTGTTGCTAGAACTGCTCTTGTTCGGTCGAGCCTTCGAGGGCCAGCGTTGATGCCATGCCGCCGGTGATGACGGTGGAGACGTCGTCGAAGTAGCCGGCCCCAACCTCGCGCTGGTGGCGGGTGGCTGAGTAGCCGGCGCCCTCCATGGCAAACTCATGCTCCTGGAGCTTGACGTAGGCCGACATGCCCTCGGTGGCGTAGCCCTTGGCCAGTTCGAACATCGTGGCGTTGAGAGCGTGGAATCCGGCGAGGGTGATGAACTGGAACCGATAACCCATGGCCCCGAGTTCCTTCTGGAACTTGGCGATGGTGTCGTCGTCGAGCGCCGCCTTCCAGTTGAACGA
>CAYXMJ010000148.1:0-7901 GCA_964465915.1 uncultured Acidimicrobiaceae bacterium
GCATACCAAGCTTCCCTCTTGCGTTCACCACTACTCCCCGACCGCCACCCCCCCTAGAGCCAGAGTGCTCAAATGGTCGCCTGTCAGGGGCGAGCGAATCGGCGCAGCAAGACGACCGACGCCTGGGCTGGGTCAACAGCCGACGCTACCGCCCGATGTCGGGATCGCCTTGCGTGACTCGGGTGCGGATGGTGAACGCTGAATCGCCCGAGAGCACGCCGCCGCGGCCGAACAGGCGGCCGAATTGCCAGTTGGAGAGCCCCAACTCCGGCTTGTCGAGGGCATACTGGCCGTCGACCCAGCGGGTGAAGCCGTTGCCGACAAAGGGGGCATCGACGGTATCGAAGAACCGCTGGTGCTCCGTCGGATTCGACGAGATCAGGCTGGCTGCGAACTTGGGGCTCTGGGTATTGAACAGGTCGACCGCCTGGTCGACCGAGTGGACGATCTTGAGGGTGACCTCGGGGCTGTCCTCCCACTCCCATTCGTGGCCGAGGCGGTTCGGAGCGATCGTTTCGGTCCGAGGCTCTGCAACCGGACCTTCGGCTCGTCTGATGTTGGCCGTCTCAAACCACGCTGCAGGAATCAGGCCCTCGTCACCGGCGGCAACATGGAGCTTCGCTGGCGCACCGCGCCGCTCCCCGGCTCGCTCGAACGCGGCCAGGAACACGGGGACGAGTTCGCCCGCCCGCGACGCCACGATGCAGCAGGTATTGAGCGTGTTGCACACCTTGCGGTCGAGCGAGTGATAGACGGCGAGCCCGAAGGCTTCGGCGTCGGCCGACTCGCCGGCGACGATCCAGGCACCACCCGTGCCGTGCAGGCTGACCGGAATGCCGGCTTGGCGGGCCACGGCGCCCAACTGCGCCACGGCGCCACCCGACCCGCGGGCCACCGCCAGGCCCAGACGAGAATCGGAGAACATCGCCCAACCGGCCGCCCGCGACGGCGCATCAACCAGTGAGGCCGCTCCCGGAGGCAGATCGGCCGCGGCAAGCGCGGGGTCGAGGGCGTGCTCCACGATGGCACGAGCCGTTCCCAGCGCATCAGAGCCGATCCGAAACACCACGGTGTTGCCGCCGCGCAGCACGCCGGTGGCATCGGCGAACACATTGGGCCGTCCTTCGAACACAAACCCCACAACCCCGAGCCCGGCCTTGATCTGATCAACCCGCCACCCGTCGTGGGCAATGGTCTCGGTGACTGCGCCGCGGCCCGAGCCCGCCCGGGCCCAGGTTCTGAGGCCTTCGACCATGTCGCCCCGCATCACATCGGAGAGAACGAGCCGGGTGCTGGAGCGGCCGCGCCGGCGAGCCTGTTCGACGTCGGCGGCGTTGGCAGCGGCGATGGGAGCAAAGGCATCATCGTCGGCGAGGAAGTCGGCGAATGCCTCGTAGAACGCAGTGATCTGTTCGTCGGTGACCGTTCCCATCTGGGCAAAGGCGGTCCAGGCCGCGCCGACTGCGCCGGCTGCGACATCCCAGTCGGCGGCCGGGATGTGGAGCAGCGCCCCGGTGTCCTGAACCACGACGAGACGATCGCCGGGCTGGAACGCCGCTGCGAGGTCAGGCGGAACAGAGACGACCTTGTCACCGCCGTAGATGATGGGCATGCCTGCTTCGAGATGGGTAAGACGCTCGCTCATGGGCGGCAAGGGTACCCGCAGGGCGCCTCCGTTGGGACGCCGCCGTAGAATCCGACGATGCGCCCCGACCACGAGATCTACACCCACAGCCACCGCCCCAGCGTCCTGGCGGCACACAGGCGCCGCACGGCCGAGGAAGCGGCGGCCTTCCTGCTCCCCCATCTCGAGCCCGGAATGGAGGTGCTCGACCTCGGGTGCGGTCCCGGTTCAATCACGATCGGTCTCGCCCGCTATGTCGCCCCCTCGCCGGTAGTCGGGATCGACCGGGCTCCGGCCGCCATCGACGACGCCACCGCGTATGCCGCAGATCAACGTCTCGACAGCGTTCGCTTCGGACTGGCCGACGTGTACACGCTGCCCTTTGCGGCGGAGAGTTTCGACGTGGTGTACGCCCACCAGCTGCTCCAGCATCTCGCCGACCCGGTGGCGGCCCTGCGCGAGGCGGCGCGGGTGTTGCGACCGGGCGGCTACATCGCGGTGCGCGACGCCGACTACGGGACGATGACGCATCATCCCAACGACCCAATGATCGACCGCTGGCTGGAGGTGTATCGCGCGGTGGCCCGCGCCAACGGTGGTGAGCCGGACGCCGGACGCCATCTCCTCGAATGGGTGCTCGCCGCCGGCTTCGACCACATCCAGGCGGGCGCCTCGAGCTGGGTATTCGCCTCGGCCGACGACCGCGGCTGGTGGGCCGACCTGTGGGCAGACCGAAGCGACCCGCAGCCCGACGGTGCGGGCGGGTTGACACCGTACGCGCTGCGGACCGAGGAACTCGGCGTCGCCACCCGCGACGACCTCGTCGCCTTCGCCGCAGCCTTCCGCAACTGGGCAGACCAGCCGGCCGGATGGTTCGCCTTCATCCACGGGGAAGTGCTGGCCTCGAAGCCTGCCTAGGTGCGCTTCCCACAGACATGTTGACCCTCGCTTGCAGAGAGCGCCCAAGCCGCTGTCGTCCGATCCGACACGGAGAGCGGCGACCCCCGATCAAGGCCGCACCCATCGGTGCGTTCGGCGTGGCTTTGGCAACGGTGCACTATCGCCGGTGTTTGGTGATCGGCGTGGGTGCCGGGTGTGACGTCGAGGGTGTAGACAGGACGCATGCATTATGTAGACTGCGTGTATGGGGACTACGACGATCCGAGTGGACACCGACACCCACGCTCGCCTACTCGCCTTGAGCCAAGCGACCGGGGCATCGCTCATCGACACGGTTCGCGACGCCGCAGAAGCGCTCCGACGGCAACGCTTTGCCCATCAGGTGGCCGCCGAGCTCGCTGAACTCCGAGAGGACCCTGAGGCATGGCAGGCTTACCTCACCGAAGCGGATGACACGTCGGTGAGAGATGCCATCGGTTGATGACCTCTGGCTCGCCGACTTCGGAGTGCCACATCCCGGTGAGCCGGCCGCGCACCGCCCAGCGTTGATCGTTGGTCCCCCCGATACTTTCGGTCCTGGGTTTCCGTTCGTGATCGTCGTCCCGCTGACGACGGCCCGGCGCGGCCTCTCACTCCACGTCGAAGTGGAGGCCGGCGCCGACACTGGTCTCGACACCACCAGCTACGTCCAGTGCGAGCTGATCCGCTCGATCAACCGCAACCGACTTGTCCTTCGCCTCGGCGCCGTTGGACCAGACACCAGCGCCCAGGTCAGAACGGTCATCAAGACGCTGCTCAACCACTGACCGGCACCCACCAATGCAAGTCCGAGTCATCTACGAGGTCCTCGAAGACAACGAGACCGGTCTGATTCACCGAGTACAACACCGCCGCGACGTCTACCGACCACGCCGAGCAGACCACACCCGTAGGTGCCCGATAGCTGTGAAGGGGCGCTGCGGGAGTTGGTTCCGTAGCGTTGAGAGGTCCAGTACTCCCGACGCAGAATCTCGCTGCACCCAGAGACGAATGCCGGAGCGGCGCGACTTAGCTCGCTTGCAGCGCCTTGCGGCGGGCAGCGCGCCGAAAGGCGACTCCAGCGACGAGGAGTGCCAGCGAGGCCAGGAACGCCGGCATCACGTACGCGCTGGAAATGATCGCATCTGCCGCCTCTCTCCAGGCCTCGGTGACAACATCGGGGTCCGGATTCCTGCCGGCGAGAGCGTCGAAGAACTCTCCCATGCTCCCGAACGCGCCGATGAGTCTGGTGACCATCCACACGATGCTCGCAACGAGGCCGGCTATGCCCAAGACCAGGAGCGTCGTTCCGATCCAGCGCATCGGCGATGGCCGTGGCTTCACGGATGCGCCTCGCGCCAGCGCGTCGAGTGTGAGCGAAAGGTCTTCGACCTCGCTGCCACCGATCCACTCCCCAACCTCGCTGAAGTCCATCAGCTGGCGGCCGAGGTAGAGCCCGAGTCGTTCTTGTATCGCCTGCGGACTGGTCCGCTCCACGACCAGCCCGAGAATCGGTCTGTCGCTATTGCGGGCAAGCTGCAACTCGGCGTCGACCCACTGAGACTGGAGCGTCGCCGGTGAGACGACCGCCAACACCACTGAGCTTCCGGCGACTGCAGCAGAAATGCGACGCCCCCACTGCTGGCCGGGCTGCAGGTCGTGCTGGTCAAACCACACCTGCCATCCCTCGGCCTGAAGAGCGCTGCTGATCCGATGAACAGCAGCCTGGTCCTCGGAGGCGTAGCTGATGAACACGGACCGCCACGAGGCTTGACCTGAGCCACTCTCAACCGGGTGGGTCACCGGCATCACGGTGGTGTCGGCGGCAGATGGCTGGGCTGTGCTCGTCAGTCGAATGTGCACGACGGTCTTCCCGATGCGGACGACATCGCCGTCCTCGAGATTCACCGCGTCGATGAGCCGGTCGCCGTTGACATCCGTGCCGTTGGTCGAGCCCAGGTCTCTGACGCGGAGATACCCACCTTCCCACTCGAAGACCGCGTGCTGGCTGCTCGCATAAGCGTCATCAACTCTGAGGTCCGCGTCCTCACCGCGTCCAACGGCGACGGCAGCGCGTGGCATGTCGAATATCCTCTCGCCGTCGGTTCCGGTGAGGACGAGTTGCGCCGACCCATCACGAGGTTCTTGCTCCACCACGGGGACCGGCGGAGTAGCCTCCGAAGGCGGCCGGTACCGCGGAGGGAGAGATGCCACCGGGGCCTGGGCTCCCAGACGCTTTCCTTGCAGGCGTTCGTATCGCGAGGAACCAGGTTGAGGTGCGAGGAGAAAGCCGGCCAACGCAAAGGGGCTGATGAAGATCCCAAGCACACCCCAGGCGGTGTGATTCCCGGTGAAGAGGCGCACCAGCCCCCAGATCCAAACGATGGTCAACACCACGGCAATCGCAAATAGCACGGCCAACGTTGCCGCCGTCTGGTCTGCCGTCAGCGGACTGTCCACAGCGCATCCTCCTGCAGGAGCGAACCGACTGAGCGGTTGGCTTCAGCGTGATCTCTCCATGCGATGCTACTCCAGGCGAACTCATGGATCCGGGCGAAATAGAAGCATCACCCTCCTCTAGACGAACTCCACCGCTCCGGCGCGCAGGCTGAGATCCTCCACAAAGGAGCCCCGCCACAGATCCACCGCCCGTTCCCAAGATGGCGCCGCCCCATGCTGATCAGCCGCCGTGGCGGCGAGCTGCTCGAACTCGACGGTGTCAACCCACACCTCAGAGCACGACTCGAGGGAGAGCTTGTCGCGGTCCGCCAGCACAAACCGGGAATCGGATGGGGAATCGGACAGCACCTTGCGCAACACAGAAAGGACGTGACGCAGGTTTCGTGGATGCTGAAACCGGAATCGAGCAGGTCCTTGCCGATGGTGGCGACATGACGGCGATCGGCGCCATGCTGTCCGAGATCAGGGCCAAATACGGTGACGAGGAGCAACCCCCGGTCGAGCAATGACGGCGCACCGATAGCCCCGGCTGCCTGCCGGAGTTCTAGTCACACGCCCGACACTTCGTTGTCGAAATCAAACCGAGTGGGGCCCGGCAGGACTCGAATCCGAGCCTGCTCACAGCACTCGGCGACGGATCGAGCGTACATATCGCTCACCGGCCCGAGCGATCTCGCGCACCCGCAAGCGCCCAGTACCCGGCAGGGAGGGCCCACCGATGTGGCACTACGCTCGTCACGATCAACGTTCATCGCCAGCCCGGTCGCGAGCGCACGATGTGAGGACATAGGGAGATCGGGGGCACCGTCGCGCTGGCGCCCACCGAAGCGCGCCGTTCAGACGGGTAGGTCGGGCTCGTCGATTGCTCCAAGAGCGTCGTCAAGTTCAAGGAACCCCAGGGTTGCCCACCACAGATGGTCCTCGGGATACACCCCGAAGCCTTTGTGATCCCGTCGCCACCCCCGGTCATGGTATGAATCGACGACCCGTTCCAGATGCCGTCGCGACGCCTCCAGCTCGATCTGCAGCTGCGCTCGATACACGCTCTGGTCCGGCAGTCCCTGGATCCTGAGGTCGGACAGGCGGCGATCTGCCAAATGGCCCAACGCCACCTCATCGGGCCCACCTTGTCGAGACCAGAAACGCACCGACCTGGAGATCCTGTGGTTCCATACCGGCCACGCCGTCGGTCGCCACCACCACCGGAGCGGGTACTTGCCAAAACGCAGCAGCGAGACAGTCGCCTCAGCCTGGACCGGACGGGCCTGCCAGGTGACCTCCTCGACAGGAAGATCAACGACTAGGGCTAACCAGATCACCTCAACCGCGTCCAGTCCTGCCACGACCTCACCGAACACGTGGGCCTCGACAATCATCGAGTCGCTCCACGACGAGACGTGGTCATCGAGGTCGCTGGCCACTTGTCGCAGCCGCGCAACAGCGGTGTCGTACTTCACGATCCCATTCTCGCACCGCTCCGATAAGGGGCGCTATGGGCGTGGTTCGACGAGGCGCTCGTAATGGGCGCATACCGGGGTTGTCTGGGCCCGACGCTGAATACGAGGTGGCCTCCAACTGACTCAAACGCCGCCTCTGGCGGAGAAGTGCCGGGCGTAGGCTTGAGGATGATGACAGCAGCGGTTTCCACACGCGACAAGCGCCCCCGCCACTGGATGAAGTACGTCAAATGGGAGTGGGTGAAGAGGTGGAAGGCGCGGGTGCGTCAGGAGAGACGCCACGAGGAGACGGCGTACCCGTACTCATTCGGCAGCAAGGATCGAGCCTTCCTCGGCTTCACCGGCGATGTGCTGTGGCTCGTGTCGCTTCCCGACTACGACGGCTACCGCCAGGCACCTTCCCTCATCGCCCGGCTCGACATCACCGCCGCCGGCGAGTACGGGTCCTCGGCCGAGTTCCTTGACGTAGCGCCCGAGGTGAGGGGCTCGGGCCACAACATCGTGCTTGGGCGCCACGACGGCGAGTCCTACTTCCCGATCAACAATATGTTCCACACACTGCTCGAGCTCGAATTCGAAGGCAGGGCTCCCCGTCTCGCTGATGCCTACGAGCGGCGAGACACATCGCGAGATGCCACACGGGGACCGTACTTCTCCCTGGCACAGCATTTCCGCAAGCACCGCCTGCTGACCCCTGACAGCGTCGACAAGATCGAGGACTTCGCCGCAGCAGTCCGGGAGGGGAGACGTGCATTCATCTCTTACAGGCGCAGCGACTTCCCGCAGCGGCGGGGCGGGGCGCTTGTGTTCCCGGAGCAGCTAGGAATCGAACTCACTGCGCAAAGGATCGCCTGTTGGTGGGATCAGTGGAACCTACCCGGAGGACACGACGAGAGTTCCTGGCTCCGACCGAACTTGCTGGAGGACCTGCTCGAGGATGCGGTGCGCCAGGCCGCATGGATGGTGGCATTGATGGGACCCGGGTACCTGGCGTCGGACGACGACTCATGGACTCGCTGGGAATGGCAAGGGGCCGTTGCTTTGCGCACCGCATCCGGGCGCCGTCACGAGATGCGGCGGCTTGCCGTCTTCTTCTCGAAGGCGGACCGGCAAGCGCATCGTGCGCGGTGGATCAAACGAGGTGACCGCACCCTGGTCGCCGCAGAAGACGAGCCGGGCATGGTCGCTGCGGCCATCGCTCGCGTGATCAGTTCGTCTTGAGCCGGACCAGTTCTTGCGACGAAGCCTGCTGAGAACACCATCGTCCGGTGACCCGCCCACAATGACGCCGAGACAGACCGGCTCGCCCTATCGAAGCGGAGCCGATCCGGCAGGGAGGGATACTGGTGGTGCCTTGGGTGCCTGATTGCCACGGTGGGTGGCGGTTGGGTTCTAGGGTCGGGTTCGGGTTCTCCGGGGCTGGCTTGGCTCACGAACCGGCT
>CAYXMJ010000149.1:0-7814 GCA_964465915.1 uncultured Acidimicrobiaceae bacterium
CCCCCAGAAGAAAGCGCACCATGAGTGACGGCAGCGACCGCGACGACCCGAGGCATCTCAGCAACCATCACCGTGACACGCTCGCGGCCATCTTTCAGCACCCGGTGAGCCACAACGTGAAGTGGTCGGCCGTAGTCTCGCTGCTCAACGCAGTGGGTACCGTCGATGAGCAACACAACGGGAAGCTGAAGGTCCGGGTCGGTGATGAGACAGAGGTCTTCACTCCTCCGCACGGCCGCGACGCCACCGAGCAGCAGATCGTCGATCTGCGCCGCATGCTTCGCAACGCTGGCTGGGAGCCGACCAAGTCCGGCCACGAGGACTGACCGATCGGGCGGCCATGGCACGCACCATCGCAACCACCACCACCGTGACCCGTGACGGGCTGCTCGAATTCGTCCGACCCCGCCACCAGGCCATCCTCACTACCACCCGGTCCGACGGCCGACCCCAGATGTCGCCCAACACGCTCGGAGTCGACGACTCCGGGCGTCTCGTCATCTCTTCGTACCCGATGCGGGCCAAGGTCCACAACATCCGACGCCATCCGGCCGTTTCGGTCTGCGTGCTGTCCGATGACTTCGGCGACGAGTGGGTTCAGATCGACGGGGCCGCTGAGGTCCTCGATCTCCCCGAAGCCGTCGAACCGCTGGTCGAGTACTTCCGCAATATCGCGGGCGAGCACCCCGATTGGGACGAGTACCGCGAAGCGATGGTCAAGCAAGGCAAGGTGCTGATCAGGATCGAGATCGAGCGTTGGGGCCCGGTGGCCCGGGGCGGGTTCCCGCCCGAACTTGCCGAAGACTGAGACGGTGATCATGCCGGAGGATCACCACGAGATCGTCGCCCCATCGCCGCTGCTCACCTCGGGCGGCGAGTTGCTCCAGGTCGGATGGGCTCGCCGACCGCTGCTCGACTGCAACCTCGAGGACGCCGACTTCTATCGATTGGGTGCCGCGCAGCGCTATCGCATCAAACGCTGGGACTACTACGGCGTGACCTACCCGGGCGGCTATTTCTCCGCCACCATCGCCAACCTCGGATATGCCGGACAGGTGTTTGTGTACCTGGTCGACTTTGACGCCACCACCTATGTGGAGGACACGATCACCGTGCCGTTCGGGACCGGAGTAGAACTCGCGCGCAACAGCGGCGTCGGGTCGAGTTCCTACGCCGGGCGAAAGGCCCAGCTCACCTTTGCGGTTGAGGCCGAGTCGAGAAACGTCAACGTCGGATGGGAGGGATTCGGTGGCAAGCGCCTCGAAGCCTTCATGCACTACGACGAGCCACCCGAGCACGAGTCCACCGTCATCGTCATTCCGATCGAAGGCAAACGCTTCTACTACAACCGCAAGATCAACTGCTTGCCGGTACGCGGCAAGATCACCGTCGGCGACACGATCATCCCGCTCGAACCGGAAACCAGCAACGGCAACCTCGACTGGGGCCGAGGCGTGTGGGCGTACAGCTCGTTCTGGGTGTGGGCCAGCGCTTCCGGCTTCCTCGGCGACGGCCGACGGGTGGGGCTGAACCTCGGATACGGGTTCGGCGACACCTCGGCCGCCACCGAGAACACCATCCTCCTCGACGGCCGGATTCACAAGCTTGGCGAGGTGGACTTCGAATACGACAACGCCGACTTCATGGCACCGTGGCGGATGCGATCGGAGCGGGTTGGACTCACCTTCACGCCGTTTCTCGACCGGACCGCTCAGACCAATCTGGCGTTGATCCGCTCAGAGGTACACCAGATGTTCGGCCACTACTCCGGCACCGTTGTCGATGACAACGGCAACGACGTCGAAATCGACGGCCTGATCGGCTGGGCCGAGGAGCATCAAGCCCGCTGGTGACGGCACGGTGTTGTGTATACGTCGTGTGTGGTTCAGGACGGTCGAAAGCCCATCGCCGGAACTTCGACTCATCCGCGTAGCCGATCGGCTTCGTAGTCCCTTCAACCGATCCCACTAGGAGGGAAAAAACGATGAAGAGGCTTATCGCGGTATTCGCCGCAGCACTCATGATTCTTGCGATTGCGGCTCCCGCCATGGGCCAAGCCGCCGTCCGTATTCACCTGATCCACGGCATTCCCGACACTGCGGTCGATGTCTACGTCGACGACGCCGTCGTGTTCGAGAACTTCAACTTCGGCGACACCCAGGACCTGTCGTCCCTCGCCGGCGAAACGCTGGTGAACCTGCAGGTCAAGTTGGCCGGCACCGACACTGTTGCCATCGACGCGGGCGACGTTGCCCTCCCCGCCTCCGGCAACTACTCGATCATCGCCAATCTCGATGCCGCCGGCACTCCGACGCTCACCGTCTTCGAGAACGACACATCCGCGATTGCCGCTGGTGAAGGACGCCTCCAGGTCCGCCACACCGCAGCCGCTCCGGCGGTTGATGTCAAGGCAGACGGCGCCGTGGCCTTCTCCAACCTGAGCAACCCGAACGAGGCCAAGGCCGACCTGCCTGCTGCGACCTACAGCGTTGAGGTGGTTCCCACCGGCGCCGACGAGCCCGTTGTCATCGGCCCGGCCGACATCGCCGTCAATGATGGTGACTCGCTCATCGTCTACGCCGTTGGATCGCTCGAGGCCGGTTCACTGACCGTCCTCACCGAGACCATCACCGGTCTCGGCCAGACGCCGACCGAGGTTCCTTCCGGCAACAGCCCGGTCGAGAGCGGCTTCCCGATGGCAGCCATGGCCGGCATGGCCATCATCGCCTCCCTCGCCGCCGGTGGTGGCTTGGCCCTCGCCCGCCGCAGCAACTGAGCTGTAGCTCAACGAACAGCAAGGAATAGCAACTACAACCAGGGGGGTGGGGCATACCGCCCCACCCCCCTTACGATTCCCCCTCATGAAACGCACCACCGCCGCTCTCGCCCTTGTCACCGCCTTGTTTGCCGCTGCTTGCAGCTCGGCGGAACCGGCCAGCAACCCCACTGGGCCGGGATCGGCTGCGATGACAATCACCACCACTGCGCCGGCCACGGCAGCCCCCGACACGACGTCAACTGTGGTCGCTCCACCGGCTACCACGCAGGAGAGTGTGTCGCCGCTGGCCGCTCGGGTAACTCCCATCGGTTCCGCCGCATACGACCCGGCCGAGCACCGCAACGATGCACCAGTACCAACCTCGATCTCCATCGACGAAATCAACGTCGCCTCCGCCCCCGTTGTGGATGTCGGCGTCGAAGACAACGGCGACATGGAGCTTCCCGGCGCCGAGGCCGTCGGCTGGTACCGCTACAACGCGATACCGGGCGAGCCGGGATCATCGGTGCTGTCGGCCCACATCTCCTACAACGGCAGCAACGGCGTGTTCAGATACTTGAGCGACGTGGAACCCGGTGACGTGGTGAGCGTCGGATACGACGACGGCTCAGCGGCTACCTTCGAGGTGGTTGAAGTCGCCCAATACGACAAGCAGGAACTCCCCCTCGACCGCATCTTCGACAAGGACGGAGGACCGGTCCTGACCCTGATCACCTGCGGCGGCGACTTCAACAGCTCGCTCCGAAGCTACGAAGACAACTTCGTGGCCTACGCCGTACCGATCGACGCGTGACTTCTAGAAGGTGACCATCCCGTTGAGCGGGGGGAACACCCAGCCGCTCTACATCACGACGGAATAGCTGCCATCGCAGAATCACACGAGTCGAGGGCTCGCGGCATGGGCCCTCGACTCCTTCCACAGAAACCTCGGCGGGCCCGCCTGCCGCCGCGTACGCTTGCGGGAGAGGATCACGAGGGAGGAGCATCATGGACGCACCGCTGTATGCGGCACTACCGGCATCGGACATCGCCAGAGCCAAGGAGTGGTACCACCAGCACCTCGGTTTGACCCCTGCTGAGGAGTCGCCCGACGGCGGCCTGTACTACGAGACGGGAGGGTCCAAGTTCACCGTCTATCCGTCGGCATTTGCGGGAACCAATCAGGCAACGGCCGCAGGTTGGTTTGTCGAGGACTTCGACGCTGCGATCTCTGAGCTGCGCAGCAACGGGGTCACGTTCGAAGAGTACGACTTCGGCCCGGACCTAAAGACCGTCGACGGAATAGCAGCCACGCCGGACGGGAACCGCATCGCCTGGTTCAAAGACAGCGAAGGGAATATCCTCGGCATCGGCGAAGGGATGTAGGACGCAGCAACAGGCCAACACCGAGCGGAAATCGGGGGCTCGAAGCCCCCGATTTTCGCGTGGCGTGTGGTGGACCGCGGGGTCGATTGTTGTGCTCCTGTTGGCGGTGTCGGCCAGGTATGGCTTCCACCGCGATGAGCTCTATTTTGTCGTTGCCGGTCGCCGGCTGGCCTGGGGCTACGTCGACCAGCCGCCACTCACTCCCCTATTGGCTCGGATTTCCGAGACGATCGGCGGAACCTCGCCAGTCGTGCTGCGCATCCTCCCGGCGCTGGCGCTCGGCGCGGTGGTCTTTCTGGGCGCGGCGATGGCCCGGCGTTTCGGCGGTGACCCGAGGGCGCAAGTCTTCGCCTCGGTGACCGCAGGGGGCGCTGGATTCGCTCTCGCCGTCGGCCACCTGCTCAGCACCTCCACCTTCGACTACCTCCTTTGGACCCTCGCCGCCTACCTCCTGGTGCGGATCCTCGCGGGTGACGATCCCCGCTGGTGGCTGGCGCTCGGAGCCACGGTGGGAATCGGTTTGCAGAACAAGCACCTCATGGCGTTCTTCGCCATTGCCGTGTTGATCGGCCTGGTGGCCACACCACAACGGAAGCTGCTCGCCGACAAGTGGCCGTGGCTCGGGGTGGTGATCGCCGCCGTGATCGCCCTCCCAAACTTCCTCTGGCAGGCCGCCAATGAGTTCCCGCAATTCGAGATGGCGACGGCGCTCGCCGACCGCAGCGACGGACCGGTCACCTTCGTCCTCGAGCAGATCGGCCTGCTCTCCATCGTCCTTGCCGTCCCGGCCGCGATCGGGCTGTGGCGTCTGCTCCGATCACCCCGGCTGGCAAGGTGGCGTGCGATCGGCATTGCGTTCGTTCTGCTCTTCGTGTTCTTCCTGCTGGCCGGAGGCAAGTCGTATTACGTAGCTCCGATGTTCCCGGTGCTGCTCGCGGCGGGTTCCTTGTGGTTCCAGGACCTCGGCGTGGTGGGCCGGCGAGCGATGATCGGGGCCACCGCCCTCGGCATCTTCATCGGGTTCTTCATCGCTCTGCCGTTGCTGCCGGCCTCGTCGATGTCGGCGCTCGATGCCACCGGCGAACTCGGCGAAACTGTCGGTTGGCCCGAACTCGTCGACCAGGTCACGGTCATCTACGAGACAATCCCCGCCGACCAGCGATCCGACGTCGCTGTCTTCACGGCCTCGTACGGTGAGGCCGGGGCGGTCGACGTTATCGGCCCAGACTCCGGCCTCCCGGCGGCGGTCAGCGGCCACAACAACTACTGGTTGTGGGGCCCGCCGATGGAGCACGGCCCGCTGATCGGGATCGGACCAATCGGTGACCCGCTTCGGCGCATCTGCCCGGGGGTCCAGCAGGTCGGCACCATCACCAATCCCCACGGAGTCGAGAACGAAGAGTACGGGCTGCCGCTGTGGCTGTGCCTGGAACCGACCGGCCAACTCGCCGACATCTGGGATGACGTCCGCCACTACAACTGAGGCGGGATCAGACGTCGTCGGTAGCAAGCAACCCTGAGCGGCCATACGTCCACGACCGCTGCGGATCACTCAGCAGCAACTGGTACACCCCGATGCCCCCGCGTTCGAACGACACGGCCGATCCGGCCATGTACGCCCGCCAGATGCGGTACACCCGGTCGCCTACCAATCGAATCGCCTCGTCGCGGTTGGCCTCGAGATTCGCCACCCAGCGTCGCAGCGTCAGGGCGTAGCTCATCCGTAACGCCTCGACGTCGCGCAGCTCGAACCCGGCGTCCTCGGCGGCAGCAACGGCCTCGTCGACGGGCCGGAGTTCCCCGTCCGGGAAGACGTAGGTCCTGATGAATGTCGAGCGCCGCCCGCCGCGGCCTCGTGACCGTGTGACGATCCCGTGATTCAACACCTGCCCGCCGGGCGCCAGCAGCCGGCGCAGCTGCTTGAAGTACTGAGGCAGCCGGTTGCGACCCACGTGTTCGAACATGCCCACCGATGCGATGGCGTCGTACTCGCCATCGATCTCGCGGTAGTCACGCTGGAGGATCTCGACTCGATCGTCCACCTTGGCTTCCTTGGCCAGCTGCCGAGCCGCCTCAGCCTGCTCGCCGCTCACGGTGATCCCAACCGCTTCCACTCCGTACTCCCGGGCGGCATGAACGACCAGTGAACCCCAGCCACAGCCGACGTCGAGGAGTCGTTGGCCCGGCCCAAGGTTGAGCTTGCGACAGATCATGTCGAGCTTGCGACGCTGCGCCCCCTCGAGGGCCTCATCCGGAGACAGGAAGTGGGCACATGAGTACACCATTGAGGGACCGAGGAACAGCCGGAAGAACTCGTTGCCGGTGTCGTAGTGATAAGTGACGGCCTGTCGGTCACGCCCAATCGAATGGAGCCGGCCACTCAGGCGAGGGCGCCGCTGCGGCCGCTCATCAGCATCTGCCGGTTCGTTGGGCAGGCGGCGCGCCAGACGCAGGATCTGGAGTGCCCGCCATCCCGGTTTGATGGCGTCGAGACCATTGGCGAACTCCAGCATCGAGAAGATGTCGCCCTCGATATCGACGTCGTTGAAGACATAGGCCTCCCCCGCCGACACGTCGTTTGGCGGCAGCAGCATGGACCGGAGTGCGCCAGGATGCTGCAGGACCAGCGTTGCCGCAGCCGACTCGGGACCCCACTCCGATCCGTCCCAGGCGCGCACCCTTGGCTCAGGGCCCGATGAAGCACCGACCAGGAGATCTGTCATCCGTCGCGAAACCAGAACTGGTTCCATAGGAAGGAAATCTACCAAAGGATCAGAGTAGGAGGAAGAACGCCACTAGCCCAGGGTAAGCTGGTTGTTCACCACGACTTCACCATGCAGCGTCTTGTGGACCGGGCAGAGGTCGGCGATCTCTGCCAGGCGTTGCTGCTGGTCATCGTCGAGCGGCCCGGTCACGGTGATGGCACGGTCGATATGGTCGACCAAACCACCCGTGGATTCGCAGTCGGCGCAGTCGCGAGCATGGACCTTGCGGTGGGTCAGCTCGACCGTGACGGACTCCAGCGGCCACTTCTTGCGGTCGGCGTACATTCGCAATGTCATCGCGGTGCAACTGCCGAGGGCGGTCAGCAGGTAGTCGTATGGCGTGGGGCCGGTATTGGTACCACCCACCGAAGCCGGCTCGTCGGCAACGAGCGCAAACCCGTTGGACACGATGTCGGTGCGGAAGCCCTGCTCGGTGCGGACCACCGTGACGCTCTCGGGTGCGTCGATGAGGAAGTCCGGCTGGGAGTGCGCCGTCAGGTCGCCGGTGGTGTAGCGATTCGCCCACGAGCAGATGACCTCGGCGACGTAGCGGGCATCTTCGTCCTCGGTGATGAGGTGGTCGGCGTCGTCGAGCGAGATGAAGCTCTTCGGATGCTTGGCGTGGTCGAGGATCTCGGCCGCGTTCTCCACTCCGACGGTGTTGTCGATCGGTGAGTGGAGGACGAGTAGCGGGCGCCGCAGCCGGGCGATGTCGTCGGCGAGGTCGACCCGCTCAACGTCTTCGATGAGCTGCTGCTGGATCGTGAACGGCCGACCGGCTACCAACACGTCGGCAGCGCCATCCGCCGCAATCATCTCGAGGTCCTTGGCGATGTGCCGCTTGATGTGCTCCGGGTTGGCCGGAGCGGCGATGGCAACGACGGCCCGCACCGAATCAATGGACG
>CAYXMJ010000150.1:0-7731 GCA_964465915.1 uncultured Acidimicrobiaceae bacterium
GACCTGGTCACCGAATTGCTGGGGTCCGACCCTGAGGCTGCAGCCCACGTGGACCTGGCGAACCCGCGGCGCGTGCTGCGCGCCGTCGAGACTCTCCGGCTCAGCGGCACCACGCCGTCGCAACGGGCCGGAACGGCCGAGGCAGAGGCGCTGCGTTCGTACACGCCGCGGCTGGCGCTGGTCGCTGTGGGTCTCGACCCCGGCGACGCTCTCGAGACGAGGGTGATCGCCCGGTTCGATGCGATGCTCGGTGTCGGTCTGCTTGATGAGGTTGCCGAGTTGGCACCTCGTCTGGGGCGCACTGCTCGCCAGGCGGTCGGCTACAAGGAACTGATTCCGGTCGTCAACGGAGGGACTTCGCTCGAGGAAGGCCGCGCTGCCGCCATCCAGGCGACCCTCGGGCTGGCGAAGCGGCAACGTACGTTCTTCCGGCGTGATCCGCGCATTCGTTGGCTGACATGGCACGATGACCCCGACGAGCGTGTCTCCCGCGCCCGTCGCGCCCTCGAGGAGGTCGGAACATGGACTTCGTGAAGATGCAAGGCCTGGGCAATGACTTTGTGGTCGTTACCGGCCCTGTTGACCTGGCTCCCGAGACCATTGTGGCGTGGTGTGACCGGCGTTTCGGAGTGGGTGCCGATGGCGTGCTCGAGGCGACTCCGTTGACCGACCGCCGCGTGCGGATGCGGTACTGGAACGCTGACGGGGGAGAGGCCGAAATGTGTGGCAACGGGCTGCGGTGCGTCGCCCGCCACGCGCATGATCGGGGCTGGGTAGAAGGAGGCGACCTGACCGTGGAGACGGCCATGGGGGACATGCCTGCTCAGGTCCTCGTCGGTGGTGTAGTCCGGGCGCTGGTCGGTGAGCCTCACCTGATGGGAGCACCCATCGAATTCGGCGACGTGCTACTGCACCCTGTGAGCGTCGGCAACCCCCACGCCGTCATCTTCGTTGACGACCCGGCCGCTTCTGCGGTAGGTGTCGTCGGTCCGCAGGTCGAAGCGGACCCTCGCTTTCCCGACCGAACCAATGTCGAGTTCGTCACCCCACGGGGCCCGGGGGCGATCGAGATGCGCATCTGGGAACGTGGTGTTGGCGAGACCATGGCCTCCGGAACCGGTGCCACAGCCGGCGCCTATGCCGCCCTCAACTACCGCGGCGTGAAGGCTCCCGTAACCGTCAGCTTGCCTGGCGGGGAACTCGTCATCGAGTTCGAAGGTGCCGACGCCTGGATGGTGGGCCCCGCCACCACCGTCTACAAAGGAACCATCGAGCTCTAGCTCGGACCGTGGAGGGTTGCAGCCCTGCGTGCCTACGCGGAGACGGAACTCATTTCCCGTTGGTACTTCTTCCAGTCCGAAGCCGGGCATCGGACTTACGCGGAGACGTACTGCATTTCCCGTTGGTACTTCTTCCAGTCCGATGCCTTCGTCGACCAGATCACGTCGGTGAGAATCTGGGCGATGCCGAGGATGATCAACACCCACCATGACCATGCCGGCGCATCCATGCCCCACGCTGCTCCAAGCAGCAGGAAGGGAAGGAGCTTGGTCACGATGGCGCCGGACGCATGCATCCAGGCCCGAGAGCGCGCTGGAGTTCGCAGATAGGTTGCGTAGGCGATCTTGACCCCGGGTTGGGGGCGGCTTATCGTGCCGATGAACCAGTTGCTGAACTCCATGCCCTGGAGGTGGCCGACGGTCATGTGCGTCAGCCCGTGGGTGCTCACGAGGAGGACCAGGGTGCCCACAACGAGGGCCAAGCCGTTCCAGGGTTCGTCGACGTAGTAGCCGGCCAGGATGATGGCGAAGCCGGCGATGGTGGCCAGCACCATGAGCGCCGTTCCGGTGCTCGACGGGACTGTGTACAACGCCCAACTCCTGAACGCTGCATGGTCAATGGCGCCGATGCGGTCGGCATAGCGGTCGGTGAGCGAGCTGTCGGCCTTGACGGCAGCGACCGCCTTCCAGAAGCGATGCCCCTTCACGTCGATTGCCCGTCCAGCTGTCATGTCGGCTTCGCAGCCAGCGAGCGATGCTTCGATCTCGTTCTCGTTCAATCCGCACCTCTACCTTCGGTGAACCAAGACTAGGAGTGCGCAGTGGACTTGGATTCGACCGACTAGTCGACCCGCCGCAGGACCGCGACCACGACACCGAGAATCTCGACACCGTCGGAGAAGACCATCGGCGGATAGGTCGGGTTCTCCGCTTTGAGGATGACGCGGCCATCCAGACGCTGGAGGCGCTTGACGGTGGCCTCCTCGCCGTCGACGAGAGCGGCCACCATCTGACCGTCGTCGGCGGTTGGCTGACGCCGCACGACCACGTAGTCACCGTGGAAGATGCCGGCGTCGATCATGGAGTCACCGCGAACGTTGAGCATGAACACCGGGTCGTTGCCGACGAGTTCGGTCGGCAACGGGTAAATCTCTTCGATGTCCTGTTCCGCCAAGATCGGAGAGCCGGCGGCGATGTTGCCGACGAGGGGCACGTCGCGCACCGGCGCACGGTGGAGCTGGGCATCGACATGACTGCCGGGATCGATCACTTCGATCGCCCGCGGCTTCGATGGATCCCTGCGGAGGTAGCCGGCCTTGACGAGTGCCGAGAGGTGGCTGTGCACGGTCGACGGTGAGCTCAGCCCGACGGCGTCACCGATTTCGCGTACTGCCGGCGGATAGCCTCGATCAGCAACCGACTCCAGGATGTAGTCGAGAATCTGTTGCTGGCGTATGGTCAGTTCTTTGCGCTCCATGGCTGGCCCCTTCTGGTCTCTGCCGTTGCTGCAGGGTAGCTCGGATTTCGCGACAAACCAAACATATGTTCGACTTGACATGCGAACATGCGTTCGCTTATGGTGTGCTGGTACGAACACCTGTTCGACGGATAGGGGGGGAGGCTTCGGCCGGGCGAGACACCCAACGGCGACGTTGGGGTTCTGTCACACCCACTCGATACGGTGCTCGTAGCCGGGTAGCCAGCCCGGGACACGCCAGATCTGGGCCGCCCCGGATCGTATACACGGTAGGTAGAAAGCAGGAGAAGGAGCCAGGATGTTGCGACAAACGACAGCCTCGTCACGAGTGTTAGTCATCATCTCCACGATCGTCGTGGCCTTGGTCCTTCTCCTGCCTTCCGCCTTTGGGGCGACGCCGGGACCCGTTCGCGGCGTCGCTACCGACGAGTATGTGGTCCGCAGTGGCGATACCCTGTGGGAGATCGCAGAGGAACGAACAACCGCCGGCGAGGACATCCGCGGCACGATCACCTCGATTCGGCGGCTGAACGATCTCGATTCGAGCATGATCCAACCGGGCGCGGTCTTGGTTGTGCCGGTGTTGACGGCATCGGGCTGATCGGTCGGCCTACTGGAGCACCGGCAGGGGCGGGGAGTCCGCCGACCGGCCGGTGAGCACCATCAGCAGGTCGGTTCCGCTACCACGACATTGTGCGATCTCAGTGAGCAGGACCAGCGCGTCTTGAAGTGAGCCGTCGGGTGGTCGCCACGGTGTGCCGATAGCACGACCGAGGTCGACCCCATGGACGGCGACCTCGAGGTTTCTGGTCCGCAGATAGTCCTCGATGCGCATGACTCCCATCGGACTCTGCACGCGTCGGTCGGCTCGGACACTGGGCAGCAGACCGTGGAGTGCGGATGCCGCCGAAGCGAAGGCTGTCGGGACTTCGTCGGGCGACGCCGAGGCTAGCTCCGCGGCGCCTCGAGCGGCCACGCTGCGGTCGGCGACGGCAGGGCCCTCATTCCGTCGGTTCAGATAGGCCTTGTAGTAGGCGGCGGCGCTGGGAAGCGGCTCCCCGGCGGGCTCGGGCCCGGCCAAGTACGTGAGCGGGGTACGGATCGCCCGAAGTAGATGTCCGCTCAGGCCCAATACGTCCCAGGTTCCGAGGCCCGGTGCGGCGTAATCGGTGATGCCGGAGACGAGCGTGGCGGTTGAGTCAACAGCTGCGAGATAGTCAGCTTGGGTTTGGGACCACAACATCTAGTACCCTTCCGTGTCCATGCGCTGTGTGATATGTGGGGCCGACGATACGCGAGTTGTCGATAGCCGCCCTTCCGAGGGGGGTGTGTCGATTCGTCGTCGCCGCGAGTGCACTGGTTGTGGACACCGATTCACTACCTACGAGCGGCCTGCGGTGACCCTGGTCGTCCGCAAACGCGACGGGAGTCTCGAAGCCTACGATCCGCGCAAGATCCGGCTAGGAGTGGAGAATGCCTTGGCCGATCGGCCGGTGCCACAGGGCACGATCGACATGATCCTGGCCCGGATCGAATCGGCCGGTCACAGCGATGGACCCGAGGTGAGCGCCGACGAGATCGGCAGGGAAGTCCTTTCGGGCCTCCGTGAGGTCGATGAGGTCGCCTACCTCCGGTTTGCGTCGGTCTACAAGGAGTTCCAAGGGGCCTCGGACTTCGAACGTGAGATGGCTTCGCTGGAGGAGATCTAACCGTCGTCTCGGCGAAGCCTGGTCACCCTCGCGCCACTCTGTCCATCTGCCATGTCGTCGACCGAGCGTTTGCCCACTTCCCTTGGATTGACGTCCCCCTTTAGGGGAGTGCAGCGAGGGCGTTTGTGGCGTCAACGTGGAGCACGACGATGGCGTCGTCCACCTCGGAGCGCACCGTTCTCAGGCTGGGGACGAGGGAGTTGGCTAGGGCGAATTGGGTGGCTTCGAGTTGGGCGATGAGATCGGCGGCAAGGGCTGCATCTCCGGCGGTGAGTGCGGCGAGATACTCGGCAGCCCACTCATCGAATCCAGATACGGCTTCGATGACCACCTCCTTGTGGTCGGCGAGCGCAGGATCCGACGGCAACTGGGCTGCGGCATTGCGGCTGTTGGCGTCGATCGCGGCAAGCTCGGCGCCGAGTGCCGCGGCTTCGATGCCGTCGGCCTCGATCGGAAGTTCGGGCACGACGAGGATCTCGGTGAGCAGGAGGCGATAGGTCGTGGTGTCGTCGATGCGGGCGGCGATGTCTGCGCCCTCAGCGCCGACGGCTGCCACGGCGTTGCGGCTCGGAACAAGATCGTCGATCGATCCCGACGGCAGCAGTGGTAGCGGCTCGGGGAGCGGTTCGGCGGCAATAGTCAGCGCCGAGTCGGATGCGACGGCCAGGGGCTCGAGCTGCGGCGCCACCCCGAGAAGCTCGGCCCGCTGCGAGCTCGGCTCCGTGGCAGCTTCGAGGCCGCCCTGAGCACCGACCAGGCTGTCGCGCACTTCGACAAGCACCGTGCGGTACTCGTCGGACTGCTCCGAGGCCCGGCCGTTCACTAGCGCGGGGAGCCAGAGGGCGGCAACGACAAGTGCCGCCACCGCCACTGCCAGAAGGAGCGGCCGGCGGGAGCGGCGAGTCTTCGTCTCTGAGCTCGAGAGCGGTTCGGCTGCCCAGTCGGCCGGAGGAGGCGGCTTCGGAGTCGCCCTCCAGGTGTCTGACAGGGTCGGCGTGTCCTGAGGGTCGGCACTGGGGGGTGCTGGCTCTGACGCTCGAGTTGGGGTCGGTGGCGTCACGAGCAGCTCGGTGGGGGCAGCCTCAGAGCTCGACACATCAGTTGCTCCGGCAACGCCGAGTGTTGCGGCTCCCGCCACGTCAGCCTGGGTGGCGTGAGAGAACTCCTCGTCCTCGTGAGGGTCTACGCCGCTGCTCGTTGAGAGGTCGATCGTGGTAGGCGGGGCGATGGTGGCGGTCGAGTCAGGGGCCTCGGCAGGCTCGTGGCGCAACGCGGCTACCGCGGCCAGAGCCGAAGGCCCCTCCTCCTCAGACGGCTCCTCGACGGCCGGAACGGGCTCTGGGGGCGGCGAGGGTGCGGAGCCGGGTACCGCACCGACGAGATCGAGAAACCATTGCCCGTCGTTGCCGGGTAGCGGTTGCTGATTTCTACGCCTCACGGAGCCCCTCTTGCCCATCTCGATCGGGTGCGACACAATCTGCGTCTATGAAGATACCCGTCAACCGGCTCGATCCCGAGCTTCCTCTCCCCGGCCATGCCCATCCCGGCGATGCAGGGGTCGATCTCTATGCCCGTACCGGCCATCGGATCGAGCCGGAAGAGTGGGCGATGGTGCCGACTGGTCTCGCCGTTGCCATCCCAGAAGGTCATGTCGGTCTTGTTACGCCACGTTCGGGCCTGGCGGCTCGCCACGGGATCGGCGTCGTCAACGGGCCGGGCGTCGTAGATGCCGGCTACCGCGGAGAGATCAATGTGTTGTTGATCAATCACAGCGCCACCACGTTCGAGTTCGATCGGGGTGACCGGATTGCGCAACTGGTTGTAGTGCCGGTGGTCGAGCAGAAACTCGAGGAGGTCGACGAACTGCCGCCATCTCGACGCAGCAGCGGGGGATTTGGCTCCACCGGCCGGTGAGGAGAGCCGACGGCGCCTTCGTGGTACAATCCAGGCCCCTGCGGACGTAGCTCAGCTGGTAGAGCGCAACCTTGCCAAGGTTGAGGTCGCCGGTTCGATCCCGGTCGTCCGCTCGAAGGGCGGCAATAGCCGCCCCTTTTTTCGGCGACGTGGCCGAGTGGTTAGGCAAGGGTCTGCAAAACCCTGTACCCGGGTTCGATTCCCGGCGTCGCCTCCGGCGGTACAATCGTCGACACGGGCGCTTAGCTCAGTGGGAGAGCGCTTCCTTGACGCGGAAGAGGTCGGCAGTTCAATCCTGCCAGCGCCCACCACGGAAACCCCCACCGGTCGGGGGTTTCTGTTCTGTCTGGCGGGAGGTGTGCCGAGCTTGGCGCGCGTATGGAGCGCGATTCCGCGTCATTGACCGTGTGGAACTGACGGACATTGGTTACACGTTGGTTTCTCCGAACAACGGTGAGGAGATCCAATGACCGAGCGAGATCAGCAGCGACTGGTTAAGCACCGGCTGGCGGTGATCCGTCACGTCGAGGCGGTGATGGGCAACGTCGCCCAGACCTGCCGCTACTACGGGATCAGCCGCCCGACCTGCTCGGAAGGGACTTTCGTCGACCTGGTCGGGACGTGAAATCGGCCAACCAAGACGGATGCTGAGGAGTGAGCCCCCTGAAGGAGGAGCTATGAGGCGAACTCTGGTTATCGCTTCGGTGGCGGCGTTGCTGCTTGGTGTCATAACAGTGCCCAGCATCGCCCGACCAGGCGAGATCCATGCGAAGGCCACCGCTGTCTATGTCGAGACGTTGGATCCAGGCGAGTCCTGGTTCAAGGGCGACGTCAACCACGTTCGCGGCGTCGTCTGGCGTGTGCGCGTGGAGGGCACCGGCGACAATGCTCAGTACCAGACCGGCGACCAGATCTCGGAGATCAACTTCAACTGGAACTGGAAGACGGGTGCGCTGAACAGTTGGGGCACCGTCGAGATCACACTCGACGCTATGGACGGCGGGTACGCCGGTACGTGGGTTGTTGCCGGCCCTCCCAATCCGGATGCGGTCGGTGGTGAGTGCGCCGCGTGGTCGAAGTTCACGGGCGTGGGTAAAGGCTTCGGTGACCTGGAGGGTGCTCAAGTCCGCTGGGATAATGAAAGCGACATGTGCGGATTCGTCTCCTTCTACGACGCAGCGATCTTCTTCCCAGGCGGATAGAGCTATCCCAAACGTCGTTCTTGCGACCGCTACGCCGACGTCACCAACCCGCAGCCCGCCGCCGGTGGCGCCGAACGAGAGGAACCCGATCAGATACGCCACGATGCGCCGGCATCGATCACGGACACGGGTCGGGGGACCCGGTGGGG
>CAYXMJ010000151.1:0-7724 GCA_964465915.1 uncultured Acidimicrobiaceae bacterium
TTGGGGCTGCCGTCGCCGGTGGAGCCAACCCGGAGCAACTCGAGACCGCCTTCTTTGCCACCGTCACGTACCTGCTCATCTACGCCTTCATGAACCTCGGAGCCTTTGGCGCCACGATTGCAGTCCGCAACCGGGTGGGTAGCGTGGAGGTCTCGGCGTGGGGCGGCCTCAACCGGTACGCCCCCGGCCTGGCCGGGCTGGTCGCGCTGTTCTTCCTCTCGCTCGCCGGCGTTCCGCCGCTGGCCGGCTGGTTCGCCAAGTTTGTGATGTTCCGCTCGGTGATGTCGGTTGGGGGAGCGTGGCCAACCACGCTGGCGGTCATTGCGGCGCTCAATGCCGTGGTTGCCTTTGCGTACTATTCGAGAGTGGTCAAGGCGGTCTGGTTCGATCCGGTGCCCGACGCCATTCCGGCCGCAGAGCTGCGCGAGCAGAAGGTGGCTCCAGCGCTGCAGTTGGCCTTGGCCGTGACGGCCATTGCGGTGCTGGTGCTTGGGATCTTCCCGGGGCTCATCGCCAATGTCGGTGACATCGCCCAGACCTTCGCCCTCTAACCGAGGTGACCCCTTTCTGTTCTTGCGTGGCGTGGGTCCCGTTTTTTGTACCTCAGCCACGCCAGAACAGGAAGATACGGTGACGCTGGCCTCACGTCTTCGCGGCGAGATCGATGCCTCCGGCCCGATGCCGTTCGAGACGTTCATGGCTGCCTGCCTCTACGATCCCGATGGCGGGTTCTTCACCACTGGGCCGCTGCGTTCGGTTCGGTCCGGCGACTTTCTCACCAGCCCCGAAGTCAGCCCCTGGTTTGGGCGGTGCCTCGCTAGGTTTGTCGCCGCAGAGGGGGATCGTCTCGGCTCCCCGCCCGGGCTCCTTGTCGCCGATGTCGGGGCCGGGTCCGGCTCGCTGCTGACGGGCTTGCGGGAGCCGATTGGCCTCGCCGCAGAGCTGTGGGCGGCGGACGCCTCACCAGCGGCTCGCGACGCCCTTGGTGGCGTCGTCGGAGACTCGAACGTCGCGGAGCAATTGACCAACCTGCCCGCCGGTCGTCCGACGGTTCTCTTCGCCAATGAACTGCTGGACAACGTTCCGGTGTCGCTGGCGGTCCGGGAAGCTGGGGGTTGGACGGAGCGCTGGGTCGGGGCGGCTGATGACGACGCCCTCTCACTGGTGCCGGTTCCGGCGCGTCCCGAGGTCGCCAAATGGGCCGGCTTGTTCTGTGGCACGGTGCCGGTGGGTGGGATGGTCGAGGTGCAGTTGGCGGCGGGTGAGTGGCTGCGTCGGGCGCTGGATCACATCGGGTCCGGTGCGGTAGTGGTGATCGACTACGGCGGTACTGCGGAGGAGTTGGAACCGCGTCGCACCCGCGGCACGCTGCGCACGTACCGCAACCACCACCTCGGGCCCGATCCGCTGCTGGCGCCGGGGGAGACCGACGTCACCGTCGACGTCAATTTCACCGCTCTGCTGGCGGTGGCCACAGCGGCCGGCGCCAAGGCCGAACTGCACCGGCAGGACGATTTCCTGGCAGTGCTCGGTTTGGGCGATGAGGTGTCACGCCTGCGTCGCCTCGAGCTCGAGTTGGCCCGCGGCGGCGATGCCGTGGCTCGTCTCCAGGTCCGGTCGGAGAAGACCGACGCCGAGACCCTGATGCATCCCCGCGGCCTCGGCGACTTCCGGGTCCTCATCGCCCGCAAATGATCCCGAACTTGCGTGGTTCGGGCGCGGTTTGTGGTACCCCAGCCACGCAAGAACAGAAAGGGGCCCCGTGGGGGCCCCTTTCCCGGTATTTGGTACCGCGTAGTGGTCAACGGAGGTAGGAAGTCACATTCTTCCACGACCTCTTGTAGCGAGTGATCGCGTTCCCATCGTTGCCCCTGAGGGCTGATTTGTTGCCACGATTGAGCCAGTATTCCGCTCTCGCCACCTTGGCTGCGGGGGCCGTTGCGATATGGGCGTCGATTCCGCTGGTTGCCACCATCCGGCTGCTGGTGACCAGGTCATCGACCAGCGCTTGGGCGTCGAGGTACCACGGTGACGTGTCCGTGATCTTCTTCAGCTTCGCAACTGCCATGCGGGTCATGTAGAACACCTTGGCACCGCCGACGATGTTGGGCTGGAACTCGTCGGCCCAGCGCTTGTCGGCCGCGGCTCGTTTCGTCCACAGGCGAGCCTTGCGCAGCTTCCAGTAGTCACTGCCTTCGGCCACCGCGATCATGCCGTTCAGGTCATCGACGACCTGGTCGAGGACGACCGTTGCCGATACGACATCGGGGATGATCTCAACCTCGGCCGACGTCACCTCGAGCTGGCTGCCCGGATTGTCGACGCTGCTGATCACCTCGTTACTCACGATCCCGCCGCCGATGCTCGGGTTCACATCGTCGACCGTGACCTGGTAGGTGATGATCACCGGATCGAAGCTCGGGCCCTGGAAGTCGAAGCAGACCATGAAGCCATCGCTGATTGCGTTGGACGGGTCTGCCGCATTGACGTAGGCCGTTGCGTTCGATCCGTCGATGTTCTCGACGCCGATCGTGGCCGGTGCGCCCTCGAGTACGCCCAGATCGAGGTTGTCGTAGGCGAAGACGATCTCCGGGAAGCCTGGGGCATCGTCGCGCTCCCACAGCACGATGTTCATGTCGGCCACCGGGTCGCTGCCGCCAGAGAGCTGCAGGTCGTCATACTCGATGACGGCAACGGCTGGGCCGGCAGTCGCCAAGCTCACGCCGGTGTTGGTCGCCGCGTCGTAGAACAACTCGAAGTCCTGCCACAGGCCAGCCATCACGTTGTTTGGCGCCTCGGCATCCGGCAGAAGCTGCGGGACCCACGGTGCACCGGCGTAGTTTTCCGGCCCGTGGATGGCGAAGCCATCATCGCCGAAGGAGACACCGGTGTAGTTGACCCCGTAGAAGTCGAGTGGATTCTGCGTCGCGAAGGCCGAGAACAGCACGGTGTCGCCAATGATGCCGGACTGCGCCAAGATCCCGGAGTCCTCGAGATTGACGTAGCCGCCAAAGCCCGTGTCGCAGGCCTCGTCGTTGGCGCTCGTCGTGACGACGTAGTCGCCCTCAGCGCCAAACTGTGTGGCCTGGACGCCCTCCCAGGTGAGTACACCGTTGGTCACGGTGGCGCCACCGGTCACGGAGCCGTCCACGTAGGTCAGCCCTTCGGGGATGGTGTCGGCCAACTCGTAGTCCAGGTCCTCATTTGTCACGTTCGGAAGAACCGTGATCTCGTAGGTCAGCGTGTCGCCCGGCTCGGCCGTGGCTTGGCTGACCGTCTTGGTCACGTCATCTTCGTGGCGAATCAGGTTCACCGGAACGGTCCCGATGTTGCCCGGGTTGCCTGCGCTGGTGCCGAGCGAGAAGAAGGCGTATGCCCTGTCACCAGACTCCAGGGCGGCATCGTCCCAGAACACCCTCACGTCGAACGGCTCGAGCGCTCCGGCGCTGGCGGGTCCCTCAACCGACAAGTTGCCCGCGTCGGTTCCGTCGAGAACCGCGTAGGACAGCGTCAGGTCGTCGGGCGGGTTGCCGGATGCCGACCAGTTCTGGACCAGGATCCACCATTGACCCTGCTCTGGGTCTGCGACATCGCAGAACTCCAGCGCTGAGGCGCTTGCGCTGACGCACATCTCCTCGGACGCCTGCGGGATCCCATCGTTGTTCTCATCGAAGCCGACGAAGAGATCCAGGTCGGGCGACTCCGAGAAGATCGTTTCTGCGATCAGATGGGTCGCTCCGGCAGGAACGGCAACCAGCGTGGTGAACGCACCGTCGGTCGGATCGTCGTACGGGCTCGAGTTGTCCGAGTCGGCGAGCAGGCTCTCATCGACCTGGGTACCGATGACCAATCCATCGACCTCCACTGTGAGGTCGGTGATCTCGATTGCCGTCAGTCCCAGCACGGGGTGCGATCCGGCATTGCGTCGCGTGTTGATCTCGACGCGGCCCGGCAGGTCGCCGGTTGTCGCCTGGATCGCCACCGGCATGTGGAGCACCTCGGCGCCCTTGGTCAGCGTGACCTCGCCGAAATTCCACACGTCGGTCGATGCACCAGAAGCGTCGGCCATGATGTCGATGCTCTGGCTTTCGCCGGCGTTCAAGTCAAACGAGGCCGGGTTCGTCGTCAAGACGACGCCACCCTCGGCCGAAGCCGCCACGTTCCACGTGCCCGCTGCCGTCGCAGTGACCGTGCGGGTCCAACCGCAGGCGCCGACACACTGGCTCTGCGCCATGCTGGCGAGGTTCAGGCTGGTCGGGTCGCCACCGGTTGCCGGATCGGCAGCCATGTAGTTGGCGATCGTTTCGTCCATGACCAAGCCGGCCGCGTTGGCCTGCTCGAGTTGGACCCCGCCCGAACCCATGTCGAACGGATCGGCCGGGCTGGCTCCATCCGAGTCGAGCATTGCAGTGTTGGCGGACAGCATCAGAGCGGACTGAACCTCTGCTGGTGTCCAGTCCGGGTGCTCTTGCATCAGCAGAGCGCCGGCACCCGCAACGTGCGGGCTGGCCATGGAGGTGCCACTGGAGAAGTCCCAGACGATCGCATCGTTCTGACCGTGGGCCGCAATGATGTCGACACCGGGGGCCGCCACACTCGGCGACACGATGTCGATGGCGCGGTTGGCGCCACGCGACGAGAACCCGGCGATGATGTCCCCGAACGCGGGATCGACAACTTCTGTCGACCCAGAGATGGAGGCCATATGGCCGGTCCCTGTTGCGAGCCAGGCCTCGAGCACCTGACCGTCGTCATAGGTGATGTGCAGGCCCGGCAGGACGTGAGCATCACCTGAGAGAGAACCGCCGTTCGCAGCGTCGTTGGCCAGGACGTATCCCCCAGCGCCGCCGGCTTTGACGTTCTCGCCCTTCTCGACCCGACCGGCAGTGCCGCGGTCGCAGACCACGATCTCACCGTTGGTCCAGGTGCCTGCGGGGAACGGGTTCAAGCACAGCGCATCACCGAAGTCGCCTGCGTAAACGATCGGTGCCGGGCCATAACCGAGGGTGAAGCCCTTGCCGGCGATGTCGGCGGGGGGCGTCGTGTCGCCACCGGCCATGTCGATGAGTTCGTTGACCCACAGACGGTCATGAGTCGAAGCTCCAGCTGTGGTCAGCCACGGAGCATCGGCCGGTGAGCCGAGTGTCTCTGGAGCGGGACCGTCGTTGCCAGCGGAAGTCGCCACAAAGATGCCCGCCTCGCGTGCGTTCAGGAAGCCAACCGTATCGAAGTCATTCCACACGTCGGAGGCTGAGGAGCTTCCGATCGAGTAGTTGATGACGTCGACGCCATCTATGACGGTCTGGTCGATAGCTGCCGTCAGAGCGGAAAGCGTGCAGCAACCGGCGTAGGCGATGACATTGGCGTGGGGGGCAACACCCGAGATATCGACCGTCGTGCTGATTGGGCCTCCGGGAACGTCAACGTCGTTACCGACCAATGTGGCCTCGACGAAGTTGCCTGCCGTTGTGCTTCCGGTGTGCGAGCCGTGACCGTCGTAGTCCCACGGCGAGTTGGCTCCCTCGGAGGCGTCGACGCTGAAGTAGCCCCAGGCACCGATCAGCTTGTCGTTGCAGGGGAAGGTGGCGTCGTAGCCCTTGATGTCGCCGTTGTCGGGCTGGGCGCTGTCACAGGCACCAACGTAGTTGCCTGCGCCAAAGGGGTTGGTGTGGTCGTAGCCGTCACCACCGATGTCGGCGAAAGACGGGTTGGATGGGTTGATGCCGGTATCGATGATGCCGACGATCATGCCCTCACCACAGCTGCCGGGTTGCGAGCAGTCTGCGCCACCCCAAATGGATGGAGCGCCGATCCAGCCGGGGCCCGCATCGGTCTGCAGTTCGCGTTCGAGGTCCTCCTGGACGAAGATGACCCCGTCCATCTTGGCGACCTGGGCGGCTTCGGCCGGAGTCAGCCACACAGCAAGGCCGTTGTTGGCGAACTGGTAGGTGTAGCGGACGTCGGCGTCGTGGCCGATGACCCGTTCCATCCGGCTGACGAAATCGGTCTGCTCTGCCACTAGGTAGTTGGCGTAGGCGCGAGCCGGTGCGGCGTCTGCGTCAAGCTGTTGAGCGCCGGATACAACCGGGCTCGTTGCTTCGAAGCCGTCGACTCCGCCGCGGAATGATGCGACGGGAGCGTCTTCGAGTCGAATGAGGAAGATGCCCTCTTTGGCATCCTTGAATCGGTTGTCGACCACTTGCGTGGCCTCGGCTGCCTCGAACCCGGCCTTGTCGTTCACCAGATCAGCCCTTGGGGGTGATTCGGCGGCGACAGGCCCGACTACGGACAGGACAACCGCGACTGCTGCGGCGAGGGCTGGCAAACGGCGAGACACAGGAAAGGCCCCTTTCTTCCACCTCGTTTCCAGTGCGCGGGATGGGTTCTGACGGTGCCCTCCTCGGAGGCGCGAAGACTCCGTCCTGACGTTCCTGCGCTACCACTCACAGTAGCGCGCCGTTGCCGGACATCAACCCTCAATGTTGCGTTCCGGCGACGGAGAGTGTTCGGCTGGCGACTACGAGCCGAGATATCACATCGGGCCGGGTACCCTGAGGTCATCATGCAAAACAATCTCAAGACCGTCCTGTTGATGGGCCTCCTCGGAGGTCTGCTTGTCGGCGTCGGTTGGGCACTCGGCAGCCAATCGGGCGCCATCATCGCGCTGATCTTCGCCACCGTGCTCAACATGGGCATGTACTTCTTCTCCGACAAGCTCGCCCTGAAGGCGTCCCGCGCGGTGCCGGTTGAAGAGGTCGAGCTGCCCAACGTCTACACGATCGTTCGTTCGTTGGCGCAGCGTGAAGACATGCCGATGCCGCGGATCTACTTCATCGACTCGCCCCAACCGAATGCGTTTGCCACCGGGCGCAATCCCAAGCACGCCGCCGTGGCCGTGACCCGCGGCATCCTCGAGATGATGAACCACGAGGAACTCGAGGGGGTGCTCGCCCACGAATTGGCCCACGTGAAGAACCGGGACATCCTCATCGCCTCGATCGCGGCAACCGTCGGCGCCGCCCTGTCGTTCCTGGCACGGATGGCTTTCTGGGGTGGTCTCGGCGGGCGGCGCAACGACAACAGCCCGCTTGGTGCCATCGGCGGCCTCATTGCCATGATCATCGCTCCGCTGGCCGCCGCCGTCATCCAGATGTCGATCAGCCGAGCCCGTGAATACCAGGCCGATCGTTCCGGGGCGCAGACCACAGGGTCGCCGCTGGTGCTGGCCGCGGCACTGCGCAAGCTCGACGCCGGGACCTCACGCATCCCGATGGATGTGAACGCCTCGGTGTCGCAACTGTTCATCGCCGATCCGCTCAAAGCCTTTGGTAAGCGCGGCGGCCGCCGGGGTCAGCAGGGCAACCTGGCCAAGATGTTCAGCACGCATCCGCCGATGGGTGAGCGCATCGAGCGCCTCGAAGAGATGGCGACGGGCAGCATGTTCCGCTGAGCGGACAGACCCAACGTGCAGATGTCCTGAGTGGGCTAACCTATCGCCGCTCGCGCCGGGATGCCCGAGCGGCCAAAGGGAGCAGACTGTAAATCTGCCGGCATTTGCCTTCGGAGGTTCGAATCCTTCTCCCGGCACGTCGTACGCGTCTTAGCGCTCGAGACCGGTGGGGTCTAGAATCCCACCGCATTGCCGGCGGCCCGGCCGTCGGTACCAGCATGCCTCCTTAGCTCAGTGGCAGAGCACCTCCATGGTAAGGAGGGGGTCCCGGGTT
>CAYXMJ010000152.1:0-7473 GCA_964465915.1 uncultured Acidimicrobiaceae bacterium
TGTCCATGTCGGCCTCCTTGGGCTGCAACACCGTCGCTGAGCCGACTGTTCCCACAGGCGGCGACTTGCCGGCGCGCTAGCCGGCCCCACCAGCGAGTTCGGCGGCTTGGGGGGATCGTTTCAGCGCAACCATGGCGGCGATCCCCAGGGCGGGTCCGACGGCGAGAATCGGAAATGCCCATTGCCATCCCCAGTTCTCGGCTAGCCACGGAATGCCTCTGATGGTCACGAGGGTCAGAAGGAAGCCCAGCGCAGTCTGAAGGGTCAGCGCAGTGCCCCGGGTGGTGGCATCGGCAGTCTCGGTGACCATGGTGGAGAACTGGGCTGAGTCGGCAACCACCGAGAAGCCCCAGACTAGGAAGAGCATCGTGACGATCACGGGGCTGAGGCCAAAGACCAGCGGCGTGAGGAGTGCACACGTACCGGAGACTGCCATCGACGCCCCCGCCACCAGGGTACGGCCGCGCCGGTCGGCGGCGACACCGGCGAGCCAGGCTCCTCCGCCCCCGATGGCAATGGTCGCGAATGTGGCCGCAGGGACCCACCCGGTGCCATATCCGCCGGCAAGGGCGGAGGCGGTGAGGAAGGCGGCCGTCCAGGTCCACATCGCATACAGCTCCCACATGTGCCCGAGATAGCCGTAGGTGGAAAGCCGGACTCCACGATTGCGCACAACCGACCCGACATGACGCCAGCTGAACTGCGAGGAGGCTGTTTCGTAGGGTCCGTCGGTGACTAGGAGATGCATCACGACAGCGCCACCAACCGCAAGGAGCGACGCAGAGAAGAGGACACCTCGCCAACCGAGGCCGATGCCCCGAATCAGGTGAGGTGTGGCGCTCCCAACGGTGAGCGCTCCGACCAGCACACCGAGAGCCATGCCTCTCCCCCGTCGGAACCAGCCGGCCATGACCTTGAGACCGCTGGGGTACACGCCGGCGAGCGCGACACCGGTGGCGAAGCGGAGCCCGAAGGCTTGGACCGTGTCGCCGGGGCCAAGTGTCACGAGCATCAGGTTGAAGCCGGCGCCCACGAGCGCCGAGACCACAAAGAGGCGGCGGGCCGGTACGACGTCGGCGACGCTGAGCAGTGCGGAGGCAAGCGCCCCAACCACGAACCCGATTTGGACGGCGATGGTGAGCCCCGCGGCCTGCCCACTGGTCAGGCCCCAGGCGCTCTCGAGTTGCGGCGCCACTGCAGATGCGGAGAACCAAAGGGTGAGTACCAGCAGCTGACTGCCGGCAATCGCTGCCAGAGCCCGGCGTTGCTGACCTGCGGTAGGCGGTGGCTGCCCCCTCGTGTTTGCCCTGGTGTCAGCCACCATCGGACGTCACGGAAGCGAGTTCGCCGGAGGTGGCCGCAGTTGGTCCCTCGAGTTCGATGGGTTGGCTACGCCTGCTCCGCATCCACCATGTATACAGGACTGCCAGCACGATCAACGCGCCGAATACGGCGGCCACGGCAATTCTGTTGTCGGCCACAAAGTTCAAAGCAGTCTGGGAGAGGTTTTCGACCCATCGGAAGACGCCCGAGCCTCCGAGCGCTGCAGCGCCCGAGCGGATCTCGGTAGTCCAGAACCAAACGATGAACCCTCCGGCCGCGATCAAGATGGCTCCGGCCAGTCGGTTGATGTAGCGGGCGCCGTTGCGGAGCCGGTGGACCAGTGACTGTTTCCCCAGGGCGAGAACGATTGTGATGCCGACCAAGACCACCGACATGCCAAGACCGTAGGCAAGAAAGACGGCGATGCCCTCGAAGAAGCTGCGGGCGGTCAGTTGGGTGGCCACCACGGACAGGAACACCGGCAGCGTGCAAGACAGCGAGGCTACGGCGTAAGAGACCCCGAACCCGAAGACTCCTGCGTAGCCGGTGCGGTTGCCCCGGCGTTGCACCTTCGGCAAGCCCACTGTCATCTGCCATCCGGCGAGCAGCGCGATCCCGAGACCGACCACGAGCACCCCGACGCCGACCGCAAGCCACGGAATCCATGTGGTCACGCTGCGAAAGCCCGCAGTGATGACCACACCGGCGAGGCCAAAGACGACGACGAAGCCGAGCGACACCACGCCGCCAACCATGAGGCCCGACCGGAGTGATCCCGCTCTGGTCTTGTCGGGGGCATCGATGCCCATGAAGTACGACAAGTAGGCGGGCAGCATGGCGAACCCGCAGGGGTTCAGTGTGGCCACCATGCCGGCGGCGAAGGCGAGCGTGAGGGCGGCGCTCATCCCAACGTCTCGGTGATCAAGGTGCGGAGTTGGCCCTCATCGAGCGGGCCATTGTGAGTCTCCAGGACACTGCCCTCGGCGGAAATCACGACGGTGAATGGCATGCCGAGGCCACCAAGCTCGGCATAGAGGGCACCGGCGGGGTCCTCGGCATTGATCCAGCCGACCCCGGTCTCCTCGAGCAACTCGAGTGCGAGCGCTCGTTCATCCTGGATGTTCATACCCAAGAAGGTGATGGTGCCTCCCAAGTCTTCGTGGACCGGTCGGAAAGCTGCCGACATCTCCGCAACACAAGATGGGCACCACGAAGCCCAGAAGTTGAGGACCACGGGTTCTCCCCGGAACTCGGCGAGGCTCACGGTCATTCCGTCGAACGTTGTGAAGGCTGTGGTGGGCGCCTGCGTGCCCAAGGGAGCTTGCGTTGCGGTGACCGGGGCGGACTCGGAGGTCGTTGCCGCGGAGCCACAGGCGGCTGCGATCAGTGCGAGGGCGGCGACGGCGGCAGCCAGGCGGAGGCGGGTCGTCGGTGAAGGTGGCATCTCGAGTCCTTGTCGTGGTGAGGTTCGTGAGGTGTCGGTCCAAGCAACCCCCCGGTCCCGAGGACCCGTTCTGGAACTGTCGCATGGGCGACGATGTCACTCCAGGATCGAATGCCGGCCGATTCGGTAGGCTCGGTCGCATGAGCGAACCAGATTCGGGCTTCGTGCCGTACTCGATCCCCCTTCGCCCGCCCGACGACTTGGTGGCCAGGGCGCGGGCCATCTACGAGGAGATGGACAGCCGGCGTTCGGTGCGCGAGTTCAGCGACGAACCCGTCGACCGGGCCGTTGTTGAGTACGCCATCCGTGCCGCATCAACCGCACCATCGGGAGCGCATCGCCAACCCTGGACGTTCGTACTTGTCGGCGACCCCGCTACCAAACGGCGGATTCGAGAGGCTGCGGAGGCCGAGGAGTACGAGAACTACGAGGGCGGTCGAATCCCTCCGCACTGGCGGGAGGCGCTCGAGCCACTGGGGACCGATTGGCGCAAGCCGTTCTTGGAGACGGCCCCCTGGCTCGTCATCGTCTTCGAGGAGCGCTACGGGGTCAACCCCGACGGTTCGAAGCGTCACAACTTCTACGTGAAGGAGAGCGTGGGCCTGGCTTGTGGGATCTTCATCGCCACCCTGCACCGTCTCGGGCTGGCGACGCTGACTCACACACCGAGCCCTATGGCGTTCCTCGGTGAGGTGCTCGGCCGCCCCGACAACGAACGACCCTTCATCCTGTTCCCAGTTGGCTATCCCGCAGAGGACTGCCTCGTTCCCAATCTGGTCCGCAAACCACTGAACGAAGTCATGGTTGTGTTTGACGCTCCGCCATCTCCCGACTGATCCGGCGCCGGTGAGCACGATCGCCGAGTTCGTGCACCGCGGCGGCGACCCCGAGCATGACGGCGGCACCGATGGCGGTACCGGTCACAACGTCGGAGAACCAGTGGGCATCGAGGTAGACCCGACTGAATGCCATCACAAAGGCGAACACCGCGGCGATGAATTCGAGCCTTCGTCGCCACGGACCCGCCGGAACGAGCACAATGACAAGACCGATCGCGATCGCCGCACCCACAGTGGCGTGGCCGCTTGGAAACGCATACGTGTAGGTGGCAACGAGAGGGTCGGGAGGCCGCTCCCGAGCGTAGGCGAGCTTGAGAAGGCCGATGAGAGGCTCGTAGATGGCCATGGCGACCACCCAAACCCAGAAGGTCTCCCAACGGCGCTTGACTCCAAGCCACACGGCCACGCCGATCCGCAGCGGCCACGTCACCCAACCGCTACCGACAAAGCTCAGAACCACCGCCACCACCGTGATCGGACGCCACCGGATGGAGAGTGCAAAGTCCCGTACTGCGTCGTCGATGACCTGAGCAGCATCACGCCACTGATCGACGGCCATGACGATCAAGAAGAACACTGCGGCCAGCGCGAACAGAACTGCGATCACGAATGCAAGCCGGTGTTCCGCGAGCATGAGGTGGTCGCGCGGACGCGGCTCAGCCGCCGACGATGGTAGGTTCAAATCTGGGTCGGTCATCTGGATGCCCTAGTCGTCGCCAATCCCGAGGCGGATCCGCCGGAAGCCCTTCCCCTTCGACTCGATCTTGACGACTCGAACCCTTCCCACTTCGGCGGTGGAGTCCACATGGGTGCCACCGTCGGCTTGGCGATCGAGGCCCACGATATCGATCACGCGCACCTCCGTGAGCGATGGCGGCAGGAGGTTGACCTTGGTGCGGATGAGGCTGGGATCCTCGTCGGCCTCATCCCGCGGCAGGAAGCTGACCTCAATCGGTAGGTCGCGGGTGAGTTGTCGGTTGAGTTCCTCTTCCAGAGGGGCCTTGTCCTCAGGGTCCCAATTGGGCAGCTCGAAGTCCAGCCTCCCCTCGCCCGGGTTCATGTTCCCGCCGGTGACGGGACTCTGGTACTTGGCCCACACAACGCCACACAGGGCGTGCATTGCCGTGTGGGTCCGCATCAGTTGATAGCGACGCTCCCAATCGACGTCGCCCCGCAGCGATGTGCCCATGGACGGCAACGTCCCCTCGAGCCAATGCCAGACGCCGGCACCATCCTGGGTGACGCGGACGACATCCAGCCGGTCTTCGCCGATCCACAGCGCCCCGGTGTCGCGGGGTTGGCCCCCGCCCCCCGGGTAGAAGACGGTCCGGTCAAGAAGGACGCGTCTGTCGTCACGATCGACTTCGATGACGGTCGCTTCCATAGTCCGCGCATAGGCATCGGTCGAGTAGATCTTCTCGGTCAACTGGTCCTCCTCGTCATCGTGGAGCGTACGCCACGGTACTGCCTAGCTCCGCGCTTGACGTCTACGCCCCCTGTGGGCCGGCGTCCTCGGCACGGCCGGCAGTGCGCCGTAGCAGGATGGGGTAGCCGATCGCCACCACGAGTGAGAAGACGAACCATTGGATGGCATAGGAGAGGTGGGGGCCGGATTCCGGGCTGGGCACAGGCTGTGGGACGGGGAACTCCTGGGTCTGAGCCGGGTTCTGCTTGTCGAGTTGGATGGAGAACGGATAGAGGTCTTGGGGGGTCTGTTGGTTCAGCCGGGCCACATCGATGCGGGAGATGCGGTCGAGGCGGCCGGTCGCGGGATCCACCGGGCCGAAGCTCCCCCGCACCTGGGTGGCGCGAACGATGCCGGACACGACCACCTCACCTGTCGGGGGCTCGGCTCCGACCACGGGTGGACCCTCGACATCGATCGGCACCCACCCGCGGTTGACGATGATGGCCCGCCCGCTGTCGGTCTCGAGTGGGGTGAGCACATCGTGTCCGGAACGCCCCGACTGAGTGCGGTTCCGCAGGATCACCTCATCGGCAAGGGCATAGGCGCCGGTGACCTCGACCCTCCGCAGGTTGAGCACGTCGCCGTCCTCTCCGTACTGTGCCACGAGGTTCTCGAGAGATTGGGTGGGTGCTTCGAGCCGGGACCCTAGGAGCTCGTTGAACGCGCGGCGTTCATCGTGGCGGCGGAGTTGCCAGAGACCGAGGAGCACGAACACAACGATGGCGGCGACGGCGACAATGTGGCCCGCAATCCACCACGGACGACGAGCGAACCTGTAGGAGGGGCCGTCGCTCACGACTCCCGCATGGCTTCGGTATCAACAGCCCAGTCAGCGGCTGCTGCGGACGCGTCGCCTGGCGAGTACCGACCTCCGGTGCGCCAGTAGACACCGGATGCCCGCGTCATGAACCCTTCATCGACGAGGTAACGACGCAGCGCCGTGTAATCGGGGTTCCAGAGCTGAAGGGCAAAGTTGACTTCGGTCTCTTCGTAGCGGATCCCCGGCTCGAACTCCATGGCAAGCCGTTCGAGCACGACCCTGCGTTTGCGACGATTGGCCGGTATCTCTCGCAGTCGGTCACCTGAGATGAACCGGTTCAGGACGTCGCGTTCCTCTGGGCCCCAGAGCGTCTCTGAGACGATTCCCGGATCGGGCGCAGCCTCGCGGGGGAGGCTGGTGGCCAGCGTCCTGAGTTGGTCGCGATCCAAACAGAGGTCCTCGGTGAGGAGACCGGCCGCCCGAAGGCTTCCGATCGCCTCGGCCACGCGGCGCGGCTGCTCGTCGAGTCGGTCGCTCAGATTTTGGAGACTCACCGGGCCGATCGCGGCATGCCCGAGTACGGCAAGGCGGATCGGGTCGAGCGTGATACTCAGGTAGGCGCGGGCGTCGAGCATGGATGGATGCTACCTGCCCCCCGCTACCTTCATGCGTGGAAGTAGGCTGCACGGATGCGCCTCTACCTGATCCGTCATGCCGTCACGGCCGAGACGGGACTGACTCTCTCCGGCCGACAGTCCGGGATCCCCTTGTCGCCCGCTGGGGTCGCCATGGCCGGGCAGGTCGCCGGCGAACTCGGCGATCTACCCGTGCGGGCCCTCTACACGTCCCCGATTCTGCGATGTCGTCAGACGGCACGCCCGATCGGCGTGGCATGGGATCTCGATCCGACGGTCGATCGTGGGCTGATCGAGGCGGACTACGGGGCGTGGAGCGGACGTTCGCTCAAGTCCCTCTACCGACTGAAGGCCTGGCAACGCCTCATGGAGTCGGCGTCGCGGTTCCGGTTTCCACAGGGGGAAACACTCGAGGAGGTTCAGCGGCGCGCCGTTGCCACGGTGGAGGCGCTGGCAGACCGTCACGGCAGCGACGTGGTGGCAGCGGTGTCTCACGCCGACGTCATCCGCGTCATCTTGGCTCACTACTTGGGGATGCCGCTCGATCTCGTTCACCGTCTCAGTGTCGGGCCGACATCGGTGTCGGTAGTCGAGTTGTACCGGTCGGGTGCAGTAGCGGTCCCGATCGTCAATCGTCCGTACTCAGCAGGAGGAGAAGGCTGATGGACTATGGAGCGGCCAATCGTTTCGTCGTCGGTGCCATCGGTGAGCCCGGCAACCGCATATTCATGCTCCAGGTTGTCACGGACGATCGCAGCCGTTGGTACGTGTTGGAGAAGGGCCAGGTCGCAGCATTGGCCATCGAGGCCCGGGGACTCCTGGCCACAATCGAACTCGATGTCGCCAAGGGTGTCGATGACGTCGGTGAACTGGAGCCACCGAACCAGATCGAGTTTCGTGTGATGGAGATGCGCCTTGGGTACAGCGAAACCAGCGGCATGATCACGCTGCTGGTGGCGGGCGGTGAGGCCGACGAACAGCACGAGTACGCCATCACTCCTGGG
>CAYXMJ010000153.1:0-7442 GCA_964465915.1 uncultured Acidimicrobiaceae bacterium
AAGGTACGACCGCGGGTGAGTCCGCGACCAGGGCCGGAAGTCGGCTCCCTCCTAGTCCGACGGCAACCCGGAACCTGCGGCGTCGGAAATGGCGGCGTTTCGGGAGAACAGGATTGTCACGCTGACCACGAACACCCACACAGGGAATCCGACGCCGAGAGGCTGGATGATGAGTGGGGTGATGAACAACGCCAAGCCCATGACGTATCCGAGATAGGCCAACCACTTGGGCATGACCCCGGAGCGGAGGATCAACGTTGATGTCGTCAGCACGAACACCGCCTGAACCCTGGGGCCCGCGACCAGGAGCAATCCTCCGGCGGTTCCGGCCATGAGGGTGTGGGAGGCCTTGTCGACGGCGGCTCCTTTGAACAGTTCTGGGGCGACGGCTGTGGCCGCAAGGAGCGTTGCGGCCACCAACCATATGCCGACATAGACAATGGCCGAACCCAAGAACACCGTGCCGAAGAATCGGCCCTCTCGGTCCCCGATCCTCCGTCGGATCACGGCAACGAACCAGAGGAACGCCACCGACGAGATGGCGGCCAGGTTGAGCCCGATGACCACTGGCGCCCGATTGGCGGGGTCTTCGTACCATGCTGCAATCTCTTCGCTCGAGAGCGACAACGACGGCAGGCGGGTCAGCAATGTCAGCGCAATGAACGCAAGTACGGCGTAGGCAATGCCGGCAATGGCCGCCGCCTCGATCGATCGGGCCTTCTTACCGATCGTCTCTTCCGTCATTGCTGCTACTCCAACGAAGTGAGAAACACCGCGAGCACAAAGCCGGCCACGGTGGCGAGTCCGGCGTAGATCGCACTGCGATCGTAGGCCTCGGGAGCCATTTCGTCGGCGATCATGGTGAGCAGCGCGCCGGCGGCAAACGTTTCGACCAAGACTCCCGACAGCGCCGACACATTGTCAACGATGACAAAGCCCAGCCCGGCCGACAGGGCCGAGACTGCAATGATCGCCCACCACATCAGACGGATCTTGTTCTTTGGCGTGCCCGACTTGCGCATGCCCACCGTCGAGCCCAGCGACTCAGGGAAGTTGGACACCCAAATCCCGGCGAGCAGCGCCACGCTGACCCCGGCGCCTCCTACCAGCGACATGCCGAGTACAGCCGATTCGGGGATGCCGTCGAGCACGGTGCCCAGCACGATGCCCAGCCCCGAGTCGTCACCGCCATCGCCCCCATCCGCGCCGTCGGGGCTCTTGCGGTTCTTGCCGCCGATCCTGGCGATGAGGCGATCGCCGATGAAGAAGACCACCGACCCGCTCGCCAGCCCAAGAGCGACCTGCCACACCTCGGCATCCTGGATGGCCGGAACGACCAACTCAAAGGAGACCGAGGAGATGAGGGCGCCAACACCGAAGGCCATGATCAACCCGATCACCATGCGGCTCAACTTGAACGCAAAGGCGACCTCGGCGGCGACCATCAGCGACGAGGCGCCGACCAAGCCCCAGAATGCTGCTTCACCCATGGTCGGTCCTTCTCCCTCAGATCGGACAGATCAGCAGACGACTGCCGTCCGCCAACTCGACGATGGTGGCCTCTCGGGTCTGGGCGACCCCGAATGCCGCCGCAACTGCGGCCGCCTGGGTGCCGGCTGCCGGCTGAGCCTCGCTGGAGCCGTTGTGGGCGTGCGAGTGCTCGGGTTCCCAGGCAGGTGGCGTCGGGCGAGGTCCATATAGCTTGGGGTCGAGTTCCGCCGTCGTCGGCGCTGCCCCTTCGGGTCGGGCCAGTTCCTCCCGGACGGGACGAGGTGCATAGGTTCCGTACTGCGAGAAACACATGACTCAACCTCCCGTCTGTGGCGATGAGGGGACGTTGCGGCGCTGTTTGAAGTCATCGACTTGCGGGCCAACGACCTCTTCGACCAGGTCGCTCAGCATTCCGTCGTTGATGAATTTCGAGCGCGGCGTGAGCAGGCTGTGGTCGGGCTTCTCGGGTTCCGATGCCGGTGGCGCCGGCCAAGTGGCCGGGTTCACGATGGCTTCGCGGACCCGTACCTCATCCGTGGTGATGTTGAACACGACCAAGTCGGTCGACATCGCCAGCGGACCCTTGTAGGTCTCGCGGATCTGCTCGTAGACGTCGTATCTCGTGTCGAAGTCGTTGTAGAAGTGCCAGGCCACCGCCATGCGCGGGTTGATCCTGTCCATGATCGCCCCGAATGCCGACGGTGCAGTGTGCACGTGCACGGCCACGTTGATGGCGGTCGCCGGCGAGAACTTGTACTGCTCGACGAGCTGATCCATGGTCGGGAAGCACTCGTGGATCGCGATGTCGGCGTCCTTGCCGTATTCGACGAACCACTTGTTGGGGTACGTGTCGCCGGCGAACACGAACTTGAGCCCGTTCCACTCGAGGCTGTAGCTCACCGCACCGTCGATGGCATGCACCGCAGGCCATGACCGCACGGTTACGCCGTTTTCTTGGAAGACGATCTGGTTCTCGCCGCGGTAGTCGAACTCGTGGATTTCCAATTCGCCACCGGCGGCGGGGATCTCGCCGTTGCGGCTCGTCACGTCCCACATCATCGAGGCCTTGAAGCCCTCGACGCAGCTCTTGGTGCCGAGTTCCGGCGTGTCACCGCTCGGTCCCCAGATCCGCAGCGGGCCGTGGCGTCCCCCGGTCCATCCACCGATCCAGAGGGCGACCAGGTCGGCGAAGTGGTCCTGGTGGAGGTGGGTGATGAAGACCTTGTCGACCCAGTCGTAGGGGATTTCGAGTGCTCCGAGGTTGGCGACCGACTCCGAACCGATGTCGAAGATGAACTTGTCGCCGTTGCCAAGCTCAACGAGGATCGACGCCGACGCCTGGCTCTTGCGTGGGTTTGGCATCCCGCTGCCGAGGATGATCACCCGCATCTCGTCGGCACTGAGGTATTCGGTGTTCGGGAAGTACCCCGAGTGGGCCGCCCGCGGCTCGACCGGTGATTGCTCCATCCAATTGCCGTGGTTCTGATGCCCTAGGCCGGGCTGCCGATCGGCCATGGCCGTTCCCCTCTCCTCGTCGACGCAACACTTCGATATCGAATTACCAATATACACGATGCCTCTTGGGCCAATGGCGGCCTGCTACAGGTCAACCGGCGGCGGCTCGTAGCCGGGGTTGACCTTCTGTAGGACGTTGTAGAGCAGTTCCTCGAGCATGGCGGCCTGGGCTTCGGTGAGGGCGGCGCCGATGGTTTCGTTGATCCATTCGAGCTGCAACCGGAGCCCGGCATCGGCGAGTTCCAGTCCACGATCGGTGGGGGTGATGAGCCGCACCCTGGCGTCGGCGGGGTCGAGTTCGCGCTTCACCAGACCACGCTGTTCCAGACGGTCGACCAGTGAAGTAATGCCGGCCGGCGACATCCCCAGGAAACCGGCCAAGGCGCCCGGCTTTCGATACTTGTGTCCCCAAACGAACATGGTGATCAGCGACTCGAACTCCCGGTTGCTGATGCCCAGCGTTCTCAGGTACGCGGTATCGAAGACGCGGTCGGCGGCGCGACCCAGGATGATCGAGGCTACGTAGATCTTGAGCAGATTCGGCCTGAGGAGGCAGCCGGCACGCAGTGACTCGAGGTAGGCGTGGCCGCTGGCCGCGTCTCCGGGGGGTGGCGTTTCGCTTTCGGCGCCGGCCACGCGTCACTCCTTCAAGGGACCTTCCATGTCGAAGGAGTCTACCCTCCGGACTGCCGCCGACGTCAGGGGTGTGCTACAACAGGCCTATGAGCAAACGTCTGCAGGATCGGGTATGTGTCGTGACCGGGGCGACGGGGATGGCAGCCGCCGCGGCTCGCAGCATTTCGGCGGAGGGCGGCAAGGTCTTTGTCATCTCGCGTCGCGCCGAGGGAGCCGCTGCTCTTGCCGCTGAGGTCGAAGCGATCGGTGGTGCAGCCGGTTCACATTCCGCAGATCTGCGCGATGACGCCGCCGCCGGGGCTGCCTTTGCCGCCTGCCTCGATCGGTTCGACCGGATCGATGGACTCTTTGCCGTGGCCGGGGGCAGCGCCCGCAAAGCCGGAGATGGTGCGGTGCACGAGGCTCCGCTCGAAGGATTCCAGGCCGCGCTCGACTACAACACCACGCCGGGTTTCCTGGCCGCCCGCTATGCGGTACGCGCCATGCTCGAACAGGAGCCCCTCCCCACCGGCGAGCGAGGTTCGATCGTGCTGATGTCGAGTGTGCTGGCTGCCAGCCCGGCCCGACTCTTCGTTACCCACGGCTACGCCGCTTCCAAGGGCGCTATCGAGGCGCTGACCAGGACGATGGCCGCCTACTACGCCCCCGACGGCATCCGGGTGAACACGGTTGCTCCCGGTCTGGTCGCTACCCCCATGTCGTCTCGGGCCCAGGCCGACCCCGACACCGTCGCCTACGCCGCTCGCAAGCAACCACTGGCTGGTGGTTTGCTCCCGGCCGAGTCGGCCGGCGACTTCGCCGTGTTCTTCCTTTCCGCCGAGTCGCGGTTCATCACCGGCCAGGTGATCGCCCTCGACGGCGGCTGGTCGGTGACCGAAGCCCCTATGTAGGCCGCGCCGAGACGCGTGCTACCCCGGCGCGGATGCGTCCGCTGCGGCCAAGGCGGCGCCGATGGCGCCGGCTTCGGGGCCGAGCTGGGCGGGGACGATGTTGATCATGTCGAGAGGCGTCAACGTGACGTGTTCCTTGGCTGCCTCGCGGATGGGATCGAGGATGGCGTCGCCTGCGGTGGCGATACCGCCGCCGATCACGATCCGGTCCGGCCCGAGGAACGTCACCACGTTGGCGACGGCAATCCCCAGGTACTTGGCAGCCGTGTCGACCGCCCGGCGGCAGGCTGGGTCACCGTCGGCCAGACCGGCGAAGACTTCGCGTACCGTAGCCTTGCCGGCCATGGCGGCGAGCACATCGGAGCGGGCGAGACCTTCGGCGCACCCGTAGTTGCCACAGCCACATACCGGCCCGTCCGGGAGAACGGTCTGGTGGGCGATCTCGCCGGCGATCCCCGTTGCGCCCATGAACAGCTCGCCGTCGATCATGATGCCGCCGCCGATCCCGGTGCCGAGGGTCATACACACCACGATCGGGGCGCCCTTGCCGGCACCGATCCTGCCTTCCGCGAGCGTGAACGCCCGGGCATCGTTGATCAGCGTGACCGGCATGTCGAGCCCGGCTTCGAGCCGGTCCCGCAGTCGCAGCCCGCGCCACTGGCCGGGGAGATTAGTGAAGATCTCGACGACACCATCGGCATCGGACAGTCCGGGGGTGCCCATGCCGAACGCGGCAAATGGACCCTCAGCATCTGCCTTGTCCAGGAATACCCCAATCAGACGATCGAGAACGGTGTCGTGCCCTTCCTCCCCACCGGTCGGCACGCTGTCGACCGAGACAATCTGGGGTTCGCCCCCGTCGGGGATTGCCACCACGACCATCTTGGTGTTGGTCGCGCCAAGGTCGACACCGAGATAGCGGGTCGTGCTCATAGCCTCCTCATCGTCCCGGTTCGTCGCGATACATCATCACGTTGAACACATAGCGGTCGGCGGCGTAGCGGGTTTCGGTGTGCTCGAGCGGTAGCTCGTCTTGGTCGTAGATCACCCGGCGTTCACAGAGAACGACCCCGCCGGGTTCGAGTTCGAGCAACTCGCGCTCGCGGGCCGTCGCCGGGCGTGCCTCCACCTGGGCGGTGGCACGGCTCGGGATCCGACCGGTGGCTTCGAAGGCATCGTGGAGCGAGCCTTCGCCGAGGTGGTCGATCACCTCGGCGCAGCTCGGGGCGAGGACCGCTCGCTCGATGGCCATCGGGATTCCGTCGGCATAGCGGATCCGTTCTAGGACGCCAACGCGATCATCGGTGGCGATCTCGAGCGCCTTCACGTCGGCCTCGCCTGGTGCCCCATGATGTGACTCGAGGGTCTCGGACGTGGCCGTCGCCCCTCGGCGCTCCATGCTCTCGCTGAATGAGAGTGGCGAACCGAGCAGCCGGGGTACCGGGCGGGTGCTGACGAAGGTGCCCTTGCCGCGCTTGCGGTGGAGGAGATGTTCACGCTCGAGGGTCTGTACGGCGTGGCGGGCGGTCATCCGGCTGACCCCGAATCGTTGGCACAGCTCAGCCTCTGAGGGGAGACGGTCCCCGGGTTCACGTTCGGCCACCAACTCGCGCAGGTAGGCGGCGATCTCTTCGTAGCGAGTGGGTCGGGGTCCGCTCATCGGCGTCGAGCATACCTCGCGTTCGTGCGTGCTAGCTTGGTTGTCTAGACAAGTCGCTCGGGGGTCGAGGCAGCGTGAGTGCGATGGGGTTTGGAGGCAGGTGGCTGGCCGCGGCCCGCGTCGTGCTCGACCGGATCGAGGCCTCGCAGATGGACGCGATCGCAGCGGTCGCAGAGCTTTCGGCCGCCGCGATCGGCGCCGGGGGCATGGTCCATCTCTTCGGCACCGGCCACTCTCGAATCCCTCTCGAAGAGATGTTCCCTCGCTACGGCTCGTATCCCGGGTTCCATCCCATGGCGGAGTTGTCGATGACCTTCCACACCCAGGTCACCGGCGTCAACGGGCAGCGGCAGGCCATGTTCATCGAGCGGGTCTCCGGCCTCGCCGAAGTGATTCTCAGCAACTTCGAGTTTGGGTCGGACGATCTGATGATCGTCTTCTCCTCGTCGGGAACGACGGCGGTTCCCATCGAGATCGCGATGGGTGCCCGCGACCGCGGCATGAAGGTCGTGGCCGTCACTGCGGTCGAGCATTCGATGGCCGGGTCGTCGCAGCACGACTCAGGGACCAGGCTGCTCGACCACGCCGGCATCGTCATCGACATCTGCGTCCCGGTGGGTGATGCGGCGGTGAAACTAGATGGTGTCGACACGCCCGTCGGCCCGGTCTCCACGGTGGCGAATGCGGCGATCGTCAACGAGATCAAGGTGCAAACGGCGGCCATCCTGGTCGAGCGCGAGCAGCTTCCTCCGGTGATCACCTCCAGTTCCGTGGTTGGTGTGGAGCGGTCGGCCGAACTGTTCGATGGAGCCTATGCCGAGCATGCCAGGCGGGTGGCTCGGTTGGCGTTCTCGGATCACCAGCCGTCGGATGATGCGCCATGACCCTGTCGATGTTGCCCGACTATCTACTACATAAGCGTGGGGCTTTTGTAGTTGACACAAACAAAAGCCTCTGCTTACCTGACGGAACTATGGCCACCCGAGACCGAACCTATGGCTCGATCGAGCAGGGCGCGGCCGTCGGCTCGCCCGGTCAGCTTCTCGAGTTGATTCGCTCAGGCGACGCCACCACCCGGGCTCAACTGGCCGCGGCCACCGGTCTCGCCAGATCCACCATTGCGCAGCGGATTGATGTCCTGATGGGCGATGATCTGGTGCTCGAAGTAGGCGAAGCCCCATCGACCGGAGGCCGTCCGCCCGCCGTGCTCGGGTTCAATCACGACGCCGGGGTGGTGCTCGTTGCCGATC
>CAYXMJ010000154.1:0-7317 GCA_964465915.1 uncultured Acidimicrobiaceae bacterium
GCCCGGTACGGCGAGGTCGAGGCGGCCCGCGACGCGTTCGTGCGTCCCGGCTAGGCGCACTCTGTCGCGCAGGTGCCCTCCCCACAGAATGAGGAGGGCACCCAAACAGTCTTGGCTCGAGTCCCTAGTGCTTCGACCAGCAACCGGCGGTTGCCGGTGAGGTTTCGCCTGAGTCCCCACCAACCATCCGTACGTTTCTGGTCACAGCACTAGCTGTTGAGAACCTTGGCCTTCTGGGCGGCGTACTCATCATCGGTGAGCGCCCCGGAATCATGCAGGCTCTTGAGCTTCTCGAGTTGATCGGCATCTGTCGTGCCGGCGGCCTGCTTGATGTAGGCATTGGTGGCAGCCTGCTGATCGGCGTGCTGCTGTGCCTGGCGCTCCTGCATACCGTGTCCGCGGGCGATCAAGTAGACCAACACGCCGAGCCACGGGATGAGGATGATGAAGATCGTCCAGCCGGCCTTGCCCCAGCCGTTTAGATCCTGGCTGCGGAAGACATCGGCGATGACGACGATGACTACCCAGATCCAGGCGATGAAGAGGAAGAACCACAACATCGTCCACAAGAAGTCCAATACCGGCATACAAGCCTCTCTCTCGTTCGAGGTCGCTCACTACCGGCAACCCACACCGCCAACTCTACCCCCGGCCCGGCGGGTCGCGATCTCCTAGGCTTCCGGTTTGGCTTCTCGCATCATCAGGGTGGCCACGGCGGTCGCCGGATCGGCGCCTTCGTAGAGCACGCGGCCGACCTGCTCGGCAATCGGCATCTCGACGCCGTAACGCTTGGCCAGCGCCAGGATGCCCCGGGTCGACTTGACCCCCTCGGCGACCATGTTCATCTCGGCGATGATGTCGTCGAGCGACCGACCCTCGCCGAGCCCAAAACCGACCCGGTGGTTGCGGCTCTGTTCGCTCATGCACGTCGCGATGAGGTCCCCGGTGCCGGCGAGGCCGGCGAAGGTGAGCGCCTGGCCCCCCATCGCCACTCCCAATCTGGTGAGCTCGGCAAGGGCGCGGGTGATGAGGGTGGCAAGGGTGTTGTCGCCAAACCCGAGACCGTCTGCCATGCCCGCGGCAATCGCCATGACGTTCTTCAGCGCACCGGCGGATTCGGAGCCGACGACGTCGGCATTGGTGTACACCCGAAAGGTCGAGGTCATGAACAGTGTCTGAAGATCGGCCGCCACGGACGAGTCGGTCATGGCGATGACCGTTGCAGCCGGCTGGCCGACGAGGACCTCCTTGGCCAGGTTCGGCCCCGAGAGGACGCCGAGGCGCGAGCGGTCGTGGTCGGGGAGGACATCTGCGGCGACCTCGGTCATTCGCATCAGCGTTTCTTGTTCGATGCCCTTGGTGAGGCTGACAATCGGAGTCACCGGATCGATCGAGTCGCGCGCCGTTTCGAGCACGGCCCTTGTGCCGTGCGACGGGACCGCCATCACCACCACCGCAGCGCCGTCGAGGGCGGCTTCGAGGTTGCTCGTTGCCGAGAGGGGCGCGGGAAGCTGGAACCCGGCGAGGTAGTCGGGGTTCTCCGATCGGTCCTCGATCGCAGCAGCCAGTTCGGGCCGGCGGGCCCACAGCACGGTTGGCCCCTTGTCGGCGACCAGGCTCGCCACCGTCGTCCCCCACGAACCTGCCCCTATCACGGCGACCTTCACGTGCCCTCCTCGCTTGTGATTGTTTCAGAGTAACGCCACCGGCGCCGATGAAACAGAGAGAGGTCCTTGCTATTCCGTCCGTTGCTGGGAGGCTTCACCGCCTTGGCAGCAGAGAGGAGTTGAAGGCCGTGGGCCTGAAGACGTACGTACTCGACACTTGTGTACTGCTTGCCGACCCCCACTCTCCTCTGCGCTTCGAAGAACACCATGTCGTGCTTCCGCTCGTGGTCGTCGAGGAACTCGATCGCCACAAGAGCCGGCTCGACGAGGTCGGCGCCAACGCTCGCTCCGCCATCCGACTGCTCGAAGAGTTGGGGGCGTCGGAGCCCGGCGGCCTTGCCGAAGAGAAGACCATTCCGTCTGGTGGCACGTTCCGCATCGAACTCAACGGGGTCGAGTCTCAGCGGCTGCCCTCGGTGCTCGACCCTTCAACCTCTGACCATCGCATCCTGGCGACGTGTCTCAATTTGGTCGATTCGGGCGAAGCGACGGTGCTCGTCACCCGCGACGCATCACTGCGGATCAAAGGTGCCCAGCTCGGTGTCGAGGTCGAGGACTACCGCGCCGACACGGTTCCGGTCGACGAGTGGTACTCCGGGGTTACCACCGTGGATACCGACGGCGAAACGATCGACGACTTCTACCGGGATGGGAAAGTCCTGGTCGAAGCTCCCGACGCGGTGCTGCATCAGTACCTGATCATGCGCGGTCCAGGCTCACAATCGGCCGTCGGGCGGGTGATCGATCCCGGGCCGGAAGCGACCTTGATGCGCGTTCCCGGGACGCGCAGCGCGTTTGGCATCGAGTCCAAGAACGTGCGGCAAGCCTTTGCTCTGGATCTCCTGCTTGACCCCGACATCCCGGCGGTGAGCCTGATGGGCGTCGCCGGCACCGGCAAGACCTTCTTGGCCCTTGCTGCCGCTCTCGAGCAAACTCTCGAGGAGGAGCGCTACCGGAGGGTTTCGGTGTATCGACCCTTGATCGCCGTCGGCCGCCAGGAACTGGGCTTCCTGCCGGGCGACCTCGACGACAAGCTGGCGCCGTGGATGGCCGCGGTACACGACAACCTCTATGCGCTATTCGCCAACGGTGACCCGGCGGCGACCCGCGGGGCAGTCGAAGGTCTGCTGGAACGCGATGTTCTCGAGATGGCCGCCGTCACCTATCTCAGAGGCCGGTCTATCACCGGGGAATTGGTCATCATCGATGAGGCGCAGAATCTGGAGCTGTCGACGCTGAAGGTGATCCTCACCAGGATGAGCCGCAACTCAAAGGTGGTGTTCTGCGGCGATCTCACTCAGGTCGACAACCCCTACGTGTCTCCCTACGGGGGCCTTGCGGCTCTCATCGAGAGGCTGAAGGGCAACCCACTCTTTGGTCACGTCACCCTCGACCGCTCGGTTCGCAGCCCACTCGCCGAGTTCGCCGCATTGACGCTGTAGCGGTTGCCGGTTCTTTCCGCTGGATACTGCGCGCCGGATAGCGGATACTGCCCCTATGTCATCAGTATTCACGCTCATCATCAACGGCGAGTTGCCGGGCAGATTCGTCTGGAAGGACGATCGATGTGTCGCCTTTCTCTCCATCAATCCAATGGCCCCCGGCCACACGTTGGTGGTGCCGCGATCCGAGGTCGATCATTGGATCGATCTCGATCCCGATCTGCTCACCCATCTCACCTCCGTTTCGCAGACGATCGGTATGGCGCTGCAGGCCGGCTTTGAGCCGGTCAAGGTGGGAACGATGGTCGCCGGGCTCGAAGTGCCCCACGTGCACATTCATCTCGTGCCGATGCGCGACGTGCACGACCTCGACTTTGCCAACGCCGACCCGGCCCCGGACCCGGCTGCCCTCGACGCTGCGGCCGAGATCATCAGAGCCGAATTGCGGGCGCTTGGCTGCGAAGAGTTCGTCGACTGACAAGCTGTCGTCGCAATCGATTCAAGTCTTGCCCCCTGTGCTGCCGATGAGTCACATGAGGATTCGCCAAGGCTGGAGTAGCGGGCCAACGAGGTGAGACGCCGCCGGATTGTCCGGCGGCGTCTCTGCGTGGTGGGCGATGGTTCGACGTCGAGCGGCTAGTTTTTGTGCTGTGGACGGCGAACCCCAGGGTACGAGTCAACCGAGCAGAAGTGCCCGAATGGCGGGGACCGTACGCGCCGGTTCGCGCCTCGCTGCCGATCGCGTTCGACAGATGTTCCGATCGCGGGGGTGGGGCTTTCAGCGGCTTGCCGAATCACACGCCGGGGGTGTGGCCGGGGACACCCTCGTAGCGATCGCCCTCGCCGGCACGCTCTTCTTTCAAGTGCCGACGGCGGAAGCCCGGGAAAACGTCCTCCTCTATCTCCTGATCACGCTGGCGCCTTTTGCCGTGATCGGGCCTTTCCTCGGCCGGGTCTACGAAAGGTACCCCTCGGCCTATCGGGGTGGCCTCGTGCTGTCATCCATCGGCCGGGCAATTGTGTGCGTCGTGATGGCGATCTGGCTCGACACCTTCCTGCTGTTTCCCTTCGCCTTCTTGCTGCTGGTCTTGTCGCGATTCCACGGCATCAGCCGCAGCAGCCTGCTGCCCGTGGTGTTGGAAAGCAGACGCGACCTGGTCTCGGCCAACGCCCAACTGGCTCGAATTGGGGTGGTTGCCGCAGCCGTGATCGTTCCGATCGGGGCTCTTGGGGTGTGGCAGTTTGGGCCGTGGTTTGCGTTGCTGCTGGCTGCCATCTGCTTCGCGGCCTCGGCGCTCGCTGCCACGCGTCTCCCTGCGATTGATCTGCGTGCGATGGCCAACGTGGCCGAGGCTGAGGAACAGGGTCAGCAACGTCTTCTCATAACGCCCCGGTCGGTTCGGCTTGCCCGATTCGCCACCGCGGGGGTGCGATTTCTGAACGGGTTCCTGCTGCTTCTTGTCGCGTTCGCCTTCAGCACTCGAGACGCCGGCATCCTGGACTTCTCCGCATTCCTCGCCGCCGGTGGTCTCGGCTACTACGCCGCGGCGTTCTTCACCCCGGTGCTCGATCGCCACCTGAGCGAGGAGCCGATGGTCGTTGTGGGCCTGGCGGTCGAGGCCGGCGCGGCCTTTGTTGCGGCTCAGCTCTTCGGGTTGCCGGCGGCGGCGGCGCTGGCTGCCGCGGCGGGCTTCGCCTGGGGAACCGCGAAGTTCGGGTTCGACGGTCTCCTGCAATCGTCGGTACCTGCCGCGATCCGAGGTAGGGCATTCACCAACTCGGAGACCTTCTTCCAAGTGGCGTGGGTGCTTGGTGCCCTCTTACCCGTCATCCCCGGCTGGCCCGTCGAGTTCGGACTCATCATGGCCGGGTTGATGGCTCTGGCCGTTCAGGTTGTCTACGTGTCGCTGGTGCTGGTCCCCGTTGTCGAGGCGAGGCGCCGAGCCGTCGAACCAGACCCCAGCGTCACCGCCAACGGCGACGTCATGGACCTACTCGGCTAGCGCGCTCCACGGTTTGCTCCGGCTAGGCCTGCGTCCAGTCGTCGAACCGTTGCAGGTCTTCCTCTTGGAGGCGGACCTTGACTCGAGTGCCGTCTTCGGCATGGTCTTCGTCGATGACCTCGCCGGCGCGGTGCACGGCGGCCAGCACATCACCGCGGGCCAGTGGCACGACAAGCTCTACCTCGACCGTCTGCTGGGCCAGGGCGTCGACGATCGCTTCCTGGAGGTCATCAAGACCGGCGCCGGTGAGCGCGGACACGGCGACGGTTCTGCCTTGCAGGCGGGTGAGTCGGCGGATGGCGGGTTCGTCGGCGATGTCGCACTTGTTGATGACGAGGAGTTCGGGGATGCTCCCCGCCCCGATGTCGTTGAGGACCTCGCGCACGGCCGCGATCTGACGGTCGGGATCCTCGTCGGCTGCGTCGACGACATGGATGAGCAGATCGGCCTCGCCCACTTCCTCGAGGGTGGAGCGGAAGGCCTCCACAAGCTGGTGGGGGAGTCTCCGGACGAACCCGACCGTGTCGGAGGCAAGGACCTCTCGGCCCCCGGTGAGTTCGAGCCTGCGCACCGTCGAGTCCACGGTGGCAAAGAGCTGGTCTTCGACCAGTGCGTTTGCGTTGGTGAGCGCGTTGAACAGGGTCGACTTGCCGGCGTTGGCGTAGCCGACCAAGGAGACCAAAGGAATCCGGGCACGGCGCCGAGCTTTGCTCTTCGTATCTCGGGATCGCGAGAGGTCCTTCAGCTGGCCTTCGAGCTTGCTGATTCTCCCCAAGATGCGGCGGCGATCAGTTTCGAGTTGTGTCTCACCGGGCCCACGGGTGCCAATACCGCCGCCAAGTCGGCTCAATTCGACACCGCGGCCTCGCAGTCGGGGGAGCCGATAGCGGTGCTGGGCCAGCTCGACCTGGAGCATTCCCTCGCGGCTGGTGGCGTGCTGGGCGAAGATATCGAGGATGAGGGCCACGCGGTCGACGACGTCGCATTCGAAGATCCTCTGGAGATTGCGTTGCTGGGCCGGCGAAAGGTCGTTGTCGAATACCACGACATCGACATCGAGCGACTCGGTCTCCGCGGCGAGTTCGGCGGCCTTCCCGCTGCCGATGAACGTGGCCGGATCGGGTCGGCCACGCCGTACGAGTTCAGCTCCGACCGGGTCGCTGCCTGCGGTATCGGTGAGCATGGCCAGCTCGTGGAGGCTCACCTCTGCTTCGGGCACGTCTGTGGAGTGGCGCGCCAAGCCGATCAAGAACGCCTTCTGCCGGACGACCTCGATGTCGGTAACGGTTGCGGTCAGACGTCGTCGCTGTCTGCCGCTGCGTGGCCCATCAGTCATGGCTGCATGTTGGCAGAACCCAGCGATTGCGGGGTCGCGCAAAATGTGACGGCAACCGGGCGATGAGGTTGGTAGTTTTCAAGCATCCAAGGACGAAGGGACACGGCCATGCAGCGAACCGTGGGTCGGCTACTCGAGGAGAAGACCAGCGTGGTCTGGTCGGTGGCGCCGGACGCCGCCGTCTATGAGGCCCTCGAGGTCATGGCCGACAAGGGCATCGGTGCCCTTGTCGTTGTCGAAGGCGACGAGTTGGCCGGGATCATGTCGGAGCGCGACTATGCGCGCAAGATCATCCTGTTGGATCGGGACTCACGAGAGACCAGGGTGGCGGAGATCATGACTTCCGACGTGCTGACGGTGACACCGGAGCAAACCCTGGGCGATTGCATGGCATTGATGACCGACCGGCGGATCCGTCATCTGCCCGTCGTGGTCGACGGCAAGCTCACCGGACTCGTATCGATCGGCGATGTCGTGCGCGCCGTGATCGACGAACAGCGGTTCATGATCGAGCAACTCGAGGGTTACATCACCGGCTGAGCGCCTGGGTCACGACGACCGGCCGCGGTGTCAGCAGCCGAAGTCCTCGATCTTGACCTGCGCCGCCTCGATCAGCTGTGCGGCGAGTTCCTGCAATGCCCGGGCCACGGCGAGTTCCTCGCCGACCAACGGTGACGGCGGGTCGAGCGGATTGCGTTTTGCCTTTCCGGTCGACTCAAAATGGTCACCGCGCAGGTCGAGCACGGTATGTACCAGGGTGTTGGTGTCGTCTTCAACGACGTGCAACGTGATCTGCATGGAGCCTCCATCGTGGCGTGACTCCATCATGAGCGGGCAGATCAGATCCCACTAGGGACCCTTGGCCCGTA